>CAZDTD010000485.1:0-2348 GCA_964507995.1 uncultured Pirellulales bacterium | reverse complement strand
TATTGCCGTTGGTCATGACGTTGTCGAACTCGACGCCGATCTTCTTGCCGACGGCTTCCAGTACATCGGCCGCGTTGAACACGAGCGAGAAGGTCTGCATCGCGTCTGTAATCATCACATCCGCAAAAACGGCCGGCATGCGAATTCCCTCGTCGTCATAGAACAGGATGATCCGCAGAGTCGTGGCAGACCCCGTGCTGCGGGCATCCACTTGCAGTTCGAAGACGTCTTCGGCATTGATGACGTAGTCCGTCAACTGCCAGACCGAAGGATCGGAGCCCATCAGGAAGGCGGTCCATTCCCCGTCGGTGGCGGTGTATCCCGTCTCCACGCCGGAGTCGGCGACCGCACTGTCGCTCGCCCAGCCGGGGATATCGACTGCCGGGGTCCCGGAGACGCCTTCGCCGTTCCAGCCCTTGATCTTTTCGGTGCCGGGCAACTCGAAACTGGCGTTCTGCACCGTCACGGCAATCGGGGTCCTGGCCATCAGGTCCTCGACCGCGTTGGACAGGATCTTCAGACCCGTCCCGGTCAGGTTCAGCGCCCCGTCTGGGGTCGTGTCGGCCTGCACGGCCCCGGCCATGAACATCATGCGCTTGCCGCCGGCATACTGGCCGGCGCCGTCATAGTACTCCGCGTTCTTGGGCCACTCGGCAATCCAAGCGAGGTCGTCGCCCTCGCCGATCAGCGTACCGTTGCCCACGTGGAGCGCGTCGAGGAACAACGTGGTGCCGGCGCCCACGTTCGGGTCCAGAACCGCAATACCGTTCGGGTCCAGCTCCACGCCGGCAAACACCGCGTGATTGGGATCGACCGCCACCATCAGAGGCGCGCGACGCAAAACCGAAGCGTCGTTGACCCAATTCCAGCCACTGCTGCCGACCAGATAGGCCGCCAGATTCAAGATCGGGGTCTCGATCCCGTTCCAGGCCGTGACTTCGTTGGCATCCGCGGCATACTGGTCGCTGACGGTGGTCCTGCTGATGATGATCAGATCCGCGGCGTTGAGTTCCGCGACCTTTTTGGGATCCAACTCCGTCCAATAGCCTGGACGAGCGTTCACGGTGTATCCCTGATCGACCAGCCAGTCTTCCAGGTCCTGATCGTCTCGGACGCCATCGCCATTGTCATCGCAGTCCTCGGTCACCAGGATGACGTAACGCGTGGGAACAACCGTGAAATCGTCGAATGCAACATAGCCTGTGGTCACATTGTAGGTGGCATTGATCAGTCCGACTTGCAGGGTCTCGGGCAGATCGGGTCGATTGACGACCAGAGGGGTCTGCGTGCCGTCATAGATCCCTCCCTCGACCGTCAGCGGCAGGAAGGTGACGCCATCGGCACTCATCCGGAAGTAGAAATCGGCGTTCTTGCGCTCCAGTTGAATGTAGGGGTACTGAGCCGCCAGAGCGAACGTATCGACGCCCAGCCAGGTGCCGCTCGTAGCGCCCACCTCTGCGCGAGCGCTGTTCGTCGTATTGCGGGCGATGAAGGCCGTCCAGGTGGGGAAGTAGTTCATGGAGACCCAGTTCTCGGCCCCCTCGACGCCGGCCGGATCGCGGGCTACGATGCCGGAGTCATTGTGCTCCACGATCTCGGCAAGCGTGCCGGCAAAGTCGACGACCTTCACGGTCGCGACGAAATCGCCGGCCACCTCCACATAAACCATCGGCCCCGGCCCTGGGTCCCAACTGGCGCCAGTCGTCTGCATGTACAAGGCGCCGGAACGCGTGGTGGACGCATCGAGTGCGTCGATGCCGGCGCTCAACACGCCGGCGTAGGCGCCAAGACCGTCGGTCAGGTAGTTGTGAGGCGTATCGAAATTGTCGCTGAATTTCGCCGCCTGCGCCGACGTGCCGGCCATCGCTACCAGGACAAACAAAATCAGCCCAATGCACCTTCTGCACATGATCGTCCTCCTTCAAGCAAGATTTGGGAATTGTGGGAAAAGAACCTCAGCCTACCGCATGCGACACCGCCCTGCGGCGAGTCTGGCCGCTCAGCACGACGCAATCACGACCTCCCTTTCGCTCCGAGTCGATGCCGACTCCGATTCATGAGAGTGAGATTCGCAGGTCTAACTCCGCCTCTATGTATACCAGATTCTCGGATAGCGGATCAAGGAGAATCAGTAAGGGAATCGGCTCCGGAACGGCGGCAAACGCAATATGACGCAGCTTCAGCCAGCATGCGAACAGTCGGCAATCGCGTGAGGTCGCAAATCCCCTGCCTCCGGCAGCAAAAAGGCCTCCCGACCGTTGTCACAGGGAGGCACTCTTGAGATTCATGAGCGAATTGAAAGTGGACAATCTCAACTGTTGATGATTTTCTCCGCTTCTTCCTTGTAG
>CAZDTD010000484.1:0-2374 GCA_964507995.1 uncultured Pirellulales bacterium | reverse complement strand
GTGGTCGATCCGAACGGCCGGCCCGTGACCGGGGCGCAAGTGACTTTGTGCTCGAAGGACAAGGGCGTGATTATTCGGGCGGGACAACTGGTGCCGACCACCAGGGTAGACAAAACCGGCGAGATCGTTCAGACGGACGCACAGGGCCGGTTCTCCTTTGCCTCGGCGCCGGAGGAATTCCATCTGATCGCGGCCCATGACGTGGGTTTTGCGTGGGTGACTGGCGAGGCACTGCGTGCATCCACCGACTTGCGGCTGGAACCCTGGGCGAGGATCGAAGGGACGTTGAAGATCGGCCAGACGCCGGGCGCGGACGAGCGCGTGGAACTTTTCAACTACATCAACAAGAACGCGATCGATCAAAACGTCCGCTTCGATTACCAGAGCCAGACCGATGCGGCCGGGCGGTTCGTGTTCACGAAGGTCCCGCCGACCTGGATGGAGATCGGCTACCTCATTCGCACAGGCGAGTATACATCGACCCACACGTGCAGGACGCCGATCCACTTGCAGGCGGGACAGACCATGCGGATGTCCCTGGGCGGGCAGGGCCGGCCGGTGATCGGCAAGTTCGTGCCGCCCGCGGACTACAAGGGGCCGATCTACTTCGGCGCGGGCCTTCGGGCCTTCAGCACGTCACGGCCCGAGAGGCCGCAGCCCGACAACTACGACCAGATGACCGAGCGTGAGCGGGCGGAATGGCTGAAACAATGGCTCAAGACACCCGATGCCCGGGCCTACTACGACACGATGTGGTACGACCTCAGCAGGCGGCATTACGCCTTCCGTATCCAGGACGACGGCAGGTTCCGCATCGAGGACGTGATGCCGGGCAACTACGAGTTCACCGTCTGGCTGGAAGAGGAAGAAAGCCTCAGCAGTGGGGGCCCGGCGGAATTCGGCAGCTACCACGGGACGGTTGAAGTGCCTCCGATGGCTCAGGCGTATAGCGCCGAACCACTCGACGTGGGCGATCTCGTACTGAAGATCCGCCCGCTGTTGCACGTCGGGGACACGGTGCCGTTGTTCGTAGCCCGGACTCTCGACGGCAAGGACATCCGCCTGGCCGACTACCGCGGCCGGTTCGTTTTGCTGGCCTTCTGGTCGCCCGTCTTCCATCCCGAGCTGGCTCGTCTGAAGGAATTGCACGCGACCTATGGCGGCACAGGCCGGCTCCAGATCATCGGGCTCGGCGGCACCGACACGCTCGACGAGGTCAGGAAATACGTCGAGGAGCAACAGATCGAATGGCCCGAAATCTACTTCGGCCCTGACTGGGACGCGGAGTTGCTCAAGCAACTGGGCGGCCAAATGCAGATCCTGCTGATCGACCCCGAGGGCAGGATCGCCGCGACCTGGCTCCGCGAGGAGAAACTGACGAACACGGTCCGAGACGCAATCGCGGCGGCAGACTCCGCAAAAAGCGTCTCGACTTCTCCCAGCTCAATCCAGCAACGGATCGACGCGGCCGCCCCCGGCGATACCGTGCGACTTGAGCCGGGGACGTACCATGAACGCCTGCGGATCGACAAACCCCTGACGCTGGAGGGCGCCGGTTGGGACAAGACGACCGTCGTGATGGAGAGCCAGGTGCCCGAATCGAGAGAGCAGGCCGCGGATCTGGCGGCGCTGTCGGTCCTGTCCGTCGTCGGGGCGCCGGACGTGACGATTCGGGGCATCAAGTTCACCGCGCCCGGTCGGCGCATCGAAGGCCGGTCCCTTCCGATGGCTATCGTCACGTTCAGTCACAGCGAGGTCTGTCTTTCGGATTGCGCCGTGATCGGTGGGATTGGAGACGGCGTCCACATCGTCAACCAATCCAACGTGGCGATCCAGCGATGCCTTGTGGCCGCGGTCTGGGGGACCGGGATTCGCGTGGGCTCGAAGAAGGACACCGCCGAGGCGAGCATCGAAGACAGTGACATTCGCAACTGCCACTACGCGGGCATTTGCATCGCGCGGGACAGTAAGGCGGCCATCGAGCGGTGCCGGGTTTCCGGCGCTGCCTGGCATGGGATTCGTTACGACGACGCGTCGCCTCTGATCTCGGGCAATCTGATCTTCTCCAGCGCCCGTTCGGGTATCTACGCCTCCGGCCAGACGCAGGCGACCATCAAGGGGAACCTGTTCTACGCCAACGAGATGGGCGGTATGTCCTGCTGGTTCCAGGACAAGGATCTGATCGAAGGCAACACCTTCAGCGACAACAAAGGACCCGGCCTGGCGATCCTCGGGGCCTCGAAACCGAGCGTTCGCAGCAATATCTTCTATGGCCATCCGGCGGGCGTCTCCATCGGCGATGTCGCCGACGATTCGCCCTTCGCCAAATCGGACGGCAGCGCATCGCTCGAGAACAACCTGTTCTGGGCCAACG
>CAZDTD010000483.1:0-2378 GCA_964507995.1 uncultured Pirellulales bacterium | reverse complement strand
GCGCCGAGCGAGCCGCGGACGGATTCGTGCGTCTCGTCGTCGAACGACAAGGCGCTCGTCCCGCCGGTTTCCGTGTAGGAGTCCACGCTCACATAGGTGTATTGCAGCGAGGCCAGGGGCGTCAGCCGAAGCCTCGGGCTCAGGTCATAGCTGCGACTGCCTTCCACATAGGCGGCGTATTCCTGACCGTCCGCGTCGCCGTCGAGCCTCTCGCCCAGCGTGTCGACGAAACGCTCGGTGTCATAGTTCAGGTCGGCGTACGTTCCGACGGAGTCGATGGCCCACGGGCCGCACGTGTAGCTGCCATAGAGGCCGACGTGTGTTGCGTCGAAGTCGGTGCTGTCTCGGGAGCTGCTGAAATCGGCGTCGCCTTGCGATGTGCCGCCCACCAGACCGGCGAGGAACCGCTCGGTCCACTGGTAGTCGACGCCGAAGCTGCCGCCATAGACGTTGTACGCGTAGCCGGGCACGCCGCCGTCGGTCTCGCGGTCGCCAAAAACACCGTAGCCCCGGCCCCACAGACCCCACCGTTTGTGGGCGAGCACAGGCGAGCCGTTGCCGACCGCGAAGGCCTGACCGCCGGCGTCGTGGTTCGCAACGCCCGGCGCCTGGTCGGGTCCGGCGTCGGCCAACGGGCTGAAGTCGAACGCCCCGGCCAGGCGGCCCGACCCGGCCGTGGAAATGCGGTTGGTCACCGTACTGAGGAATCGGGAACTGTGTGCGAGGGTCATCGACGAGATGGCGGTTCGCGTCTGGCCGCTCAACTGGTCGTACACGGCCCGAAGTTCGCCGGCCGTCTCGACGTCCTGCAACGCATCCGTGACGCTGTTGCCGCCTGTGGCGCTGATCTGCTGGAGGGCGCCGCCGACGGCGATCTGGTTACCCGTCCGCACGAGGTTCGGATCATCGAAGTTGGCCGCGGTGACGTGCAGCCAGATCGAGGTGTCGTTGTAGTCCAGGCCGGCGTCGCTGACAACGAAGTCCAGCAACGCGGTGTCCAGATCGTTGAACTCGCCCACGACGCTGTCGGCGGACAGAATCTCGTACTCGTGTTCGCCGTGGATTGTGCCCTCGGACTCGACCTGGACCGTGCCCCCCTCGATCGTCACGTCGCCATCGACCACCAGCTTGTCGCTGCCGGTGTCGTTGATGTCGACTGCGTATATCGAGCCGTCGTGGAACACCACTGCGCCGTCGACCGTCAAGACGCCGATCTCGTCATTGTCGCCCGCCGGCGAGATCGTTCCATAGTTGTGGAGCGTGATCAGCGACGAGACGGTGATTGCGCCGCCGCCGCCGAGGGTGCCGGTGCTCCAGACGTAAAGCTCGTGGTGGACCACCAACTCGGCGTCGTCGCCGACGATCAGGACGCCTTGCCCGACGCTGCCTGCGTCATTCCCGCCGACGTAGACGGACTCGCCAACGTCCCATAGGGAACCCTCATCCATCACGACAGCGATTCCACGGCCGCCTGTGCCGGCGCCCAGGTAGACCGAGCCGCTGGTTTGCGCCGCGCCGCCGTTCTCGATCACCAGGACGCCGTGGCCCTGGCCGCCGATGGTCAGATTCCCGTCATTCACCCAGGTTCCATCGTTCACGTCCATCCAACCTGCGCCGTCGGAGGTTGTGCCGATGAGACTATCCGGGCTGGTCAGCGTTCCGCCGTCGAGAACATGGAGTTCACCCTGCCCGCCGTACCCTACATGGAGAGCGCCGACTGCGTTCACCTCGATTGTCGAGCCTGTACCTGTCACCGTGACCTCGCCGATCCCGTTGGGATCCCCCGGGACTTCCGGGAATCCCTCGGGAGCGTCGTTCGCGTCGAAACCCCCGATAAAGAGCGATCTCATGACGGCATTGCCGTCGGAAACCGTCAGGGAGCCTTCGCCCCAGGCACCGACGAACAGATCCGAACTGGCAGAGAGTGTTCCGCCGTCGATTGTCAGGCCGCCTTCGCTTTCGGGCGATGCGCCGAGAACCACGGCTGCGGCGGTGACGCTGCCGCCGTCGGTGATGTCGAGCAGGCCGGTCCCGGAATAGCCCACATACAGGGCATTGGGACCTGTGACGGCCAGCTCGGACCCGGAGCCGGCGACGGTAATCTGTCCCATGCCGTTCGGGACCAGATTCGGCTCGTAACTCGCTCCGAGGCTCTCAAATGAGGAGCCCCCGATGAAGACCTCGTCGGCGGTGACCGTTCCGCCTCCTGCGATGTCGAGTTGCCCGTAGCCCCAGGCGCCGACCGTGAGATTGCCGGTGTTCACCCAATTGGCGTCGTTGACCTCGACGATGCCGGCGCTGTCGGGCATGACGCCGATCCAGCCGGACTCGTCGGTGACCCGGCCATCGGAGGAAATCGTCAGGCTGCCGCCGCCCGA
>CAZDTD010000482.1:0-2393 GCA_964507995.1 uncultured Pirellulales bacterium | reverse complement strand
CGACGAACCAGCCGCGATAGGTGGCGTTGGCCTCGATGATCCACAGCGTCGGATGATTCGTCGCGATGTATTGATAGGCGTCGACGCTCCACTTTTTGTTCGGCCCGCCGATGAAGTAGACGCGGAGCTTGGGCAGGATGTCCGGCGCATCGTGCAGCGCCTGGGCGAGATCGTCGATCCCGCCCCAGACTAAGACCCAGAGCTGCCGCGGATCGTTCCGCCTGGCGCATTGCACGATCCAGTTGGAACCCTCCGTCGGAGCCCCGAATCCCTCATACCCCGCACCCTCGACGGCCCCCTGCTTTGCAACTGCCCGCAGGGCATCGGGAGCGGGATACGGGTCAGAGCATGCTTTCAGTTTCGGGTAGTCGCGTTCATAGAGCCCGATGACCTGCAAGATGTGCTCTTTGCGTCCCGGCCCATACGGCGACGAGATCACCCCCTCGATATCGAAACAATCCGCATAGACCAGCAGATGGACCATCGACTGAAAATCATCCGGATCCGTCCCGCCGATATCGGTCGAGACAATCACCCGATACGGCAGCTCGGTCGGCGGGCTGTCACCGGTTGCCTGAGATCCACCCCATCCAACACAACCACTGAGTTCCACCCATGCCGCAAGCAGCACAACTGTCCTCGCCATTCTCATGTGGGACTCTCTCTCCTATCCGTCGTCAGTAGTCCTCCACGATCAGGGTGGGGACATGGCAGAAATGCTTGGGATTGCGGGTAATCAGGGAATGACCGTGCGCCATAGCGGTCGCGGCAATCAGGACGTCCATATCGCCAATGGGTTGGCCGATCTGCTGGAGAAAGGCGGTGAGGGTCCCGAAGATGCGGGCCGCGGCGTCGTTGAACTCCAAGACCTCGCACTCACTCAGCAGGGTCGCGATGGCTCTCTCGTCATCCCGGGGGCATCGGGAGCGCGCCACGCCTACATAGAGTTCGGCCACATTGAAACGGGTGGTCGCGAGCGACTGTCCCTTCCTTGCCAGTTCCTCGATCTTGCGGATGGCTTGCTCTTTTCGTCGGGCGTTCCTGGCGGCCAGATCGATCAGCATGGTCGTGTCGAGACAGGCCATCAGCGTCTCCTGGCGGAGGGCCGTCGCCTGCTTTCGACGTGCGACTCGATTGCGGCGGCCGCCTCGTCACTAATCGGATGCCTGGCGATCCGTTTGACGAATTGCCCCACGTCCAACGGCTCGCGAACTACTCGCTTGATGACCTGGCTGAACGACTCCGCCTCTCCCTGAACCGCCTTGAGGCGATCATACGCCTCGATGTCGATACTGATCGTCTTGGTCGCCATATACGCCATCCTTTCGAAGATACACATACATACACGTACATGGTATCCCGGCCTGTATCCTCCGTCAAGGGAAATCGGCCAGGACTACATAGCGGTGTCTGTGCACATTCTCGGGCAACAGAGCCCCTATTGCATGGACTGCCCTTCCCTGCCACGAATCCCGTTTGTACTGACGCCGTGAGGCGTTATTTTCCGGCTCATCCGGTTTTTGCGTACTTCGATAGCTCCTGGGGCTCCGCCCCAGACCCCGAGATTTTGCGCGTTGAGCCAATAGCATGATAGGAGAGCGGTACGGCGTCAGGCGGTCTCTGGTCTTGGGCGTTGGGAGACTCGCTCTGCAGACAAGCAACCTGCCCCTGTACACGAGCCCGCGTTGCGGGAGGGCAGCGGCCCCACGGCACGGTGACGCCGCTCATCTGGGGCGTCGCTCTCTTGCCCAAATCATGCTATTGGCGTAAGAGAAGATTGCCGCGCTTCGCTCGCAATGACATGAGTGGAAAATCTTCCTTGCACGACCGCTTCGGGCGTGCTCGGATCACGAATGTACGCTAAATCCGGATGAGCCTGAAAACCTCTTCCAGATGATTCTTTGGTCGGTCCATAAACCAGTTGCCGGCTGAACCTTGTGTGCATCTGAAGGAACGCGTTTTTCGCATTGGGGGTACCAGCGGAGAACGGAGGGCTCAGGCTGATTCAGAACCTCTCCGCTGGCACCCTGCAAAGCGATAAACGCTCTTGGTTGGCGGCCGAAGGCCGGGCTGGGTCGGTCTATGTCCATCCGTGTCAGGGAGAGAAAGACTACCCCGGAGAGCAGGTTTTGGGTAGAATGGGGTTATGGAGAAATCGCAAGAACAGCTCGTGCATCGGTGGATTGGGAATTGGCGCGCGGCGGGACCTGTGTTGGAGAGCCTGCGTGCTGAGGAGATCCGCAACAGCGACACGGCGGCAGCTATCGAGCAACTCTCGGACGCGTTCGAATCCGCCCGGCGCGAGTGGTCGGCTCCGGCCACCTCGGGCCTCGTCGAGCAGCAGCGCTTGTTTGCGAGGCTGCGACCGTGAAACCGCTCTTTCACACCGCGGC
>CAZDTD010000481.1:0-2407 GCA_964507995.1 uncultured Pirellulales bacterium | reverse complement strand
CTCGATCACCTCGGCGCTGCACAGCACGCCCAGCGTGAAATCGTCGAGGATCGCCATGTCACCCGAAAAGAACAGGGGCGCCGCCATCAGGCACCACATGGACATGTAGCTGTACTGCTCGTTCGGGGTCAGGGGCGTCGGGATGGGCGGGTCGTCCTGGCTTCGGGCGTTGCCCACGTAGCCGATCAGGATGTAGTCCGGGTCGTTCCAGCCGCCCGGTCCGGCGTTCTCGTAGTGCTGGGCGTTGCTCAGACCGATGGGGTAGAAGCCGGGCAGCAGGCTCCCCTGGGCCAGGCCCAGGTCGCCTGTGGTTCGCCAGCAATGACCGGTCTCGGCGCCCCAGGTCCAGACGTCCGCCATGCCGTACTGGCAGAGGTTGTGAACGATGTCGCGGTCCAGGGCTGCAAGGATATCGCCCATCTTCTTGTAGGGCCGCTTCATCTGTTCGAGGCCGTTGCCGCCGGCGACCTCGGTGTAGGAGCACCAGTCGTACTTGAGGAAGTCAAAGCCCCATTCAGCGAACTTCCTGGCGTCGATCTGCTCGTGCTCGTACGTGCCCACGTAGCCCGCGCAGGTCCAGGGCCCGGGCGAGGTATAGAGTCCGGCCTTGAGGCCCTTGCTGTGGATGTAGTCCACCATGCCCTCGATGTCGGGGAACTTGGCGTTCGGCAGGATGGCCCCCTGGGCGTCCCGATAGGGCTCGTCGCCCCTCTTCTTCATCCAGCAGTCGTCGATGTTGACGTACTGGTATCCGTAGTCGGCCATGCCGGAGGAGATCATCACGTCGGCCGCGTTTCGCATGTGCTGCTCGTTGACCCGGTGATAGTGGATGTACCAACTGTTCCACCCCATCGGCGGGGTCAAAGCCAGCTTGTCGCCCACGACGATCTTGAACGTTCGCTCATGTTTCCCATGCTTGTTTTTGGCCCTCAGTGTGACCGCGTACTCGCCGGGCTTCTTCGGGACGCTGCCCTCGATGACGCCGGTGCTCGCATTTAGACGCAGGCCCCTGGGCAGGTCGCCGGCGGTAAACCGGATCGGACGCGTGCCGGTGCAGGGAATCCGGTAGAGAAAGGGGTATCCCGGCCTGGCGCCGTAGACCCTGGAGCCGTTGATTCGAGGCTGCGGGCCGGGCTTGGGTGTGAGGATTACTCTTTCCTCCGCCGGGGGCTTCGGTGCATCCACCGCCTGGGGACGCTCGCCCGAGTAGACGAACTCCGCCTGGGCCCAGTTTGCGTGGTCGAAATCGACGCCGTCGCCGGTCGAGCCGACGAGTAGCAGGAGTTTGCGCACTCCGGCCAATGGGACGTCTACAGTCCTCGCCTGCTGTCCGCCCTTCATGACGCCGCTGTTGAAGAGGCTCTGGCCATCGCCATAGACGCGGAACACAACGGTCCCTCGGCCGTTCGTGGCGTCGTCCACGCCCACGGCGGCACGGAATCGCTCAACTCTCCCGTCGAGGTCCACATAGAGCATCGAGTCCGCATGGGTTCCCACGCCGACCGCAAAGGTCTGTCCGGCGATGGAAAGGGTCTTGCCTGTAACGCTCTGATCGGGCAGGGGCTTGCCCCATCCGCTGGACATCTTCGCCAGATCCAATCCACCCAGCGGGACGATTTCGCCCTGCGCGCCGGAGCCTGTACCCATGAAAATGGCCACTACAGTGAGAATCCAGAGGGCGGTATCCTGGTACATGATTTCATGCCTTTCAATTGTGGACTGTGGTTCTGGGTACAGGCCGTCATGCTATCAGAACGGCATCGGCCAGACAAGTGGGAGTGGCGAATCGCAACGCTCAGGAATCTCATCTGTGTATGGGGGGCATAGGGAAATGGGCAAAAAAAGAGCTTGCATGACGCGGATGACTGCGGTATATTAGATATGCTGTGGATGGGTTACGGCCCTTTCCTGTCCACGTGCAGACGAGGCCTGCGAGCCTCGGGGAGTGAGCACAGCAGTTTCTCGCAGACTTGTGGATGCAAGATCGGAGACCTGGGTGGATGCGCATTTCGGGACGATCTATGTAGCACACAGTCCCTGTACGCGCCAGCGTCATCCCACCATTTTCACGACAGCCACTTGCTGGCAGGAAGGAGGTAATCAGTCCAGTCCGAGTTCCACCGTGCTATCGCGTACATTCAGAATGGTGTTTCTTTCAATGGAGGACGTTATGTATCGACAGTGTGTGTGTGTGGCTGCCCTGTGTCTGGCGTTCACCATGGCCGGCAGTGCAGGGGCCCAGACAATACTCTTTGAGTACTGGGACAATTGCGGCAGTGGCACCGCCGTCAGCGATCTGACGAGCTTTGCCGGTTACCCCGACAGCCCGACCAGTTCCGCATGGCTGGAGGCGTTCCAGAGCCCCTCGGCCCGCGCCGACAACTACGGCGTGCGGGCTCGCGCCTAT
>CAZDTD010000480.1:0-2460 GCA_964507995.1 uncultured Pirellulales bacterium | reverse complement strand
CATCGTCGATCCCGAGCTGATGCTGAGCGTCCCGGCCAAGCAGACGGCCTATACCGGAATGGACGCCTTCTTCCATTCCGTCGAGTGCTATCTGGCGAATGTGAACCAGCCGACGAGCGACCACCTGGCCCTGGAAGCGATCCGGCTCATCACGAAGAACCTGCCCATCGCGGTCAAGGACGGCCGGAATATCGCAGCCCGCACGAACCTCGCCTGGGCCAGTACCGAGGCGGGCATCTGCGAGTCGCTCTCCTGCTGCATCTCGCACCACTCGCTGGAGCACGCGCTGAGCGCGTACTTCCCGAACATCCCGCACGGGGCCGGCCTGACGATGCTCTCCGTCGCCTATTTCGGCTACCTGGCCGAACGGAGCGTGAGCCGTTTTCCCGACTTGGCGATGGCAATGGGCGAGAAGATCGACGGTCTGCCCAGGAAACAACAGACGATGGCCTTCATCGCAGGTCTCAAGAAGCTCATCCGCAAGGTCGGTCTCCAGGATTACAAGCTCAGTCAGTTCGGCGTCCGGCCGGGCGACCTGCGGGCGATCGCGGAGAATTCGTTCCACACAATGGGCAAGCTGTTTGAGCTGACACCGGTCCCGCTGAGGGTGGACGACGCCGAAGCGATCTGCGAGCGAGCCTACGCGTAACACTCGTCCCATTCAGGTCGGGGCGCCGCGCCGCCGAACCCCGAGGGGATGAAATGCGGCATTTGTGTGGAAGGATTTCGGAAGATGATCGGACAGGTATCTCTGATCGCGTGTGTTTTGCTGGCGGGTTTTATGGGGACAGGCGAGGATGCGAACGCACCGGAACTTTGGACGGCGCGGGCCTGGCGGATCGCGCCGGAAGTGTCGCACTACCGGTACAAGGAGCCCGGCGTCATGAAGAACGAGGGCACCCTCTACGGCATCGTGGGGTCCTATACATTCTACAACTACGGGCAGGAAGGTGTGATGCGACCCGCCACCGAGGGCGGCAACACGATCACGCTCGAAGGCCGGCTTGCCTTCGGAGAAATGGAGTATGACGGCGCCTACATGGATGGGACCCCCCTTTCGACGGACGGCGTTGACGATTTCCTCTTCGACATGCGGGCGCTGTGGGGCCGTGAGCGACCCAAGGCAAGACTGCTAAACGCTGTCTACGTGGGATTGGGATATCGATACTTGAACGACGATTCCTCTTCAGAACCAGGCGGCTATGAACGCGAGTCGAACTATCTCTATGTCCCAGTAGGCTCGCGGAAAGATCTCACGCTGGCCGATCGCTGGATCCTGTCGATTCGAGGCGAATTGGACATGCTGCTCATCGGGCGTCAGATCACCCATCTGGACGACGTGAACCCGTGGTTGCCGGAGGTGCGAAACTGGCAGTGGCCCGGTTTCGGAGGGAGCCTGTGGCTGGACCTTCGACGAACAGGCCGGAACGTCGATTTCGGTCTCTCCCCTTTCGTGCGATGCTGGTGGTTGGATGATTCGAGCACGTCAGAGGGCTACTACGAGCCGGAAAACAACACGTTCGAATACGGCGTGAGCTTCGTCATCTGGTTTTGAAGCCGTCCGAATGAAGAACGGTCTCTCCCGGGGCAGCGTGTCAGGCGGGCATGAGGGAACCGCAGCAACATTCAACGCAACTTGAACCTGGGTGTCCGAGCCTGCGTAGAGGTTGCAGGACGGGGAATCGCGGTGATTCCCGATATCCATCGTGTTGAAGGAGAACGTCATGAGAGCACGCGTGACGGAAGACTGTGTCGCCTGCGGTCGTTGCATCGACATCTGCCCGGAGGTGTTCGAGATGGGGGAGGACACCGCCCAGGTCAAGGTAGACCCGATTCCCGAGGAATTCGAAGGGGCGACACGGGAAGCCGCGGACGATTGTCCCGTCTCCGCCATCATCGTAGAACGATGACACCACCTTCGCGGGAGAGCAGAACCATGAACGTGCTCGTAGTCTATTACTCTCTGTACGGTCATAGTCTGAAGATGGCGACGGCCGCCCGCGAGGGAGCGGAATCGGAGGCCGGCGTGGACGCGACGTTTCGTCGCGTCGCGGAGTTTCCCGAGACCGAGGAATACATCCAGACCAATCCCTATGCCAAGGTGGTCTGGGAGCAGCAGAAGGACACGCCCGTCTGCACGCTGGACGATCTTCGCAGGGCGGACGGTCTGATTCTGGTCTCGCCGACACGATTCGGCAACATGGCCGCCCAGGTCAAGAAGCTCATCGATTCGGCTGCCCCCTTGTGGCTGGAAGGCGCGATGGAAGGCAAACCAGCCGGCGTGCTCACCTCGACGGCCACCACCCACGGCGGACAGGAGTCCACGCTGCTGACCATGATGATTCCCCTGCTGCACCTGGGCATGGTCCTCGTCGGGGTGCCCTACTCGACGCCGGGAATGCTCCATACGGAAGGCCGGGGCGGGACGCCGTACGGCCCTTCGACCGTCGCCGGACCGAG
>CAZDTD010000479.1:0-2479 GCA_964507995.1 uncultured Pirellulales bacterium | reverse complement strand
AAAAGCGGCAGATCAGTATCGCAGTGTCTCGTGGCTTGTTCTCCTCCCGGCAGCTTTGTCGGGAGGGATGGGTAGAAGATGTACAGTCGGGCATGGGAGGCGGGTGCTCCCCCATTATCCCTGCGCTGTGATCTACGCCAAGGATCGGGTTGTGCCTTTTCTGTGAAAGGAGGTGTTTCCGGTCTGCTCGGGCGTCAGAGCTGAGTTCAATTCGTCGTTTTGCCGGGCAATTGGTCTGTCCACCCGGCAGTGTCGAAGTAATGGGTCTTTTGACTGTGAGGAGATTGTCATCATGAGAAAACTGCTATGGTTCATCGTGGCTGCGGTCCTGCTGGCAGGTGGAGCGGCGCAGGCGCAGATGTTCGACATCACCAACCCGGGAGACCCGCTCGTGGGCGTTCCCGCCGCCAGCAATTGGCCTGCCGGCGAAGAGCCTCCCGGCGCGATCGACGATGTCGTTACGGTCAAGTACCTGTGTTTTGAGACGGCCTTCGTAAATCTTGACGGCGCTGTGGATACGGCCAACGGAGGCGCCGGCTTCCGTGTGACCCCCTCGGGCCCCAAGGTGGTGATCAAGGCCCTGAATTTCGCCAGCGCCAATGACTCGCCCGAGCGCGATCCGATCGCTTTCAGGCTGTCCGGCTCCGATGAGAGCATCGATGGCCCCTACACGCTCATTGCCGAGGGGACGATTGACGCCTTCAATCAGACGACCACTTATGTCCGAAACACCTGGATTCCGGCCCCCATCCCGATTGCCAACAAAACGGCCTACACCCACTACGAGCTGTTCTTCACGAACATCCGTGATCGGGCCTCGGCCACCTGCATGCAGATCGGCGAAGTGGAACTGCTGTCCGACGGCAGTCTTGCCGGTGCTGCCGGCAATCCCGCCCCGGAGGATAAGACGGTTGACGTGCCGCGCGATGTCGTCGTTTCCTGGATGGCCGGCCAGACCGCGGCCACGCACGACGTGTACTTCGGAACGATCTTCGACGACGTCAACGATGGAACCCAGCCCGTCGAGAGCGTGACGGACGCCACCTACGATCCGGAAGGTCTGCTCGAATACGGCCAGACCTACTACTGGCGAATCGACGAGGTCAACGGCGCCCCCGACTACACCGTCTTCAAGGGCGACACCTGGAGCTTCACGGTCGAGCCGTTCGCCTATCCGATCCCCAACGTGACGGCCGAGGCTTCCGCGCAGCAGCCGGCCTCGCCCCCGAGCAACAGCGCAGACGGCACCGGACTCGACGAGCTCGATCAGCACAGTGTCGATCTCAAACAGATGTGGGCCACCCCCGCCGGCAGCCTGCCCGCGTGGATCCAGTATACGTTCGACAAGCCGTACAAGGTTCATGAGCTGTGGGTCTGGAACAGCAACTCGGAACTCGAGGTCTACATGGGCTTCGGGGCCAAGGACGTTGTGATCGAGTACTCCGTCGACGGCGAGACCTGGACCCAGTTGGAGAACGTGCCGGAATTCGCCAAGGCAACCGGCCTGCCCACGTACACTGCCAACACGACCGTCGATTTCGGCGGCGTCACGGCGAAGTACGTCAAACTGACTGTCAACGCCACCTGGGGCGCCACGGGGATCGCCAGCATCAGCGAGGTCCGCTTCTTCTACGTGCCGGTGCAGGCCTTCGGAGCCGATCCGGCCGACGACGCCACGAACATCGACATCAACGCTACGCTGAGCTGGCGGCCCGGCCGCGAGGCGACTTCGCACGAGGTCTACTTCGGCGCCGACGCCAATGCCGTGGCCGAAGGGACCGTGGCGTCCGAAACCATGACCGACTATCACTATACGACGCCCACCATGGATCTCGAAACGGCGTACTACTGGAAGGTCGATGAAGTGGGCGACACCGGGACCTACGCAGGCGATGTCTGGAGCTTCACGACTCAGGAATTCATCGTGGTGGACGACTTCGAGAGCTACACGGACGATATCGAGGCCGAGACAACCATCTGGAACGCCTGGATCGATGGTCTGACGGACGAGGCCAGCGGCTCGCAGGTCGGATATGACGACTCCCCGTTTGCCGAGCAGACGATCGTTCACAGCGGCAGTCAGTCCATGCCCCTCCGGTACAACAATACGTCCTTTGCCTTCTCGGAGGCCACGTTGACGTTCGAGGACGCCCAGGACTGGACCGCCAGCGGCGTCAAGACGCTCGCCGTCTACTTCTCCGGCGCGGCCGGCAACAGCGGGCAACTGTACCTGAAGATCAACAGCACGAAGGTGGCCTACGACGGCGACGCAGCCAATCTGGCTCGCGGCGCCTGGCAGATGTGGAGCATCGATCTGTCCACAGTCGGCAACGTCGGCAACGTCCGTTCGCTGACGATCGGCATCGAAGGCGCCGGGGCCACCGGCATCCTGTACATCGACGACATCCGGCTCTATGCCAAGGTCCCCGAGTTCATCACGCCGGTCGATCCGGGCACGACGAATCTGGCGGCGCTCTAC
>CAZDTD010000478.1:0-2479 GCA_964507995.1 uncultured Pirellulales bacterium | reverse complement strand
TCCGGATCGGTATAGCCGCCGGGACTGGTTCGACTGCCCGCGCTGATCCGGGTGATGCCGAGTTTCATGAGCTGGTCCCTCAGCCGGGCGGGTTCCCGCGTGGACAGCACGAGTCCGGAATCGGCGAAGCACAGCCGCAACGCGAGCATCATCTGGACGAGGTTCGTGTCGCTCAGCAGGTGCGGGAACTCCGACGCAGGCACGCCGCACGCAGGCCGCAGCCTCGGAAATGAGAACGAGACGCGAGACTGCCAGTACCGCCGTATGAGGTGCGAAGCGTGTTCGGCCATGGCCAGCGCATCGATCCGCCAATCCGCCAGGCCCAGGAGCACGCCGACTCCGAGGTCGCGCATGCCGGCGCGGCCCATGTCGTCGAACGCGCCGACTCGCCTGTCGTAATTCGCCTTGGGTCCGCCCAGATGGTATCGGGCGTACACCTCGCGGTCGTACGTCTCCTGGTACAAGGCGACCCCGTGGATGCCGGCGTCAAAGAGTTGTTTGTATTCCGCAGCCGACAACTGGAAGATCTCGATGCTGATGTAACTGAACTTGTCCTTGAGCCGCGAGGCCAGCTCCGCCAGGTAATCAACCGTGATGAAGGCCCGGTCCTCGCTGCTGACCAGCAGGATGTCCCGATAGCCTTCGGCGGCAAGGCACTCGGCCTCCGCGACCGCTTCATCCACCGACAGGCGGACTCTCGCAAACGTGTTGTCGTGATTGAAACCGCAGTACTGGCAGCGATTCACACAATAGCTCGAAAGGTACACCGGCGCGTAGAGCCGCATGGCCCTGCCGAATCGCTGGATCGTCAGTTCTCGCGAGAGGACCGCCATTTGTTCGAGGTATGCCTCAGCGGCCGGCGAGAGCAGCGCGAGCAGTTTCGCCTGGCTGTACGAGCCGGGCCGGGAGGCGAGCGCAACCTCCACGTCGTGCGAAGTCACTTCATGGAGCCGCTCGCTCCAAATACTTCGGTCGGCGTCGAATCGCTGGTTCGCCAGGATCGAGCCGATCGTTTGTTGATTGTCGATTGTCGCTTGTTGATTCATAAACCACGCTTCACAACTTCATGATTCTCTCAGGAATCCCGTCAGCGGGCTCGACGCTTCCGCCTTGTGCTGCGGCGCACGCGGTCCGGCTTCGTAGGCTTTCCTTCCGGCCTCGACGGCCAGCTTGAACGCAACCGCCATCCCGATGGGATCGTTCGCAGTGGCGATGGCGGTGTTCACGAGCACCGCGTCGGCTCCGATCTCCAGCGCCTCGGCAACGTGGGAAGGCAGACCGAGCCCCGCGTCGACGACGACCGGGACGGTGCTCTGCTCGATGATGATCTCCAGCGCAACGCGGGTCTTGAGGCCCTGGTTGGAGCCGATCGGGCTGCCGAGCGGCATCACGGTCGCCGTGCCGACGTCCTGCAATCGCTTGGCGAGAATGGGATCGGCGTTGATGTAGGGCAACACCACGAACCCCTCTTTCACGAGGATCTCGGCGGCCTTGAGCGTCTCGACCGGACAGGGCAGCAGATAATACGGGTCCGGCGTCACCTCCAATTTGACCCAGTCGATCCCGGTGGCGGCGCGGGCCAGACGGGCGAGTCGAACCGCCTCATTCGCATCGCGGGCCCCGGAGGTGTTCGGCAGCAGCAGGTACCGATCCCGGTCGATCTCGCGAAGCGTGTCGTCGGCCGGGTTGTCGATATCGACCCGTCGCAGCGCGACGGTCACAATCTGGGAGCCCGATGCAGCCAGTGCCTCCGCCATCACCCGGGGCGAGGAGAACTTGCCGGTCCCTACGAACAGCCGGGAGTCGAAAGTCCTGCCGGCGATAGTCAGTTTGTCCATGGTTCAACCCCCTCCCATCAGTTTGATCAGTTCGACCTTCTGGCCGTCCTGGAGTTCCGTTCGATCGAATTCCTCCCGGCGTACGATCCGCCCGTCCACCTCCGCAACGACGGTGGTCGGCCCGACGCCGAGCGCGTCCAGCAACGCCGACAGCGTGCCGGGCATTGCATCGGGGGCAAACTGCCGCTCGACGCCGTTGACTTTCAGTGATTTCATTCGGCTCACCCACAAAAAAAGCACTCCCACGAAAGGAGTGCTTGCATACGTGCTCAAGCCTCCCTTCGCAGGTCCTAACCTGATCAGGTTCTTAGGGTCATCGCTCCGGCGCGATCTCTCAGCCGACGCGACAGACCCTGCGCGACGGCACCCCTGGCTTCATATAGTTACCGCGGGTATGATACGCTCGTTCGCGGTTTTTGACAAGGGCCAAGTCCGATTTTCGAGTTGTGATTTATGAGTTGCCGATTTGTCGTTCAGGAACACACAATCGTTGAGGGCGTCCACTGGGACCTCATGCTCGAACAGGATGGCGTCCTGATCACGTTCCGATTAGAGCAGGAGCCTGCGGAAGTCCTGACGCACGAGGTCCGCGCGGTGAAGATTTTCGATCACCCCCTGCGGTTCCTTGCCTATGAAGGCCC
>CAZDTD010000477.1:0-2491 GCA_964507995.1 uncultured Pirellulales bacterium | reverse complement strand
TGCCCGCGTCCATCGTCGCCTTGCGGCGGATCTCGTCGAAGTGGGCCGGCACCGAGATCACGGCGTCCGTGATCTCGCCCGCCTGATTGGAACTGTCCTGTCGCAGCTTCTTGAGAATCAGGGCCGACAGCTCCGTGGGGGTCCAGTCCTTGCCGTCGATGGAGACCTTGTAGTCGGGGTCGCCCATATGACGCTTGATCCAACGGACCGAACGTGCGGCGTTGAGGTGTCGCGAGTTCAGGGCTTCCACGCCTACACGGATGACGCCGCCGTCGTCCTCGTCGAAGAAGATTGCCGAGGGGGTCAGACGATCCCCGTCCGTGTTCGGAACAATCTCTGGCTTGCCAATGGCGTTGAGCATGGCCAGGGACGAAAACGTGGTCCCAAGATCTATGCCGACGATGTTACTCATATCTCTCTCCTGTGTCCTGCCAGCCCGCGCGAAGTCGCTTGGAGTCGATGCCACCGCATCATCCGAAGAGCTTGACCTGCGCTGTTCTGACCACTTTGTATTCCTCGTCGTCCATCATGTATCGGTACCCGGGCCGGATGACCTGGGCGATCCTGCCGGCCTGTTCGGGCTTGTCGGCAGGCACCTTGTCTTTGATTGCCTCCGCGAGCTTCTCCTGCCCGCGGTATTCACTGTGAATCTCCGGCTTAAACTGCTCGATGCCGCTGGATTCCATCGCGAACAACAACTCGTCCCGGACCTCTTCCAGATAAATCAGATCCTCGCAATCTTTCGGCGGATTGTCGATGCGGCTTTCGATGTTGTCAATGCATCGGATGACTCGCAGGCCGAACGTGCGAATGATGCCCCAATCGTAACCGTCCTGGAGCTTCTCGACCCGGTCTTGCTGGCAGGCGGCGTACTCGCGAATTGCGGACACCTGCTGTGCCAGTTCCTTGAGCGTGCTGCTCAAGGGCTCCGATTGCTTCTGCGTCGCCTGCTGGACGCTTTGAGCCATCTCCTTGAACTCCGCGAGTTGTTTCTGCAAGCCCTCCGCCTGCTCTTTTAGCGTGTTCTCTGTTTCGGAACCAGTCTCGTGCGACTGCAGTGTCTGGAGTTTCGGCCTCGCCGTCGGCTGTGGCTCCTTCCGCACTGGGATGGTCGAGATCTCCGGGCTTGCCTGGCTCGCCCATTGCGTATCGGGCGACCAGTCCATCTCTTGCGAGGCCTCATCGGCCAGCAATACAGCGACGCCCGAGTCCTGCTCGGCAGCCTGCGCCGCCAGGGACGAGCATGCCATTCGTTCCCGCGCCGCCACGAGAGGGGAGAGGAATTCCTCGCCCGCTACCGGATGCTGGGGGGGGCAGTTGTCGGAACGGGATCCCACTGGCTCCGCAAGCGTCAGTCGTCGTCTTCCCTGCCTGGGCCGCTCTTGGGGGGGCGGAAGTTCCACCGGCGGTTCCTTTGGCTCGATGTCCATCAGGTCGGGATTCGGTCGGGATTCCTCTTCATGACGGCTTGATCGTTTGCGCAGTCTGCCTATGACCCGCACGAACGTCCGAAGCATCCAGAACACGATACAGACCACGAAAAGCATGCTGCCGATGGACAGGCATACAACCGAGATGATCTGTACGATCTCCATCTGCTCTTTGAGCTTCTTGTATCGTTCGACCTCGGTTTGCCAGCCCGCGCCGAAGAGATCGTCAGCCAGAGGACCGGGATCCATCTGTCCGGCGGCTAACTTGTCGAGGTCCGCACTGAGCCTCGCCTTCTGTTCGGTGTCGAGCTGCTCCCGCGTCTTGTCCTGGCGGTACTGTTCGAGCTCGAGCACGAGTTGATTCTGTTGTTCCGGGCTGAGCTGGTACCAGCGACCGTACTTGTCGAGGTATTCCTCCGGGCCGAGGGAGTATTTGATTCCGGGGGTGGGGGTATGCGCCTGTTCCGTCCGCGTTTGGTTGTAGACCCACGCGGTTGCGAGGCCGCCAACGAGCAGCAAAGCCAATCCAAGGATCGCACACTTCTGGAGCATGACTACGTTAATTCCCAAATTCTATTGGAGCTCATCCGACTACTCCATCGGCTCTTCCGGCCAGCCAATTGAGAAAGTCTTGCCGTGGGAACCGGGATTCGGTCTTTCGGGGTCGTGCCCCAGATACGATTCCACGTGCCGATAATCCGGTAGTCCTGCGACAGGACGGCTTTCCGACGAGACGCTCCTCGCCGATGGTCATCCAAAATATAAGAAATGGCGATTCCCAGCCAAACTGCTTCGACGTGCCGCCCAGTGAGGGAAAAGCTGTTGTTGTGAGGCAGGGTCCTATAATGTGCTATATCTGTAAGATCGTTCGAAAAGTGTTGCGGAATCTTGTGGAAAACCCCTTGCAATCCCGTCGGCATGGCGGTACACTCTTGGCTTTGGTGCGACAGATGCACCGAAAACCGGCGGCTTCGGCCGGCGGCGCCAGGGGTGATTAGCTCAATCGGTAGAGCAGCTGACTCTTAATCAGCAGGTCGAAGGTTCGACTCCTTCATCACCCA
>CAZDTD010000476.1:0-2507 GCA_964507995.1 uncultured Pirellulales bacterium | reverse complement strand
CGGCGGGGTGGCGTCGGCCAGTCGGACCCGAATCAGCGTCAGACCGTCGGGCGACCTGACCTCCACGGCCACCTGTCCAAACGCCAGTTGTGCCATCCAGAGAACGAGGGACGCGACGACTACGGTCTTTGCTGTGCTGTTCGATAGCATCTCATGCCTCCTTGAGTATCGATTCGGCGGATCGCCCGCACCGGCGGGCCGGTATTTCCAGCAACAGGATACGCGATACGAGGCCCGGTTTCAACCACATCCTGGTCGTTGACATCGGTGGGCCGCGTCGATACGTTGGCGGCATGACTGGCTCAGCGAATCATCGTGACGGGCGGGCGAGGCCCGGCAGCCGTCGGCGGTTCATTCTCGTCTGTGGATTCGTCCTCTTGTGCGGGCTTGCTGTTGGCGTGGGGAGTTCGTTCGTAGGCTCGAAGGTCCCGAATGCGTCGAGTACGCCTGTGCTATACCTTGTCGATCACGACCCGAATGGCCTGCGTCTTGTCGCTGTCGATGAGAACACGGTCTGCGAAGAGCCGAATCTCGTCATCATCACGCACGGCTGGTACGAGCGGGAGGCCTGGCCCGCTGAGATGGCTTTGGCGATCAGTGAGCGGGTTGATCGGCGGTTCTGGCGCTGCGGCTGGTATGATTGGCGTGGGCCGGCGGGCCGGCTGCGTCCTTCAGACGCGGCAAAGGTCGCTCGCGACGACGCAGGCCCGATGCTCGGCCGGAAGATCGTTCGATTGTCCAAGCAGTGGCGTCACGTCCACTTGATCGGCCACTCCGCCGGCTCCTGGCTCGTCAATGAAGCGGCCGGCGTCGTCGCGGAACAGACCTCCGCGAGCATCCACCTGACGTTCCTCGACGCCTACGTACCGCAGGGCTGGGATCAGAAATCGCTCGGCAGATTCGCCGGAGACCCGTGCGAGTCCTGCTGGTCGGACCACTATTTCACGCGCGACCCGCTCAATCTGACCGAAAACGTGCTGGCCTGGGCCTGCAACGTCGATGTCACGGACGTGAATCCGGGTTTCAGGGGCCACAAGTTCCCCTGGCATTGGTACCAGGCCACGATCGTGGGCCGGTACGATCCGGCCGGTCGGTTCGCTGCAAAGCGGTTATGCGATGAATCCGACGGCGTCCGCTACGGCTACGCGAGATCCCGCGAGGCCGGCTCGCAGAGCTGGCAGGCAAGCCTGGCCCTCAAAGTCCCGCGGGAGCCTGCGATCGTGGCGGATCCCGGCTGAGGCGCAGGCCGGGCAGTACATGGCCCCGTCGCGTACTTGACGTGAGCTATTTCAGCAGCGCCGCCACTCGTTCCGGGTCCACGCGGGCCATCATCTGCATCGCCTGATTGGCGTTGTCGGACAACTGGGCACCCAGGAGCGTCGCGAGTTTGTAGGCGGCTGCCGGATCGTTGGCGGCTTCCACCTCGGATTGCTGCGAAGGTTCGTACTGGACGAACATCTCGATCATCTCGGCGCCGTTGGCCTGGATATCGATGAAACCGTCGTTCCGCATGGTCTGCTTGACGAATTCGCCCGCCAGTTTCAAGGCTCCCTCCATGCCGGCCGGTTTATGCTGCGTCGGTCCGAAACGATCCGTGGCTGATGAACTGTCTGTTGTCGGTACGACCGGGCGCACGCCGTCCGCATAGGCCGCACCCCCTGCGCTCTGGATGGGATCCATGATCTTCCTCCGTTTGTACCGGCTATACTTTCGCAAGACTGAAAGGCCGCCGGAAAAGCCTCCGTTTCCCAGAGTATAAGAAAATGAACACTACCTGCCAATCGGATAGTTGCACCTGGTGAATTTCTGGTTTGGACGGGCCAAAGGGAGGGTTGGCTGGGTTGGGTTGTGAGTCGCCGGAATCACTTGTAATCCCCTCCAGCGGCTATATAATGAAGGTTTATTTTGAACTTATGGAGACAATCGGGCATGGCAAAACTGACGAAACTGGACGATATCGTATCTCTGTGCAAACGACGCGGCTTCATTTTTCAGTCGAGCGAGATCTACGGCGGGCTGGCGAGCTGCTACGATTACGGTCCCCTCGGCGTCGAGCTCAAGAACAACGTCAAGCGGGCCTGGTGGAAGAGCGTCGTGCAGATGCGGGAAGATGTCGTCGGTCTCGATTGCAGCATCCTGATGCACCCGCTGGTCTGGAAGGCATCGGGCCATGCGGACAAGTTCGCCGACCTTGTGTCAGTGTGCCGCAAGTGCAACACGCGGACCCGCGTGGACCATCTCAAGGACAAGGAAAGCAACGGCAAACTGGCCGAGGAACATACCGAACACGTCGCCGTCGGGGCGGCCCAGCCGCACGACCTGAGCAACAAGGTCTGCCCGAGCTGCGGGACCGTGGGACAATTCACCGAGCCGATGCCCTTCAAGCTCATGTTCGAAACGCAGATGGGCGCCAACGTCGATGATTCGATGGTCCTCTATCTGCGGCCGGAGACGGCCCAGGGCATCTTCGCGAACTTCCGCAACGTGCTGGACAGCACGCGAGTGAA
>CAZDTD010000475.1:0-2513 GCA_964507995.1 uncultured Pirellulales bacterium | reverse complement strand
CCGGAAGAAGCAAATACCCTATGAGAATAGCCTACAGGAACAACACGCTGGAGGGGGTGCTTGCGGCTGTCAGAGGCGTTGCATCGGTTGTCGCCCTGGCGTCGTTTGCCCTGCTGTTCGGGTTCTACGAACCTCCGGTTCCCGAGAGCATCGTGTTCAGCGTCCAGACGGCGGTCCTGATCGTCTTCGTCGGCATCAATGTTACTCGCCTGGTCAACGCCGAGTCCAAACGGGAGTATCTCTACGCCAACTGGTATGATATCCCTGCGTTGCTCTCGCTGGTGGTCGTGCTCATCGGCGCCGAGCGCTGGTTCGGCGATGTCGACATCTACCGTGTCCGGCATCTCGCTGTCGCGATCTACCTCATGTTCGAGGTGACGATCAAGTTCTTCCTCCTGTCGGTGCGCCTGGCCGCGACCGGCAGGAACCCGAGCCGGACCCTGGTGGCCAGTTTCATCATTCTCATCGTGACGGGGGCGGCCTTGCTCATGTTGCCCAAAGCGACGCCTGGCCGGACGTCGCTTTGCCCGATCGATGCGCTGTTCGCGTCGACCAGCGCCACATGCGTGACTGGGTTGACCGTGGTCAACACGAGCAAAGACTTCACCTTCATGGGACAGGTTGTCATCTTGATTCTGATCCAGCTCGGCGCGCTGGGCATCGTGGTGTTCGGAGTCGTCTTTGCGTTGCTTCTCGGCCAGGCGCTGACGCTGCGCGAAACCGTCGCGATACAGGACCTCCTCAGCGCGGAGACATCCAGTCGAATCGGCAGCTCGATCCTCTTCATCTTCATCATGACGATCGTCGTGGAGGCCGGCGGCGCGCTGGCCTTATTCGGGATGTGGGACAACCTTGCGGGCTGGGATCCCCAGACGCAATCCCGGTGGTTCTTCAGCATCTTTCACTCGATCAGCGCCTTCTGCAACGCCGGCTTCGATCTGCTCGGCGACAGCTTCGTCCGCTGCGACCGGCAGTGGCAGATCTACGGCGTCATCTGTCCGCTGATCGTCCTGGGCGGACTGGGCTTCGGTGTCCTCTTCAATCTCGCAAACCTGTCCTTCGATCGCATTCGGTTGACCTGGGCCCGGCGGGTCCGCGGGCCGTTCTTTTTCTCGGAGAACGTGCCGGTCAGGATGCGTCTGCAATCGAAGATCGTGCTGAGCGTCACGGCTCTGCTCCTCGTCAGCGGCGCTGTGGCCCTTCTCTTGTTCGAGCAGTACTCGGGCTCGGCCAAGCCGGCCGATGCCCCCGACGTGCTCGGCGCGATCTTCCAGTCCGTGACGGCCCGGACCGCCGGTTTCAACACGGTCCCCATTGCGGATCTCACGCCGGCCAGCAAACTCGTGCTCATGCTCCTGATGTTTGTCGGCGGCTCGCCCGGTTCGACTGCCGGCGGCATCAAGACCGCGACGCTGGCCGTCGTTCTCGCGGCGGTCGTTACCACCCTGCGGCGACGGACCGAGCTCGAGATGTTCCGCCGCTCCATCCGGGGCGCCGTGCTCCGAAGAGCCGTTACCGTTGTCGTGCTGTTCATCGCGGTGATCTTCGCGGCCACAACGGCCCTGACCGTCACGGAACGTTCGCACTGCCCAAGCGATTTCACGCTGATGGATATCGCCTTCGAGGTCGTTTCCGCGATTTGCACGGTCGGCCTGTCAACCGGGGTTACACCCGCTTTGACAGACGTGGGCAAGTTGATTATCATTGCGGTCATGTTGATCGGGAGACTCGGGCCGCTGACCCTGCTGGCGGCGCTGACCTTTAACCTGAGGCCGGCCCGGTACGACTACCCGCAGGAAGTGGTCGTCGTCGGCTGACGTAACACTTTGGACTTTGGATTTTCTTATGCGACGTTTTGCCGTCATAGGTCTGGGACGATTCGGAAACAAGCTCGCCATTGCCTTGTCGATGAGTGGGGCGGAGGTCATCGCCATCGACAAGAACCGCGACGTTATCGACCTGATCCGCGATCAGGTCAGCCACGCGGTTCGTCTGGACAGCACCGACGAAGGGGCCCTCCGCGCCCAGGGCGTGCACAACGTCGATGTCGCGATTATCGGCATGGGCCAGGAGGGCTTCGAGGCCGCGATTCTCACGGTCGTGAACCTGCGTCAGATGGGCGTCCAGCAGATTTACGCCCGCGCCGAGAGTCTCACAGCAGGCGAGGTTTTCGAGAAGGTCGGCGCCACGGAAGTGATCTATCCCGAGCTCGAATCGGCCCAGCGATGGGCGTACAAGCTCATCGCGCCGCAGATCGGCGAGAAGATCGACTTCGCGCCGGGCTACAGCCTGGCGCGGATTGAGGCCCCTGCCAGCTTCGATTCCAAAACCGTCATGGACCTGCAGCTTCGCCAGAAGTTCAACGTCAACCTCGTGCTCATCAAACGCGGCGACGAGAGCCATGCAAAGAAGACAGAAAAAGGCCCGATTATCGCCGTCCCCATGCCCGGCACGGTCGTCTACAAGGGCGACATCCTCATGATCGCCGGCTCCGACGGCGACCTGGCCCGACT
>CAZDTD010000474.1:0-2515 GCA_964507995.1 uncultured Pirellulales bacterium | reverse complement strand
ATCTCCCCTTTCGTAGGGAACACTGTAAAACCAGCCGATAAAAGGAGTTAGCGATGTTGGTTCTGAGCAGACAGAAAGACGAGTCCATCATGATCGGGGACGAGGTCGAGATCACCATCGTCGATGTACGGGGTGACAAAGTGCGTCTGGGAATCACGGCGCCGAAGAGCATCCCTGTCCACCGTCGAGAGATCTACGACGCCATCCAGCGGGAAAAGGCGCAGCAGGCGGATGAACACGTCCCAACCGGCGGCAACGACGAACATTCTGAAGCGGCCACCGAATCCGTCCGCACAAAGACCGATAAACCAGAAAAAGCCTCTCAGAAGTAACGCCTCCGCCCACTCTCTGCTCGATTTCCTCATCGACCTGCAATAACCCTCTGGTTTCGCGGAGGGTTTTCTTTTGCGCCATCACACCATCACCGGGGAACCGCCACCTGCACCAACGTGATCTCCAGGGCTTTCCGCAAATCGCGCGGATCGATCCGGACCAGCAGGCCCCTTGCGCCGCCATTGATGTAGATTCTGTCCAGCTCCAGGATGCTCGCTTCGCAGTAGACCGGCATCCGTCGTTTCGTCCCGAACGGGCTGGTCCCGCCGACCAGGTAGCCGCTGTGCCGATTCGCCACCTTCGGATCGCACGGACTGACGGACTTGACGCCCAGGATTCGCGCCAGCCCTTTCGTCGAAACCTCATTGTCGCCGTGCATGAGCACGATGAGCGGGTCGCCCGCATCGGTCTCCATGACGAGCGTCTTGACGATCAGATGCTCGTCCACGCCCAGTTCTCTCGAAGAGACGCGGGTGCCGCCGTGCTCCTCGTACTTGTAAGCAGCCGCTTCGAACTCGATCCCATGGTCGAGCAGGCAGCGAATCGCGTTGGTTTTGGGGTAGTCCTTCTGCGACATCGTGGATTCCTGTCAGTTCTGTGGGTTCGCTCCGATTTGACCTCGGATCGACGTGACCAGTTGCTCGATCTTCTCCCTGGGCAGACTCGGATGAGGAGGTAGTTCCAGGGCCTTTTCCGCCAGTTTCAACGCGCCCTGCGAGGCTTCGGGTCGGCGCTTGGAGAGAAACTGAGCGAGCCAGCAGTACACGACCGGATTGCTCGGCTCAACCTCCAGCAGTTTGCGGAAGTGCTTTTCCGCCTCGTCCAGGTTGCCGGTCATTTCCAGAACGCGGGCCAGCATGCCGCGAGGCCGCCCTTCCTCGGGGTGCAGCTCGACGGCCCGAGTCAGCGGTTCAATCGCAGCGGTGGGTCCCTGCGTCTGTGCCCGGCACGCCGCCAGCATCTGCCAGAGGTTGGCATTTCTCGGCTCTGATTGCGTTGCCTTCTCCAGAATCTCGGTGCAATACAAAAACTCCCTCTGCGTGTCCAGCAGGTTCGCCAGGCCAATTGCCACAAGACCGCGAGACTCTCCGGCTTGCCAAAGAGGCTCAAGAATCTGCTTTGCTTCGTCCGGCTTGCCGTTGTCCGTGAGGAACTGCGCGTACACGAGCTGCGTGGAGAGACTGTTCGGATCCAGTTCCATTGCCCGCCTGTACGATTCAGCGGCAACATCCGGCTGGTTCGCTCTCTCCGCAGCGTAGGCCAGCATCCTGTGCCCGAAGCCCAACTCCGGACGCAGACGGATAAACGCCCGCGCCGACTCCATCGCCGACTCATACTTCTGCGGTCGCTGCAGACATGATGTACGCAGGGCCAGTGCGCAGGCTTCGTGGGCGTCGGCAGGACTCTCCAAACAAGTCTCCGTGCGACGCAGGCGGCCCTGGTCGAAACCATCGCCCAACAGCCCAAACGCCTGGCTCACCGTCGGTCCTTCAGCTCCTTGTCGGAGAAATCGGTCGAAGTTCCGATGAACCGAAGTAATACACCCGACAATATCGCCTGTCTGCGGCAGTACGATGGCCGATCCGCTCCATCCGGGGCCGACCGCTTCGGCTTTGTTCAGTGCGATGAGCCGAGGGACGCGTCCACGGACGCCGACATACGCAACCGGCAAGACTTCCTCCTGGGCATCGAAACCCTCCGGCGAGTTCACCGAATCCCAATCCTCCAGCCGGTCGATGACCTTAGACAGTCCAATGACCCGGACTGAATTCGCATCCAGAATGGCATCGTCGCTCGCGAGCGACAGAGCGGGATACCCCTTCCAGGGCACTTCCAACACCGCCAGGTCGAGTTCCTCGTCGCTCGCCAGAATCCGGGCATCGCAGGCCTGCCCAAGATAGGGACTGAAGACCGAGACAAACCCTTCGCATCGATGAGCGCCCGTCTTGGAAGACTCGTTGACCAAGTGGTCGCAGGTAATGACGAGCGTGCCATCGCCCACGATGAACCCGTTCCCCGCGCGCGTCCCGCTCAAGTATCGCGTCGTCACCATAACCAAAGCCGACCGGGGCAGGCCGTCCGCAGGAACAGCTTGCGAACCACAGAAAGCACACCCTGCGAACGCCAGGACCAAGCAGATAACGCGTTTCCAGATACCCTTCATAGCATTATCCCTCGCAAA
>CAZDTD010000473.1:0-2517 GCA_964507995.1 uncultured Pirellulales bacterium | reverse complement strand
GCAATCGTAATCGACAGCGGCACCATGCACACCAGTCCCCACAGCGCCGAGCGGAACATGATCGCCATCATGATGAACACGATGATGAAGCTGCCCATCAGCGATTGGAGCATGCCCCAGACCATCTTCTGCTGCCAAACGATGTTGATGTAGGTCAGGCCCGCCCAATCGTGTTTGATGGGCATGGGCGGCGGCGTGGCCTTGAAGTACTCGTCGACCGCTTTCACGACCTTCTCCATGTCCTTGTTGTCGCCGCTCTTGAGCTGGAGCCAGATATTCGCCTTGTCGAGGTCGTTGGTCACGAAGTGCCACAAGTCGTCCGGCGTGTGACTGCTCTGGAATTGCAGCAGGCTCTGCGCCACGGCCGCGCTGGAATCCGGGATTTGATAATTCTCGGGTTTGCCGTCGATCAGTTCCTGGTAGACCTTCTTGACGATGTCCGCGACGGAGTTGCTCTTGCCGACCAGGCCGGTGCCTTCGAGGTGGTCCTCCAGGCTCGCGATGTAGCGCAAAGCCTCGGGCTGCTTGAAGAGCTTGATCTGCTCCTTTTCGAGCTCGAAGAAGTCGGCCAGCTCGTACCAGACGTCTGCCATATCCTGCGACGCCGAGGCTTGTTGCTGTTCCGCATACTTGGACAGTTTGTCGAGGAAGGCGGTCTTGGCCGTCTTGTTCGAAGCATCGTTCACGACGGCCTTGTCTACCTCTGCAAAGACTTCTCTGGCCTCGGGATTGTCCGCTGTGAGTTCCGCGACCTTCGCCGCCAGCCGTTCCCGCAGGTCCGTGACGTACTCGACCGTGACGTTCAGGTCGCTGCCGTCCCGCAGGACGAGGTACGCCATGTAGGTGCCCGCGAAGTGCTGATTCAGCTCGATGTCCGCCTGACGGATCGGGTGGCTTTTCGCAAACCACTTGATCGGGTTGTCGTTGATGTTGACCTGCGTGATGCCGTAGACAGCAATCGCTGCGATGATCACGACGCCGATCAGGATGGGCTTTGCGCCAAGGTACGTGAGTCGGCCGGCGCCGTGGAGCAGGCGGGTCAGCCAGGTCTGCTTCTGTTCATGGACCACGGAGGCGCCGAAGTTTTCCAAGCCTTTTTCCTTGAGGAACATGATGTAGGCCGGCACGAACGTGACCGTGAAAACCCAGGCGATCATGATCCCGACCGCGACGAGAACGCCGAACACCTGCACCGGCGGGATCGGCGTCAGCGCCAGCGAGGCGAAGCCCGCGGCCGAGGTCAGCGAAGTATACAGCATCGGAACGAAGAGCGTGTCCATCACCTCGACGGTCGTCTGCCGCCGGCCCTTTTCTTTCGTGTACTTCTCGAAGAACTCCGACAAGATGTGCACCGAGTCCACGACTGCAATCGGCATCAGAAAGATCGGGATCATCGAACTCATGATGTGGACCGGGAATCCCAGCCCAATGAGAATGCCCATCGTGGTCAGGACCGTCACCATCGCAATGATCATCGGCGAGACGATCAGCACCAGTTTGCGGAAGAAGATCAACATCAGAATGAAGATCGTCAGCATCGCCAGCGGAGCCGAGATCGCCATCTGGATGAACATCTCGTAGCCGAACGTATCCTCCGCGACCGGCAGGCCGGTGATGTGATACTCTTCATCGCCTGTGAACGTCGCAATCTCTTTTCGAAGCTTCGTATACACGTCGTGGCTGAGGTCCTTGCTCGTCAGAGGCAGGTACAGGCAGATCGCGTGTCCATCGCCCGAGACGACGGTGTCCTTGAGGAGCGGATTGGAGAGGGCCTTCTCGCGAATGGCCACCGCCTCAGCGTCGGTTTTGGGCGGCTCGGGCATGAGCCACTCGAAGCGGATTACGCCGGGACCGTCCTGGCTGATGTGGTCCACCATCGAGGGGGCCAGCAGGTCCACCTCGACGACGCCGATGGTCTCGTTCGGGTCTTTCGGGTTCGGCCATTGCAGCGTCTTGGCGTATTGCGTCAGCTCGTAGATTCGCTGAAGCGAGTGCGGATTGAACACGCCGTTGGGGTCTTTGTTGTTCACCACGCCGACGACCATCATGTCGTTGAGGACGAAGTCCTTCTTGGTCTGCTCGTGAAAGACCCTCACCGCCTCGTGCTCGGAAAGCATGTTCTCCGGGTCCGTATCGACCTTGATCAGCGGGATGAACGCGGCACAGGCCAGAGTGAAGATCACCATGACCCAGGCGACCAGCTTGTAGTTATCCAGCGAAAACTCGACGATCTTGCGTTTGAAATCCATGTCTTATGCCCCTATGCCCTGCAACCTGCTGTCCTTGTCTTGTATTCCCACACCCCTTGCGAGCCCCCTGCCCAAGGCCGAATCCGTCAGGCCCCTGAGAAACACCCACCATTTCCGGGGTGATTTCATATGGCTGTACGACTTGATCCTGTGTCCGTTCATCGTCTCGTCCTTTTTCTTGGCGTACAGTGATCGTAAACACAATCCAGAACGCGAATTACATTCAGGTTCTGAATATGGTAAAAGACCTTGGCCCCCTCCCGGCGGG
>CAZDTD010000472.1:0-2522 GCA_964507995.1 uncultured Pirellulales bacterium | reverse complement strand
CCCAGATCCTGCTGAAGCTGGGCGTCATATCGCTCGAAGGCCCAGTACTCGCCGACTTCGAACATGATCGTCAGCTTCGCGCCATGTCTTTCGCAGATGTCGAGCAAGCGGGCAGTCGGACGGATGACATCCCGCATCACATCGCCGGACCCATTGCCGAAAATCTCGTAATCAAGGCTTAGAACGAGCTGTACCAAGACAAATCCTAATCCACAATCCGTGTCGCAACGAGGGGGCCCATCGCGGTCACGTGAACAATCGGAACCTTATTGAGGTCCTCAGTTGGCCCCCTTGGGGGCATTGCCCGACTGGGGCTTGGCGACGTCGCGGCGGTGGTAGCCGTAGCCATAACCATAACCGTAGCCTTCGCGGCTGCCGGAACCGACGAAGACCGTCCCCAGGAGCCGGCCGCCGGCAGAGTCGAGGCGGGCCAGGGCGTCCGCAACGTCCGCTCGCCGGGATACGTGCTCTCGCTCCACCATGATGGAGCCATCCACCTGCCCGGCCAGAATGGCCGCATCCGCCACGGGCAGGATCGGAGATCCGTCCAGAAGAATGATGTCGTACTGCTGCGTGAGTTGTTCCATGCAGGCCTTGAACGCGCCATTGGCCGTCTCTTCGAAGATCACCTGGTCATCGCCTCGCTTTCCGGCGGGCATAATGTACAGGCCGGGTGTTTCCGCGGGAGAAATGTACCGCATACCCACGGACTTGGAGGCCAAAGCATCCAGGAATCCCGGCTTGTCGACGAGGTCAAACCACTTCGACAACGTCATCTTGTGGAAATCCGCATCGATGGCGAGCACTCGTCTGCCGGCCTGAGCCAGGCTCTCGCCTAAAAGCATCGTAAAGCTGGATTTGCCCGTTCCAGGGGCGGCGCTCGTGATCAGCACCGAGGTGCCCTGCTCGCCGCTGAGTCGCGCCAGCAAGGCGGTGCGCATGACCCGCACGGACTCGATCAGAGGGAGCCGATCCTCCGCCGGCTTTGCACACAACAGCCTTCCGGGCGATCTCTTGGCGCGCACCAGAGGCACATGGCCCAGGAACAGAACCTGTACGGAGTGAGGCATGTCCTTCATCGCATATACGGCCTGGTCTCGACTGGCACGGAGGAACGCCAAGCCGCCCCCCATCCCGAATCCGAAACATAGCGCCATGGCCGTGAAAACGACTCGTCGATCTTGCTGAGGCTTTGACGGAGAGAACGCCGGCGCCATCACTTCAATCGAGCCGGGCACGTTTCGCTCCGTCCTCTTCACGTCCAGACGCTGCCGCACTTCGTCAAACAGTCCCCGTTTGTCTCGCAGAGCGGCGGTCTCCTTGTCCAGCAATTGGGCATCCTCAAAAAGGCCCTTGAACTCCGCCTGTTGCGTCGCGAGTTCCGCTCGCAGCAATTGCTCCTCCTGTCCCACTCTCGCCAACTGGTATTTCGCCACCTCTTCCCTCTGGGCATAGCCGACGGCGCCGGTCCCCGATGTCACGGAACCCATAGGCACCGACTGATCGGCCCATTGTTCGTTGAGCTGTGTCTCGCGCAACTGACGCAGTTCTTTCGCAAACTTCAGGTCCGCCTCGAGCCGAACCTGGTTGGGGTGCTTTGAGGAATAGATGCTGTTGGCAATCTGGTGCTGAAGTGTCTCGACGTTGAGCTCCAACTTCCGCCATTCCGCATCCTCATGATATCGCCGTTGTCGCTCTGCCACGGCATTGGGCTCGGCAACCATGTCGTTGCTGTCAACGGCGGCACCCTGTGCAATGTCCCACTCGAGCAGCCTGATCGTGTTCTGCAATTCGCTCAAACGCGTCTGCGTCTCATCCAGACGCACTCTCTTGGCAGAGACGAGCTCCTGGGGAGTGTCGGTACCAAGCCTCCTGCGGATATCCGCACAGACCACCTCTCGCCCCTGGATTTCGGTTTCCAAAGACCGGTACTGTTCCGTCAGTTGGTTATAGAGCGCGTCCTCGGTGGCGTTGGATTTCTCGCCGATGTACTTCATGTACTGGTTCACGACGGTATCCACAATCAAGCGGGCGTCCGCAGCACGAACATCCGCAAACGAGACGTCAATGATCTCAGTTTTCGGGCGAGGTTTGGCGGACAGGGCATCCCGGAGTCTTTCCATCGGGGCCACCGTGCTCCCTGTCAGTCGCTGCACAAGAGTCTTCGGCGGGTTCTTGTACCACGCCGTCTCTCGAATATCGTTCTGGTCCAGGACCCGCTGGAGCACCGTCAGACCTCGGATGTACGAAACCTGCGTGTTCACGAACGAATCGTACAGGGGGATCATCCCATTGGTTTCATCGCGAAAGACCAGACGCGGGATGATCGGCCGGACCCGCACCTCAGCCCTCGCCTGGTACTTGGGGAGCATCTGGGTCCAGATGAACGCGATCATCGGGCCAGACACGAAAATGCCAACCAGCAGAATTGTCCATTTGAACCGCAAGATCGACATCAACAGATCGGTCGCCGAAGGGGCCTGCGACAATTGCGGCCCGCCTCCGCCGTATCGCGCAGCCAT
>CAZDTD010000471.1:0-2534 GCA_964507995.1 uncultured Pirellulales bacterium | reverse complement strand
CCGGCTGCGTCACGTTCACCGCGTGGACGCCGGACAGGCCCGCGATCTTGGGGATAAAGTGATCGCCCCGGCCGCAGAAGTGGATCGCCCCGCCGCCCAGTTCGTCGAGCAGCCGCTGGTCGTAGGGCCTGGCGAATTCCTCGTACATCGCAGGCGACAGATTCGTCGCAGCGTCGTTTCGCACCATGATCCGCCCGCGATGGAGCATGGACCAGTGTACGGCATAACCACAAGGAAGGCTGGAGGCCGGAGGCTGTGGGCTGTAGGTCCCTCCGGCTTGCATGGTCTGGTCCCATCGCCGCAGGAATCGGATGTACGTCTCGGCAATCAGAGCCAGGAAGTCCTTGACGAGGTCCGGCTTGTCGTAGAGATCCACGTAGAGCGAGCCGCCCCAGAGCATCTCGCACACGTTCATCGGACCCTGCAAATCCGGATGGTAGATGTGGACGTATCGGGAGAGCCTGGGGTACTCGCGAAGAAGCTGCTTGAAGTACTCGCCCATCCGAAAGACGATCCGGCCCTGGCCCGATTCCAGATCGGGCACGCCCCGGTCGAGCAGCCGCTGCACCGCGTCGACGCCGCCTGCCAGTGGCCGGCAGGCGGGCAGCGTGTCGATCTCCCGATCCATCAGGAAGATCTCGGCCCCGAACAGCGAGGGCAGGATCGCGGTGCCGTAGTTGCAGCGCACCGCCAGCAGAGCCCCGTTGCCCTCGGCCAGCGACTTGGAGCACATCTCCAACTGCTGCACGACCATCGCCTCGGGCTCCTTGAGGGCGTCGTTGACCAGGACACGCGGCCATTCCACAGACGGCAGTGACACGCGAGGCCGCCTCGGCGAGAAAACGTCCTGCCCGGCTCGCCCATCGGCGAACGCCTTCCACCGGTCGAGCAGTTCCTCTTCGACCTGCGGATCGATCCTGCTCTCCAGATCCTTCCGAAGCGATGCCATCATCCGTCACCTTCGACAACAATCCTTGTGGAACCCGCACACGGCAGATATCATTTCGCATGCGTGCAGCGGAATCAACCACAATCCGGCGAATGGGAGCCCTCGATATGGGATCAGACACGTTCAATCAGAATGGGCGACCGCTACAGGGAATCATACTTGCATGCACCGTCGTCGGTCTTATGGCTTTGTTGGCCCTCACTCTGTTACCGGCCAGGAAGACCTCCAGCCCAGGCTCCCTCCAACTCGAAGAGTGCACGCGAATCGAGATACAGTGGTATCAGTCTGTGTCTGACATGGTCTGTCATCTCACCGGACCAGCGGAGTTGCTCAGTACAGCCGAATCACAGTATCTGGAGTCGCTCAGGCCGGTGGTCCTGGCGGATCGCAAAGACATTATGCTTCTTTCGCACGACCTGAAGAGAGGCGACTATATGGGCGTCATGACAGGGTCCCTCAGGATGAAGCCATCTGCGAAGGTATCCTGTTTCGACAAGCGCGGATATCGAGGGGCATTCACATTATACCCAGGGCTCGTCATCACGGAGGGGGGGCACGCGTTCCGTTACAAAAGAGGTCCGCGTAGTCTATGGGATCTTGTGCCGCAAGAAGATGCACCACAACTCCGGCCCTATGCCCTGCGGGTCGAATGTGCAAACAAGCTGTCGGAGCTTAACCTGTATTTCTCCAACTTCCGGTACGACAAAAGCAAGTACCCCGAGCCTGCCCGATGGTGCGACACGATCGTGCAAGACGATCTAACGAGTGGCTTCATGGCCGCAAGAGAGGAAGCTGTGAGGCAATTCCGATGTCCCTCTGCAAAGGAAGGCGAGTGCCACTATGCGATGAATCCCAAATGTACGTTCGCGTCTTCCCCGGACACGGTCCTTCTGTTTGAGGCAAGGGCAGGCTGGAATCAAGCGGGCGGGCCGGAACTGTTCGCGTTCGACCACCACGACCCCAAAGGCGGCTGTGTTCTCCTGAACAACGGTGTTGTCAAGTTCATTCGAACACCCGAGGAACTGCAACAGCTTCGCTGGGAGTGACCCGGACGTCAGTTGCGGCCTTCTATTACACAGAGAACCCTTCGAAGAAGGGACACAACGGATCGTTGTCTTGTGCCCGAAACACGGTACAATCTGATGCTGTTCGCCGATATGGGAACGCGGGTAACTGAATGCAGGTGATCAAAAGAGCGCGTGAGGCGGAAAAATGAGAACCGAACATGCAGTGGAATCCAGCGGGCCGGCGTGGGCTTTCCGGCTGAGCGCAATCGTGATGGTCCTGGCGATGCTGGGCGGTTGCGCGCACGAGAAGGCGTACAAGCGAGGGGACAGGCTCTCTCGCGAGGGGCAGTACGAGCAGGCGGTCGCAGAGCTGGAGACGGCGATCCGGCTGGCCGAGGAGAAGAACAGCCGCAAGGCCGCCGAAAAATACCGCGTCAAACTGGCCGAGGTCAAGGTCCAGGCGGGACAGTTCTTCTACCGCGAGGCCCAGCTCCGATTCGACCGGGCCGATCTTGGCGGCGCCCGGGACGCCATCGAGCAGTGCGTCAAATTCTGCCCCCAGGAGCAGACGTACGAGG
>CAZDTD010000470.1:0-2534 GCA_964507995.1 uncultured Pirellulales bacterium | reverse complement strand
GCTCGCCTTGGGCTTCTTTGAAGGCCCGGCGGCGCTCGGCAAAGCGATCATACTGTTCTTCCGCGAATGTATCGGCCTGGGCCTTGCTGATGCCGCCCGCGTTCGTGAGCACGTTGCGCTGGTTGAATTGCAGGAATTCGTTGAGCCGCTGCTCCCAGTCCTTCATGAATACCTGCTTGCGGCGTCTGGCCTGGTCCTCGGCGAAGTCGAGCCACATCACGACAATCCGGTTCAATTCGTCGATTTCCTCGGTGTTCAGGTAGTTCTTGGCGATCGTCACGTCGGTCTTGCGGACCTCGTCCGCCTTCCACGATGTCAGGAGTTCCGGGGACAGCTTACTTATCTCCGGTGTGAATTGAGTATGGCGTCGCTCGATTCCTGCGTTTTACCGTGTGATGATGATCTTGACTGTCTCACCATCCTTCACCGAAATGCGCTTCGTCACGGTTCCGCCCTGCTGGCTGATCGTCCCGTACCTCCCCGTAGGTACCCCCCAGATGACGCTGGTCGTGACGAAGTACTCGCCCGCAGGGACGTTCACGAATTCGAATCGGCCCTCACCATCGGCGGTGGTTTGTTTCATATACTTCTCCAGCCGGGCGTCAGGTTCCGCCGGATCGAGCGGCCGGTTGGTAGTGTATGCCACATACCACTGCTCGCTGTAGGATGTTACGGGATTGAGGTAGACGGTATTTCCTGCGGCTGTCTTGACGTCGCCGCCGACAGTCTTAAGGAATGCTTGCCCCTCGACGCGCGCAGTCCCTATTGCGGGCAGAGCTTTGTACTCGCCCTCCGGGAAGGATATTCTCTCGATAGGTTCAATTGCCTGACAGCCTGCGCCTGCCAACGCGCAGGCACTCACCAAGATAATCAGTTCTCGCATGTCTCTCACCTCCAAAACACTGCCAACCAATCACCAGACCCGACGGCCGGGCCTGCATTCCGTAATTATGTGCCTTAATTGTCTTCCAGCGGCGGGTTCTCAGCATCGGCTACCGGAACCGGGCCAGGGTCCGGAACCATCAACTATCATGTGTTTTCGTACACATGTACCCGCCTATGCCATCCTGTTGTACCCCGAGATCCTATTGACAGCCACCTTTTTCTCCACGATTCTTCCGTTTCACCTTGCCTGGCCTGGATGGCGGCGACGGCTTCAACTGCTTGATCTCCTTGACTGCTTCGTCAAAATGCTCCTCGACCGGGCTGGGTAGCGCCGCCTGCTGGCTGCGCCACTTCTCGTACTCACGTTCGGCCCTGGCGAGCGCGTCGTCGTGCGAGATGGTTCCGGCGTGGGTGAGGATGTCCCGCTCGGACAGGCGGAGGAAATCGTCCAGCTTGGCAATCCAGTCGCGCATGTACATGGGCTTTCGGCTGCGAGCCTGGAGTTCGCCGAAGTCGAGGTAGAACGAGACAATGAAGTTCAGCGCTTCCAGTTCCTCTTTGTTGAGGTAGTTCTTCGCCACGGCGATGTCGCCCCTTCGGGGTTTGTCGCCCGTCCAGGCAGTCAGGCCCATATGGGGCTTGGCGGCGTCGGCCCGTTCGGCCACGATCTCGGCGGCGGTGTGGCCGTGTGCGGCCCAGTGCATCTTGTTCTGTACGGTGGCGAAGAACTGGCGGGAAAGGTCCATGTTCGGATCGTAGTCGATGCTCGTGGCGTAGATATCGAGCACCTTCCGCCAGAAGACCTTCTCGGACGAGCGAATGTCGCGGATGCGCGAGAGCAGCTCGTCGAAGTAGTTGCCGCCGCCAGCCTGTTTGAGACGCTGATCGTCCAGGGCGAATCCCTTGATCAGATACTCGCGGAGACGCTGGGTGGCCCAGATGCGAAACTGGGTGCCGCGATGGCTCTTGACGCGGTAGCCGACCGAGATGATTACATCGAGGTTGTAGTGGAGCGTATCGTATTGTTTGCCGTCCGATGCAGTTATCCGGAATTTCCGGATAACTGCCGGCTCGGACAACTCCTGTTCCGAAAAGATGTTGCGGACGTGCTCGCTGATGGTGCGCACGTCCTTCTGGAACAACTCGCCCATCGCCTTCTGGGAGAGCCATACGGTTTCCTGAAAGATGCGGACCTCGACCCGGGTCCGGCCGTCTTGGGTCTGGTACAGAATGAACTGGCCGGGATCGTCGGGCAGGGCGGGAAGGCTCCCGGTTTCATTCGTCGGATCGTCGACCATCGCTTTATCTCCATCTCACAGGACGTAATGGCCCCGACCCGTACGCCGACAGCGCGCCTGAGGCTCCCATTCATGTGTCGCAGGTTGGTCCGGGGCGTTTTCCTGGGAGGATTATGGACGAAACAAGTGCGACCTGGCAAGGGAAAAGTCGCGGCGGGACGGTGCGTGTGACGGCGTGCAAGCGGGGCATCGCAGAGCGGTTTGTAGTGGGCCTGTCAGGGCATATCGTCGAAGGTGTTGAAGAGAACGCCTTACGGCGTCACGACGAACAAGCCGGCTCGCGCCGTCCGGCGGGCAGGGTCGGATAAATGCGCGGAAGTATGCAGAAAAGCAGCGGAGAGTGCCGATATA
>CAZDTD010000469.1:0-2541 GCA_964507995.1 uncultured Pirellulales bacterium | reverse complement strand
GGGACAACTACCGTTTTTTGTGGTTGACGTGGGGCGGAGTGAGGCTGTAGGATTGGCATCATGCCCAGAATGGCCCGAGCTATCGCTGTTGGGTGTGCCCACCACATCACGCAACGCGGGAACAACCGCCAGCCGGTCTTCATGGTCGATGACGACCGGCTGGTGTATTTGCAGATTCTCCAGGAACAGGCGGGCAAGTACGGTCTGGACGTGCTGGGCTACTGCCTGATGACCAACCACGTGCATCTCGTCGCGATTCCCCATGCGGAGGATTCTCTGGCCAAGGGGATCGGGCGGACCCACGTTCGTTACAGCCAGTACATCAATCGCTTCCACAAGCGGTCCGGCCACCTGTGGCAGGGTCGGTTCTATTCCTGCGCCCTCGACGGGCGGCACCTGTGGCAGGCGATGAAGTACATCGAGCTGAATCCCGTGCGGGCGAGGCTGTGCCGGCGGGCGTGGCGGTACGAGTGGTCGAGTGCGGCGGGGCATACGGATGAGAGTGCCGACTCGGAGCTGCTGAACCTCGCGTGGTGGCACCGGCAGTTCTCGGCCGAGGGCTGGCGCAAGGAACTGGCGGAGGGACTCACGGATGACGAAGTGGCGAGGATTCGACTGCGGACGCACACGGGCAGGCCGCTGGGCAGCGATGGGTTTGTGAGCAAGCTGGAGACGCTGCTGGGCCGGCGGGTGCGGCCCTTGCCGGTGGGCCGGCCGCGAAAAGAGCGGACAAGGGGCAGTCACAAGGGTAGGAGATAAGACGGCTAAGGTCGTTCTCTGCCTCGGGGATTTGCAGGGAGGGGCTGGCTTACCCTGTGGGACGGAAAATTAGACGTTATCACGTTCATCGATGTCTATCGGTGGACGCAGAGCCGCTTCTTGTCCCGACCTGCCCGGTTGACTTTCGTTTTGTGGATCGAGCTGAGGTTATTTCTTCTTTTTGCCGAAGAAGCTCTTCTTCTCTTTGGCTGGCTTCTCGGCCTTCTCGCCTTTGGCCTTCTTCTCCTTCTTCGGCTTCTCGGCCTTGACCTTCTTGGCACGCGTCCCCGTTTCGCTCCGCTCACGGCCGACCATAAAGGAGGCTGCGACCACGATCAACGAGACGAAGATCGCTCCACCGAGCAAGTACCAGATCATGCCCTGGATGGAGGAGAGGATCGAGGGGGTCACGCCGCGAAGGCCCGCGATTGCGACGATCGTGGTGTAAAGCAGGGCCAGCATGGGCAGGAACAGAAGCATGCCCAGGATGTTGCTCTGTGTATCGGGGGCAGCCTCGGCGTAGAGAGCGCCCATCGCGGCCGGCATGATCGCCACCGGCTCGGGCACCGGCAACTCTTCTTCGACGCCGGCGTGCTCCGCTTCGCCCGTGATCTCATCGAAGGAAGCGGCTTCCTCGCCGACTCCCGCGGGCTCCGCCTCGGCGCTCCCGCCTTCCGCCTCGCCGCCCTCCGAGGTGTAGATCTCATCGAGAATTCCGCCGAGCGAGGTGTCATCCGCCTGGAGGGAAAGGTCCAGCAGGCCCGAACCGCTGCCGAAGCTGTCGAGACTCACGTCATCTTCTATTTCTTCGAGGGAGGCTTCATCGCTGGAGTTGGCGGGTTCGGCGGCCGTCTCGGCCATCGAATCGCCGGTTGTGCCCAAACCGGTGCTCGATTCCCCGAGGACATTCACGCCCTCGGCGGTCAACGCGGTGTCCGCGTCGGTGATGTCACTGCCTGCGGCCAGGACGCCGGACTCCGCGGCCAGCGAAATCTCGCTTTCGGTGCCGCTCCCTGTGGCGCCGGCCGTGCTACCCGTTGCGCCGGCTTGATCGTCGTCGGCCAGGAAGAGCAACTCCTCTTCGCCGGCTCCTGTCTGATCCGCCGTGGTTTCCTCGGGGGCGAGACCCAATTCGGAAGTAGCCTCGGCCTCTCCAGTCGGCTCCAGTGTTGTGGGTTCTTCATCCAACGTGAACAGGTCTTCGTCCGTTATGGGAGCGGCTTCGCCTTCAGCCGCCTCGACGGGCTGTTCCTCGGCCGGCGCCTCGCTCAGATCTACGGCCTCAAGGCCCTTATCGATCCCTTCCTCCACCAGAGCGTTGACCTCGTCGATCTTGAATAGCAGATTGGCCCCGTCGCGGAACTCGCGAAGCTTGCCATCCTTGACGAGTTGCCTGACCTCGTCTTCCGATTTGTCGAGCTTCTGAGCGGTTTCTTTCAACGAAAAGAACATAGACGCCATCGAAGTTTCTCCATCGACAAGGCTCCCCGGCGCGAAAAGGTCGCATCCAGGGCCCGTCCAAACGCGTTTCCGGGGCGTTTTGGGTCCCCCGATTCGGTATTTCCTAAGATGTGTATTTTACCGTACTACCGCAGTTTATGCAATCTTTTTTTGAACATGGCACGCACAGGGTACATCCGGCACATAAAGTATAATCCGACGCCAAACGCCCGCGGCCGGGAGCCCACGAGATATAACGCAAACCCGCTTCGGCGGGGGGAATCTAACCTGGCAGCAGCCCGGTTTTCGGACGTTAGGCGTGTCCTGGTGTTCCGGCCCTGC
>CAZDTD010000468.1:0-2557 GCA_964507995.1 uncultured Pirellulales bacterium | reverse complement strand
TCCTGATGACCCGATCATGGTAGCCTCTCCTGGCCCGGCGTTCAAGCGGGAATGCCGTGGCGACGTTGACTTGGCGGGTTCTGTCGGCTATAATGCATAGATGGGGTTTGTCTGTTTGTCTCGCAGCGCCCAAATCGGCCCACAGGTGGAGGATTCCGCGGGTGATCGTGAATCGGATGATATGCCCATTGTTGCTTGTTGCGTTGTTCGTGGGGCAGCTCGCTGCACAGGTCGATCTCACTTCGCCGGGCGATACGATTCGAGGCGTCCCGAACGACGGGGATTGGCCCGGCGCCGAGTCGCCCGAACTGGCAATCGACGACGACGTCAACACGAAGTACCTCCATTTCAAGGGTGAAACCCAGTCCACGGGATTCCAGGTCACTCCCAGGGCCAGCGCGACAGTCGTCACGGAACTGACCCTCACGACGGCCAACGACGCGGCGGAACGAGATCCCATCGCCTTCGAGCTGTACGGCTCCAACACGAGCATCGACGGCCCTTACACGTTGATCGCTTCCGGCGAAATCGTCGATTTCGCCCAGGCGACGGCCTGGCCCCGCTACACGATCAACACGACCCCGATCACCTTCGCCAATACAACGGCCTACCTGCACTATCAACTCCTTTTCACACACGTCCGCAACGCCGCCGGCGCCAACAGCATGCAGATCGCCGAGGTGGAGCTACTGGGCAGTTCGAGCGGGCAAACGCCTTCGGACCCGGGCTCGGACCCAGGCCCACAGAACCCGGACGATCCATCCACATGGTCTTCTCTCGTCATCAGCGAGTTCAAGGCAATCAATGATTCGGGGCAATCGACGACGGTCGAAGGCAAAACCGTATATCCCGACTGGATCGAGCTGCGAAATCCGGGGACAACGTCCGTCAATCTTCTCGGCTGGCATCTGACGGACGATCCGTGCAACCTGACGAAGTGGGCGATGCCTGCGGTCACGCTCGCCCCGAGCGGCTATCTCCTGGTCTATGCCTCGGGCATCGAGGACGAAGATCATCCGGAGAACTGGCCCTACCGGGACCAGGCCGGATACTACCACACAAATTTCACGCTCAGCGGCGAGGGAGACTATCTCGCCTTGGTCTCGCCCGATCTGGAGGTCGTGCACGAATACGGCTCGCGCCTCGACGGCACAGGTTATCCGCCGCAGCGGGTCGATCTGTCCTACGGCCTGTACGCCGACCGGGAACAGTACTTCAGCACGCCGACGCCGGGCCGCGCCAATAGCATGGGCTGCGACGGGGTATCGGGGGAGCCGACCTTCTCGCACGAAGGAGGCGCTTTCACCGGCGTGTTCTTCCTCCTGGAGTTGAGCGCGTCGAATCCCGACGCCGTGATCTACTACACCATCAACGGCACGACGCCCACCACTGCATCCCTGCGGTACACAGGTCCGTTCATGGTCGTCGGCACGATGGAGGTCCTCGCCCGGGTCTACGAGCCGGATAAGGCTCCCGGCCCGGTGGTCGGGCAAACATACATCGCACTGGCCAACGACGTGGCAACTTTCAGTTCCGACCTGCCGATCGTGATCGTCGATACGGACAGCCAGGGCATCAGCGGTTCCTTTGTGAGCGTCTCGTCCGTGTTTATCGACGTCGGCGAAGGGGGACGCGCCAAGATCACCGACCCGGCGAACTTCGCAGGACGCGGCGGGATCAGAATCCGCGGGTCCAGCACCGCCGGGGGACCCAAACCCCAGTACGCCTTCGAGATATGGGACGAGTACAACCAGGACTGCGACGTCTCCCTCCTGGGCCTGCCGGCCGATTCCGACTGGGTCCTCTACGCGCCATATTCCTTCGACCGCGCCCTCATCAACAACGCCCTCGCGTACGAGCTGAGCAACCAGATCGGCCGGTATGCGGTTCGCACACGGTTCGTCGAGATGTACCTCAACAAGGACAATGGCACCGTATCGGCCAGTGACTACGCCGGACTCTATATCCTCATGGAGAAAATCAAACGCGGGACGGACCGGGTCAACGTCGAGAAGCTCGATCCGTGGGACAGCACCGAGTCCAAAATCTCCGGCGGATACATGCTGAAGATCGACCGGCCCGACCCCGGCGACAGCGGATTCCGCACCGCCAAGGGCAACCCGACCTACGGCGACGGCACGTTCTGCTTCGTGGATCCGAAACAGGTTGAAATCACCACGAAGCAGTCCGCGTGGATCAAAGGTTATCTGAACGATTTCGAGACCGCCCTCTATGGATCGAATTTCGCCGATCCAGAGGTCGGGTACGCGAAGTATATCGACGTAGACAGCTTCATCGACCACAACCTGCTGAACATGCTGATGATGAACGTCGATGCGCTGCGTCTGAGCACGCACCTGCACAAGAGCCGCGAAGGCAAGCTCGAAATGGGGCCACTCTGGGACTTCGACCGCGCGATGGACTCCACCGATGGACGGGACGACAACCCCGAGACCTGGCACGGCAGCGGCGACGGCACCGACTACCTCAACTATGTCTGGTGGAACCGGCTGTTCGAGGACAGCAATTTCTGGCAGAAGTACATCGACCGCTGGTT
>CAZDTD010000467.1:0-2573 GCA_964507995.1 uncultured Pirellulales bacterium | reverse complement strand
AATCGAGATTGCAGTCGGAGCCGGAGGGCTTAATCAAGAGCGTAAAGGGCTGCATCTGAGCTTCTCGTCCTGCGTCAGCATGTAGGGTGTGCCGTACACACCCAAACCGCTTGCCACCTTGGGAATTCCTTCATTTCTCCTGGGACCGTTCAATCCGCACTGCCCACGTATCCTGCATCGCGGGCTTCTCGGCCTTCAGAAGGATACGTGTAAGCTGCTCGGGCCAAACCGAGCGAAGGTGACCATCCTCGACGGGAACCGTCTCCAACGTCGGCGTGAGCTTGCTCGCGTCATAGACCACCTCCATGACGACAGGCGACTCGTCCAACGTCTCCAGCCGCAATCGGCCTTCTCCCTGCGCCGTCACCTTGCACGGCGTCACCATGCTCAGCGTGATTTCCTTCGCGGGCTTGTCCAAGGCGTACTGCTCCGTGACGGCGACGTCTTTGCCCCGATTGAGGCGGATCGTGCGGACCCAGGACTTGAGGTTCGCCTGGGCCGGGTAGGCTTTGGCGATGTCGAGCTGCAACTGGGCATGGTCATCGTCGGCCTCATAGCGAACGTCCCTGGCGGCGTACTGCCGGCCGGGACTCTGCGTCACACCATTGATGGTCGGCAGATTGTGCCAAGCCGATTGCATCGTCCAGATCTCGTATCGCTGTGAGCTGAAGGTTTTGCGGCTGTAGGTCTCGACCCCGATATCGATGAAGATGGGCCGGCCGTTCGCGTAGACGATGAAGTTGCCGACGTCGTTGTGGTTGTGGCTCTCAGCGTTGTGGCCGCCCTTGGCCGCAAGGAAACACCCCTGGGTTGTCCCGTCTGCGTCTCTGGCCGCGATCACCTGGATGCCGTCGAACCAGACATCCCTCGGCAACGGCGCTCTGGCCGCGGCGGCTTCAATCTCCGAAAAGTGGAGTATCTCCGGCAGGTACCGACCGATCGTGAAGGCCCCGTTGTCCACGAAGCTCCTGCCCTCTCGATCGTGAAGATAGCCGCCGAAACTGGCGAGCCCGTCGTCGCTGATCCGTTTGCCATAGCGCCACACCAATTCGGCAGGCGGGTGCGCCTTGGCCGAGGCATCCGCAAAGTTCACGAAGTAGTCGTCCGCAATGTGGACGCGATAGAGGTACCGGCCGATCTCCTGGATCAAGGGCCGGTCGTATACGTCGATTGCGCCGTTCGTCGCGTCGTGGAGCAATTCCAGGCAGTCCAGCAGCGAGGCCCCCGCCCGGCTCCAGTAACCCGGCCCCTCGTCGCAGCCGCCGTCATCGGCGTAGACATCGAGGAAGTGGTCCAGACTGCGGACAACCTTGGCGACAGAGGCGATGCGACGGGTTTCATCCGGCTCGACCAGAAGCGTGCACGTGAGCCAGCTCGCGTTGCACCAGGGGTTCCAGTTGTTGACGCGACCGCCCTTGAAGCCCATCCAGCCGAAGTCCTCTCGCTCGAAACACGGGGTTAGAATCCGCCGGTCCATCTCATAGTGGATTCGCTTGCACATCATCGGCGAAACCCGGTCGAGCTGCTCGCCCAGCAGATAGTAGGTCCAGGCGAGGCTCTCGCCCGTCTCGGCGGCGAACAAATCGACCACCGGCTCCGCAGGATCGGGCAAACCCGACCCAGCCCTTTGCGCCCCGACGTGCGCCGGCACGCCCCAGAACGACTCCTCGCAAAGGGCCCAGACACCGTTCGCGAGGTCATCGAGAAAGCGGCCCTTCCCCTCGACACATTCGGCGATGAGTAGATTCGTCAAGGCATACCGGCGGGCAAAGTGCTGCTGCTCATACCGGCTGCGGTTGCCCTCCCTGGCATATTCAAGAAACAACGTCGCAGGCAGATCCGGCCATTCGTAATCGAGATACTTCTCGCCGTTGGCGATCAGGTCTTTCCGCACCTGCTCGGGCAGCCCCTCCCACACCGCGCGATCGCTGAACTTGGGCCAGGGATTCCACTGCCCACGCGGGACCAGAACCTTCTCGATCTTCTCCTCGGGGTACAACTCGCGGAGCTTGAAACGATCCTGCGCTGCGGCCAATGTGGCTGCGGACATCAGGGCCACAAGCAGAATCACGCCAATCCACTTCGATCTGATGATAAGCCACGGCTGTGTCATGTGCATCTCCAATCCATGCGGCTCTGTGGGGTGCGTATTACACACCACCTGTCTCCTTCGGCACGATCGTGCGCATTTTGGGGACAACCTCCACCACGGAGACACCCGACAAATCGCCCCGGATCAAGACCGGCCGACCCCCGACGACCAGAGCAAGCTGATTGGGCGCGTACTCGCTGCCTCTGGCCGTCCAATCGCGGAAGCCCCATTGACTCCGGCAGGCATCGTGCCCGGCCTGTTGAATCGTCACCGGCCGGTCCGGAGAATCCGTCTGCAAGATGACCTGCCGGTCCTGGTCGTCGGCGGACCAAAGGGCCCAGCGGTCCTTCCCATCCACTTTGAACCGCAGGACCCAGAGGCTCTCGTCCTTCGACGCCAACCGGCCGGCGAATTCACCCTGGGCGACCACCGGCGTGATGTCGGCCAGGACGTGATACGCCGGCTTGGGCGTCAGATCGGG
>CAZDTD010000466.1:0-2575 GCA_964507995.1 uncultured Pirellulales bacterium | reverse complement strand
GGGGGGAACACGCCCATCGTGGCGGTTGAATCCCCGAAGCAGGGATCCAACATCAATACATGTTGGTATTTCATCATCATCCAAGCGTAGAGACCGGGGGGCCAATATGCAAGTCAATAGTTCGCAGATGATTGAAATAGATGAATCTGCGGTTCGACGAGCAAGCCGCCTGTGGCAGCGAGCCGTCCTCGCGGAACAGACCACCCCTGGCGGAGTCGACGGTCACGGCGAAGACGCCGCTGCCCTGGATGATGAACTGCACACGTGCCGCATCCATGCCGTCGGTGGTCCACGTCCTGGCCGGTCCGCGTCGGCAAGCGATGCTCGGCCAGCTTGCGAGGGGCGTGTGACGCCATCGGATGTCCTCGTGCGGGACTGCCGACAGGCGGAGAGAGCGTCTATCGAACCCGAGTGTCCGTGTTCTGATCGGATTCGGAGTCGTCGGAGTCGCCCATTTCCAGAATGCTCAGTCCCTTGTGCCAGTCGGCGGTGTAGACGTAGTCGCCTGCTACGACGAGTTTGTTGTAGCCGACGCCGCTATGGCGGCCCACACACGTGATTTCGCTGGGGCTGGATATGTCGAGTATGTATAGACCCGACCGCAGGTCCGTCAGGTAGGCGTATGGCCCCTCGATGACGATGCCCTGTGAGTAGGGCGTGTCAAACGTTCGTACTCGTCCCGGCAGCCACGGGTCGGAGATGTCGAGTACCTGCATGCCGGGATTTCCGCTTGCCAGGTAGGCGTAGTTGCCGGAGACGCCGATGCCGCGGGGCCAGTTCCCCGGCTCCTGATAGTGCCCCATGGGCACGGGGGCCGCCCGATCGGAGAGATCGATGATATCCAGTCCTTCGAGGCCGACTATGTAGGCGTAGTGACCGGATACACACAGACTCTGACCGCTGGTGGTCACGTCGCTCTGGCCGAAGATCGTGGGCTGGTGGGGGATGGAAAGGTCCAGGATGGTCAGGCCGCTACCTCCGACCGTATAGGCGTACTGGCCTTCCACGACGATGCCCATGATGCTGCCGCCGACGTTGCACGAGCCGGTTACTTGGGGATTGGCCGGGTTGGAAATGTCAATCATCGTGAGTTTCATACCATCGCCAACCCAGAGGCACCCTTTGCCCAGGGATACGCAAGTCGCACACTCGAGATCGAGCCAACTTACCCACTTGGGCGATTGGGGATTCGAGACGTTGATGGTTTGCAAACCTGTGAGCGAGTGGACCACATACGCATAAGCACCCGACACGGCCACCTCGGCGACATCCGTCGTCCGGTAGGTTCCCACGAGGGCGGGCCGGGTGATGGTTGAGACATCGACGACTTCGAGCCCGGTGTATTGTGCGGCGAGGTAGAGATATCCTGGGGTGACAGCCACCGACTTGGCGAAACCCAGGCTTTCATATCCACCGACGCGCGCGGGCAACGCCGGGTTGGTGATCCGAATGAAATCGACTCCTGTCAAACCTTTCGTAACATAGGCGATTTTTCCGGTGACCACCAGTTCTCCGGGGTTGTCCACATCGCAACTGCCGACGAGAAGAGGCTGCCTGGGGTCTCGCACGTCGATTACACACAATCCCTGGAAGCTGTCGAGAGCGATTCGGTTACCCGCGAGGTAGGCATACCCGCCCGAGATCTCGACATCGAGGATCTCGCACGACAAGTCCAACTGGGCCGCTGTCTGAGGGTGTGTGGGATCGGACACGTCGACGACGATCAGCCCATTGGTTGCCGACGCGACGTATGCGTATCCGTCCGCGGTGGCCACAGCATACGCGCGGATCTCCTCGACAGCCGCAACGCATACGGGGTCCGCCGGGTTGGATATGTCGAGGATGTATAGACCGCCTGGACCGTCGGCAAAATAGGCGAGTTGCCCGGACAGGCATACGTGAAGTCCCCGGTCCCAGGTGTGCTCATCCGGCGTCTCATAGTGGCCCACTACCTTGGGAGCCACGGGGTCGGAGATGTCGAAAATATACAGGCCGGCGAGACCGTCGGCTACGAAGGCGTATGCTCCCTGGATGACGATATCCTCGACGATCTCAGGCAGGATCTCGCTCCAGCCGGCCTCTCGCGACTCCCCCGAACTGGACAGTTCCAGAAGCACCACCCGAGGACCGACTCCCAGACAGGCGAACTCTCCGCTCTCCGAGACGGCAATGGTCCGACTGTCGCCGCCCAACTGGCCTTGCAGTGTGATGGGAATTTCCGCTCGGACCGACGAAATCATCAGACAACCCAGCAGAACGAACGCACACCGCCTCATAGGATTCCTCCCTTCGCCAAAGTATTCTCTTTGAGCCCAAGAACACACGTTGCGGAAGTCCGCCGTCCGGAACGAGAAGTGAATTCCCGGTGCGTTCTCTCGATTTTCAAGTTCTGCCATGCACGACACCGCTACGAAGTTTACGAACCGGAGACGATGTATGTTCGATGTTTTTGCCACCGCCGAGGACCTTGTTGACGGGGACAAGGGCCGACGGTATGCTGGCCGCCGAACTGGGGGACGACGGGCCTTGCGGCCCGGGTCGAACAGTGGAACGTTTCGAATCGCCTTGTCGGGCG
>CAZDTD010000465.1:0-2598 GCA_964507995.1 uncultured Pirellulales bacterium | reverse complement strand
GCGCCCACGAACTGTCGTCTACTCATGCGATGTGTGTTCATGTTCCGCCCTTTCACTAATCTGAAACCCGATGCGTTTGAAGATGTATTCTAACCCCGAGTCCAGGTCGAATCACGCGAAATTGCTTGAAATCTGACTTCCTTTCTCGGAGAATGGTCTTCCAAGATTCGGGACGGTGGAGAGTCGATATGTGCGAAGTCACTCGTATTCTCAACGCCATCGAGCAGGGAGACACACAAGCCACAGATGAGCTTCTACCGTTGGTCTATGAAGAACTCCGGCTCCTGGCCGCACAGAAGCTCTCCCATGAACCGCCGGGCCAGACTCTCCAGGCGACGGCCCTGGTGCATGAAGCATATCTCCGCCTGGTTGGAGATGAACCGCGAAACTGGGAGAACCGCGGCCATTTCTTCGCCGCCGCCGCGGAGGCCATGCGTCGGATTCTCGTCGAGCGGGCACGCGCCAGACTCCGTCTCAAGCGAGGCGGCAATCTCCAACGGGTGGACATGGAGGGCAACGACCCACTCCAGGAAGAGCCCCCCGAAAACCTCCTGGCACTCGACGAGACCCTGACGAGGTTCGCCCAGGAAGACCCGGTAAAGGCGGAACTGGTCAAACTGCGGTACTTCGCCGGTCTGACCATCTCGGAAGCGGCCCAAGCTCTGGGCATCTCGAAGGCCACCGCCGAGCGATATTGGTCGTACGCACGGGCCTGGCTGTTCCACGAAATCAACAAGTCGTAACAGCCGCCAGAGCCCCTCCTCGGAATTCTTTGCAAGTGTGAGGCGTTTCGCCTCGAAACGACGCATTGCATTGTGGAGCCGATGGTTCCAGGAGCAAGGCCGTGGTCGAAGAAAACAGCCAGGTCGAAGAACTCTACTACGAGGCGCTGCAGCGGCAAGCCGGGCCGGAACGTGCGTCCTACCTGGACACGGCTTGTGGGCACGATTCGAGCCTTCGCAGGAGGATCGAGAGTCTCCTCAAGGCCAATGAGGAGGCCGGCAATTTCCTGGAGGCTCCGCCTGTCGGGGAGGGCGTTACGCTTGACGACAGCACTCTGACCGAAGGCTCCGGCGACGTCATCGGCCGGTACAAACTGCTGGAAAGAATAGGCGAAGGCGGGATGGCGGTGGTCTACATGGCCGAGCAGGAGCAGCCGACCCGCCGGAGAGTGGCCCTCAAAATCATCAAGCTGGGCATGGACACCCGCCAAGTGATCGCGCGGTTTGAGGCGGAGCGGCAGGCGTTGGCCCTGATGGACCACCCCAGTATCGCCAAGGTCTTGGATGCGGGGGCCACCGAGACCGGCCGGCCGTACTTCGTCATGGAACTGGTCCAGGGAGTCTCGATCACCGACTACTGCAATAGGAATAGCCTGAGCACGAAGGACCGATTGGCTTTGTTTGTTCAGGTGTGCAACGCAGTTCAGCATGCCCATCAAAAGGGCATCATCCATCGTGATTTGAAACCCTCCAACGTCATGGTCACGCACCATGACGGCAAGCCGGTTCCCAAGGTCATCGACTTCGGGATCGCCAAGGCCGCCAACCAACGTCTGACCGAGAAGACGCTCTTCACCCGCTATGCCCACCTCATCGGCACGCCCGCCTACATGAGCCCGGAGCAGGCGGAATTGAGCGATCTGGACATCGACACGCGTACCGACATCTACTCGCTGGGGGTCTTGCTCTATGAGCTGCTGACGGGGACGACGCCCTTCAGCGAAGAAGAACTCCGCAAGGCCGGCTACATCGAGATGCAGCGGGTGATCCGGGAGCAACAGCCGGTGAAACCGTCCACGCGGATTCGGACCGCGTATGTAGCCCAGCCGCCCTCGGCTGGGGGAACTGGGATCACCCCCGAGGGCGGGGGTGCCACAGGCCTGCATAGCATACCGTACCAGCAGGTCCGCGGCGACCTCGATTGGATCGTGATGAAGGCCCTGGAGAAGGACCGTACCCGGCGGTACGAGACCGCCAGTGCCCTGGCCGAAGAGATCCGCCGGCACCTGGAGCACGAGCCGGTCCTGGCGCATGGTCCTGGTGCAGCATACAGCCTCCGCAAGTTCCTCCGCAGGCACCGCTCCCAGGTCTTGGCTGTCATCGCAATGGCGGCTATCGTCAGCATGGTGGTTGTCATCCTTTCGATGTGGAATCGCAACCATGCCCAACTGGCCGAGGCGGAAGGCTTCAAGCACAGGAACATCCTGTCCCAAGCCCGCGAGCAGTACGCCAAGGCCGAGCGGGAAACCGCCCTGGAGACGATCAAGCCGATCCTGGACAGCAGCCACGTCGGGCCGGAGGCCCGGCTTCTTGAGGCGACGATCCTCGTGGATAATCGAAGGTCAGATGAGGCAGTGGCGGTCCTGAACAATCTGCTCAACGAGAAGCCGGAGGTTGGCGGAGCGGCCCATGCACTCCTGGCTCGTATCCTCTGGGAGAGTGAATCCCCGGATGCCGAGACGCTCAAGGAGATCGAGGAGCACCGTAGGCGGGCCGAGGCGTTACTGTTTGGAGTTCCGCCTTCAGGCGGGAAAGACCAGCCCGACCCGCGTAAACGCGGGACTCCAAGCGCGGAAGCCTACTTTCTGCGGGCCAT
>CAZDTD010000464.1:0-2601 GCA_964507995.1 uncultured Pirellulales bacterium | reverse complement strand
CACTCGACCTATTGCGATCTGGTCATCACAGGCTTGGTGGGCCTGCGTCCAAGGGCCGACAGCATCGTCGAAATTCACCCCCTATTGCCCGCGGACACGTGGGACTGGTTCTGCCTGGACAAAGTCCCCTACCACAGCCGTATGCTCACGATTCTCTGGGACAAGACAGGTCAGAAGTACGGGCGAGGCAAAGGCCTTCGCGTCTTTGCCGACGGCGGCGAAATCGCCCGTGCCGAGTCACTCGACCGCATCACGGGCAAACTGCCCGCTTCAGCCCAAGGAACCACAGCGGGCTGGACCAAATACGAAGGCGGTCCCGTCCTCGGCGGCGATCTCGGGACCTGCTTCGATGTGACGATGCTCAGGGAAGCCGAGACCTATCGCATGTGGTTCTCCTGGCGGCCGAAGCAGTCGCTGGCGCTGGTCGAAAGCGCCGATGGAATCCAGTGGAGCAAGCCGCAGATCGTGCTGGGACCCAACAAGGACACGAACTGGGAGGCCGACATCAACCGCCCCGGCGTGGTCAAACGCCAGGACGGCTACCACCTGTGGTACACCGGTCAGGCCCGAGACCATAGTTGGATCGGCTACGCGGCCAGTCCGGACGGCGTCCACTGGACCCGCCGCTCGGCCGAACCGGTGCTGTCTCCCGAGGAGCCTTGGGAGGGCATCGCCGTGATGTGTCCCCATGTGCTCTGGGACGAGATGAATCAACAGTATCGAATGTGGTACTCGGCCGGCGAACAGAACGAGCCGAACGCCATCGGCTACGCGACCAGCCCCGACGGCATCCGCTGGACGAAGCACAAAGCCAATCCGGTCTTCGCAGCCGACCGGAACAACCCGTGGGAGCAGCACAAGGTCACCGCCTGCCAGATCATCCCGGCCGGCGACTGGCACCTGATGTTCTACATCGGATTCCGCACGGAAGAGCTCGCCCAGATCGGCCTGGCCCGCTCTCACGACGGCGTCACCGGCTGGCAGCGCCATCCTGCGAACCCGATCATCTTCCCCGTCAAGAACGCCTGGGACGGCGACGCCTGCTACAAGCCCTTCGCGATCTTCGACGAGAAGGCCAACCGCTGGATGCTCTGGTACAACGGTCGCAAAGGCGGATTCGAGCAGATCGGCCTGGCAATCCATCCCGGCTACGACCTGGGTTTTCCCGAATAGATGAAGAGGGTGCGTGATACGCACCCTGCTACGCCGTCCACCGTAATCCGGTGGGCAGATAGGTGGGCGTTTCTTCGTAGGTTGGGCGTCCTCGCCCGACCCTCTTGGACGAGCGGGGACGCTCGTCCTACGAAGAGCCGAGTCTCCACAGATGGCACAGCACCCACCAAATCGGAATGGACGACGTACTCCACCGGCGCACAGATCATTCATAGGGTGCGTACCACGCACCGCTCGATCATAGAATGTCCACACGCACACTCGATTGTCCTGCGCTTGACATAGAGAAGGCTTGAGATTCCGTCCCCCTCGCGATAGACTGGAGCACAATTCGTTGTTCGGGTTCCATTGCATAGATGGGTTTTGTTACAGGTGAGGGCTTATGACAACTGAATTCGCAAGCAATTCCAATCTCTCGCTCAATCGTCGCAGTTTCCTGGGTCTGGGGGCCGGAGCGGTAGCCGCCGGGATGAGCGGTGCAGGTTCTGCCAACGCCGCTCAGACGGGCACACCGCAAATCGTCACTCCACCGGCAGGCAAACGCATCCTGCTGTCCTGCAAGCTCACCATGATCGCCAAGGAGGTCGAGGGCAAGAAGCTGTCAATCGCAGAACGCCTGCGGATGGCTGGCGACGCCGGGTTCGACGGCGTGGACTTCGACGAGGCCGGGAGCTTCACGCCCGAGCAGGCCCGCGACGCGGTCCGTGAGTCCGGCGTGTTCGTCCATAACGCGATCAATCACGCCCACTGGTCGCAGCGGCTGACCAGCCCCAAAGAGGAGGAACGCAACCAGGGTCGGGCCAATATCGAGCACTGCCTCCGCGTCTCGCACGCGGCCGGCGGCAGCGGCGTGCTGATCGTGATCGGCCAGGGGGGCGATGGCCCTGCTGAAGAGATCGAGGAACGCGCCCGGCAGGAAATCAAGAAGATGCTGCCCCTGGCGGCCTCGCTGGGCCAGATGATCCTCTTTGAGAACGTGTGGAACAAGATGATGTACGACCACGACAAAGGGCCGGAGCAGACGCCCGAGCGGTTCATCAAGTTCGTGGATAGCTTCGACAGTCCCTGGGTCGGGATGTATTACGACATCGGGAACCACTGGAAGTACGGCCAGCCGGGCGACTGGATTCGCGCCTTCGGTCGACGCTGTGTGAAATGCGACGCCAAGGGCTTCAGCCGGGCCAAGAACAACTGGGCGGAACTTACGGGACCGGACGACGATCTACCTTGGGCCGATGTCCGCAAGGCGCTCGATGAGATCAACTTCACCGGCTGGACGACCGCCGAAGTCAGCGGCGGCGATCTGAAGCGCCTGACCACCGTCCGCGAGCAGATGCAGAAGGCATTTCTCGGGTAAAAAAATCCGAAACACGAATAACCGAAATCGGAACAAGAAACAGGCCGTCGTTCACCAGACGGCCTGTTTTG
>CAZDTD010000463.1:0-2604 GCA_964507995.1 uncultured Pirellulales bacterium | reverse complement strand
GCCTTTCGATGTTGCGGAAGAACGCGCCGCCTGCGGGAGACCAGTAGGTCGTGCCGTTGATGATGACCGCGCCGCGGGTCGGATCGGCCGCGATGGTCACGCCCGATCCGGGACCGTTCAGTGGCCATTGCGCCACGAGGTCCGCGACGGCCATTCCCGTCTTGATCTGACCGATCTCTGCGGCAAGCAGAGCCCGGCTGTAAATGCGGACGTCGTCGAGAACGCCCTGGAAGAAATAGGCGCCGTCCGATGCGAGCAGCAGGGAATTCGCCGGCCGGCTCGCGATCGTCCCGGCATACGCCGTGCTGCCCCTCAGGACGCCGTCAACGTAGAGCGAGGCCACATCGCCGTCGAAGGTCCCCGCCACGTGGTGCCAGGCGTTGTTGAATGTAGCGCCAAGCGTATAGGAGACGACCTGCCAGGCCGCCGCCGAATCGCTGTAGATCGAGAACACCAGCGCGTTCGCCTGAATCGCAAGCGAGTACGCACCGCTCTTGGCAACGAGGATCTGGACGCCCGTCAGGTCCGTTCGCGTGCTCTTGACCCAGGCGGCCGCGGTGAGCCCGGTCGTGAGGTCGAGAAGCGCGCTGTTCCCGCAGGCGACGGAGTCATCGACCCCGTCGAACCGCAGAGCCCGGCCCAACGCGCCGCTCGGGTCCCACGTCGGGTTGCCGCAGAGCGTTCCAGCCAGGCCGTTGCCCGATGCGTCCGCGGTCGTCTCCGCGATCGCGCCGCCAACGTACAACCCACCGAGGAACTTGACGTTCGACGTATCCGAGGAAATGCGCAGATTCCCATCCACCACGGCCAGCCCGGTCACCGTCAGGCCGCTGACGGAATCGAGCGTCAAGTCGCCTTTCACGTACAGAGCCGGCAGGTTCCTCGCGGTCGCGAGGCTGCACCCCAGGCCCTCGGCCGTGGTGATCGTGAGGCTGCCCGTCACGAGCAACATGCCGTCGATCTTCGTACCGGGAGCGAGCACAAGATCGCCGGCACGCTTGTACACGCGTCGGGGAGTCAAGCTGTAGGTCCCGTTCATCGTGGAAGTCGTCACTGTGATCGGCAGGTTGCTCGGGCTGAAGAACGTCTCCGTCACGCCAGGCCAGGTCACCGTCAGATTGCTGATCGGATATCTCTGCCCCATGGCGGCGCCCGTCAACTGCGTGGCGAACACGTCGCCGTCGAGCGATGCGGCGGGCGCCTGGTTCGTCAGCGTGCCGACCGTGCAGACGTCGCCCTGCACAAGCCAGTTCTGGCGCACGGTCGCATCCGTCTTGGACCACAGCGCGATGCACGGATCGAGGCGCAGTTGGGCCGCCAGGCGGGTCTGTCCGATTCGTTCGCCCGCTTTTTCCCGGTACGCTTCGCAGGCGACCTGATACGTGCAGGCATCCGTCGCATCGCGCGCGATCGCCACGTCGTAGGCGTCGTTGCTGTCCACGAACAGGAGATTCGACGCAGCGCCCCTCCAGTAGAAGTCGTTCGCGTCGATTTGAGTCGAGGACACGAGGTGGGGACGCAGGAGCAGGCCCTTTGCGTGTTCCAGGCCGGAGAACGCCAACTGATCCGTCTGCGCGTGCAGGAGCATGTTGTTGCCGGAGGCCAGCTCGACATCCGCCTGCACAAGGAATCCCGCCGAGAGGACCGCCACCGCCAGAACGATCAGCAGGACCATCAACAGGGCGATGCCCCGCCGACGGTTGCCGGCGGATTCACGATGGCGGACGATTTCACACATTTTCCACCTGCCGTTCCGGGTCCATCCCTAATCGTCGTCGGTCGAGACGAGTGCGCCGCCCGTTGCGTTCAGCAGGTGAGCGGCCCGCCCGCGCAAAGACGCGACGATCTCGTAAGGACGCACGGCGCCGTCTTCCTGGAACTGGAACGCGATCGCCAGCGATTCCGTCGCCGGCGGCGCCGCGTCCAGAAACAGGAACTGCGCCTCGCTGCACGCGGGAATCAAAGGCGTATACTTGGGTTCGTAGAGCGACGCCAGCTCCGATTTGGCGCTCGACGACGCCAGGTCGACGAGCGTCCGCATCGCAGCAGGGTCCGCGGAAGGAAACGCGCACAGGCGCAGAGAGCCGCAACTGGCCCCGCGTTCGAGGTACACCAGCTCGCGGACGTTGATCCGACCGTCCCCGTTGTCGTCGTTTCGCCAGAGGACCAGGTCGTTGTCCGGCGCGGCGCAGATCAGGCTGCACCTCGCGAGCAGATCGGACAGGTACACCGTCGCCCGGCGAATCTGCGCCTGCGTCCGCGCGTAGTCGCTCCCGACCGCGCTGCCCCTGCTCATCGCAAACGCCAGCGTCGCAACAGCCGAGAGGATAATGCTGGTCACCATCAATCCGACCATCAGCTCGACCAGAGTGAATGCCTTCGCCTTGCGGCCCATGTGCGTCGATGCCCCATCTTATAGATTGACCAGACTGCTGAGCGTCGCCATCTCCCTGCTCCGCCAGGCGACCGTGACTGTCACGAGCACAAAATTGGCCGGCGGCTGACACGCGACGCACTTGGCGGTGCAGGACACCTGCCGGCTGAACCGTGCGTACATCGGGTCGGTGAAGACCGTGCCGCTCGCGTCGGTCACCTGGCCCTCGG
>CAZDTD010000462.1:0-2606 GCA_964507995.1 uncultured Pirellulales bacterium | reverse complement strand
CAGATCCTGGTCGAGGCGGAGGCCTTCGACCAACTCGGCGGCTGGGTCGTCGATCAGCAGTTCATGGACCAGATGGGTTCGCCCATGCTCCTGGCGCACGGACTGGGCGCGCCGGTCCAGGACGCGAGCACAAGCGTCACGATCCCGCCGGGCCGGTATCGCGTCTGGGTCCGCACGCGGAACTGGGTCCCCTCGTGCCGCGGCGCCGACGCGCCCGGCAGGTTCCAGGTCCTCATCGACGGCGCGCCGCTGGCGACCCCGTTCGGCGAGGAAGGCGCCGCCTGGCACTGGCAGGACGGCGGCGAGGTCGAGATCAAACGGGAGAAGGTCAAAGTCGCTCTTCACGACCTGACGGGTTTTGCAGGTCGCTGCGACGCGATTGCGTTCATGATCGATCCGGCGGCCAAACCGCCCGAGGGCGATGCGCTGGCCTCGCTGCGACAGGCAGGGGAGCCCCAGGACGCGGGACAATTCGACCTCGTTGTGGTCGGCGGCGGAATGGCCGGGACCTGCGCCGCGATCTCGGCCGCCAGGCTGGGCTTGAACGTGGCGCTCGTGCACGACCGACCCGTGCTCGGCGGCAACAACAGCTCCGAGGTCCGCGTACACCTGAACGGACGGATCAATCTGCCGCCATATCCGCGAATCGGCGACGTGGTGGCCGAGCTGGACCCGGACAACCAGGGCAACGCCCAGGCCGCGGGGTTCTACAACGACGAGAAGAAGCTTCGCATCGTGCGAGCGGAACCCACTCTCCGCCTGTTCCTCAATATGCACGCGTACCGCGTCGAGAAGCAGGGAGATCGAATCGTCGCGGTGATCGCGCGAAATGTGCGGCCGCGTGGCGAGGGCAGCCGGCCTTCGAATCGCGGGCAAGATGCCCGCGGGACGCAAGAGCGGGACGCTCTCGCCACGGAACTACGCTTTCGCGCATCGCTGTTTGCCGACTGCACAGGCGATGGGACCATCGGCGCCCTGGCGGGTGCGGATTGGCGGATGGGCCGCGAGAGCTGGCAGGAGACGGGCGAGACGCTCGCGCCGAAGGAGCCCGACAAGATGACGATGGGCTCGTCGGTCCAGTGGTACACGGTCGAGACGCTCAAGCCGACCGCGTTCCCCGAGTGTCCCTGGGCCTTGCAGTTCACGCAGGCGAGCTGCGAGCGGGCCACGCGCGGCGACTGGAACTGGGAGACCGGCCTGAATCGAGACCAGATCGTCGATTTCGAGTCGATCCGCGACCACGGCTTCCGCGCCGTCTACGGGAACTGGTCCTTCCTGAAGAACCACAGCGCGGACAAGGCGAGCTACACGAATCGTCAGCTCTCGTGGGTCGCGTACATCGCAGGCAAGCGCGAGAGCCGCCGGCTGCTGGGCGACGTGATCCTCTCGCAGCAGGACGTGCAGGAGCAGAAGGCGTATCCCGACGCGTTCGTCACGACGACGTGGTCCATCGACCTGCACTACCCCGATCCGAAGAACACCGAGCACTTCCCCGGCGAGGAGTTCAAGACGATCTGCAAAACGCCGACGATCCAGCCGTACCCGATCCCGTACCGCTGCCTCTACTCGCGGAACGTGGAGAACCTCTTCATGGCCGGTCGTGACATCAGCGTCACGCACGTCGCGCTGGGGACGATCCGCGTGATGCGAACGGGTGGCATGATGGGCGAGGTCGTCGGCATGGCCGCTTCGATCTGCAAGGAGCGAAACACGACCCCACGCGGCGTCTACGCGGAGCACCTGCCCGAGTTGCAGGACTTGGCCACCCGCGGCGTGGGAAGACAATAGCACCTTGTAGGGTGCGTACCACGCACCATTGAACCATCGTATGTGCCCAAAGATGGTGCGTGATACGCACCCTACGGAGTTGATCCCGCGTGGTATCTACGGTATGATGAACACGTAAGTCGAGAGTGCGTAGCGTGATTTCATCGAGGTGACGTGATGCCGAACTATCGACGCCTGTTTCAGCCGGGAGGCACGTTCTTCTTCACGGTCGTGACGGACAGGCGTCGGCCGCTGTTCCGGACCGAGAAAGCAAGGAGATGCCTGCGAGAGGCGATTCACAGCGTGCAGAAAGACCGGCCCTTTGAAGCGTTGGCGGTTGTTTTGCTGCCGGAACATCTTCATTGCATCTGGAAACTGCCAGAGGACGATCTCGATTTCTCGAAGAGATGGGGTTGTATCAAGAGCCGGTTCACGAAGCTGTGGCTTCCTGTCGCTTTGGCGGCCACACGAATGTCGCGATCTCGCGAGAAACGTCACGAACACGCCGTGTGGCAGAGGCGATTCTGGGAGCATCGTATCCGGGACGAAGAGGATATGATCCGCCACGTGAATTACATTCACTATAACCCCGTCAAGCACGGGCTTGTCCAGTGCCCGCACGCATGGCCGCATTCGACTTTTCTTCGGTGGGCGGAACAGGGGTATTATGCCAGGGATTGGCTGTGCGATTGTGCGGGTCCGGCCGGCGTAACCCCCGATTGGCTCAGGACCGGTGATTCGTTCGGAGAATAAAGACAACGGTGTGCGCGTAGGGTGCGTACCACGCACCAATCAACTATCGTGTGCAGCGGAAGATGGTGCGTGATACGCACCCTACG
>CAZDTD010000461.1:0-2641 GCA_964507995.1 uncultured Pirellulales bacterium | reverse complement strand
GGTTTCATCCGGGTATCCCTTGGCCAGACCCCGTCCTGCAGATGGGTGACGGTCCTGCTACCATGCTGCTGGCGCAAGAGAAGATTGCCGCGCTTCGCTCGCAATGACATGAGCGGAAAAATGCCAGGTCGGGTTCCCAAACGCAATGCATCGCGTTTGGGGTCCCGGGCCGGGGACGGCGTCCCCGGTCATTGTACGGCGGGTCACACAAAAGTCCGCGAAAACCGGATGAGCCCCAAAACAGGGGGATTCGATCAGGGACAGATTTCGGGGACTGCGATGTTCCTCATTTCGAGCCGAATCTCCTGCTCGTAGGGCGCCGAGGCAATCGTATAGCGGATCGTTGCCGCCTGGCCACAGGAAGAACAACTGCCTTGGACAGTCCAGCGGAGAGTTCTCTCGTCGCCGGAGTCCGTCCAGCTTCCACTCGAGATCATCGATCCCTCCGCCGTGGTCTTCCAGAGAGAGTTGCCCTGGGTATCCAGGACGTCGACGCTTGTGACGATCGCCTCCGGGAAATTTTCGTCCGACCAGGAGTAGGCATCCTCCTCATCATCATCGCGCGAACCCCTCAAAGCCGATGCCTTCAAGGGTCCCGAGGAAAGGCCGGCAACGTTGGGATAGCTGATCTTCCTCCAGTTGTATTTCACCTCGCTGGTGAACGAGTAGCTTCCCGTTTTGGTGGTCGCCTTTTCGATGAGGATCTCCAGCCCCGGGACCAGCTCAAGATAGGCATTCGTAGCCGCAAAGGGAACGTCGATGACCTGGAACGCATCGCTGAGCAGCGCAGACATCGACCATTCGAGCTTGCTGAATTCCTGCGGAAATGGGGCTCCGTATTGCATCGGCATGTCGAGGGTGAACAGAAACGGCAGAATCTCGACGAAGATCTCACCCGTGGGAACCCACACGGTCTTCGAGTAGAACAACGGCTCGTAGGAGAGCGGAGATACCGAAGCCCCGGGGACTTCAATTGAATTGCCTGCCTCGTCCACCACCACAACGTCGGTCACATGGGTGGACAACCCGATCAGGCCATTGGGATCGATGACGTTCACTTCGCCCGAAAACAGGATACTCCGCCCGGGAGCGGCCGATGAGTATTCGGGTTTCTCCGGATTGAAGCAGGTCGTCGTCAATCCCATGGACCTCCAGTCGGCGGACAGATGCTCCGCCGCCCCCCACGTCTCGTTGGGATCCTGCGTGGTCGTGCCGACCGGCTCGCCCGCCGCCGCAATACCCAGCAGGCACAGAATTACGATGGACTGTCTGAGATACATTCCGCTCCGCATTATCGTTCCTTTCAATGAAGGTTGGCACTTGACCACTGCGTCTGAAGATTCAGTCCAGGTGCGCCCGATTTCGTTACACTTTTTCTGGTCAGAATTCCTGAGAAGGTGCGTTACAACGTGCGGGGCGGATAGTGCATGTGGAATGGGCGCATGGCATCATGGTGGGCGGCGGCATACGACTCGCGACCGGCTCCGATCCGCCGGAGTCGGGTTCCGTGGCGACTTTGCAGAACCCGCGCAACTCCCGGACTGCACCGGGTCTGGGATGCCGCCGCCCGCCGACATGCGCTTTAGAACTCGGGCACGGGAATGTCCGTCAGGACGAAATTCGCCTCTTTTTCGAACAGATCGAAGGCCAGCGTATACCGGAAGGTCGCCGCCGTGCCGCAGACGTCGCAACTGCCGCTGCCGGTGGCGGCGCCGGTCATCTGGTTGTTCGACCCGCTGGCGCTCATGCCACCGCTGAATGCCCCGCCTCCGCTCAGGCTCTGAATGGAATCGCCGTCCGCGTTCAGCACGTCCATCTTCAAGATTGCCACAGGCGGCAGCGCCTCGTCGCGCCATACGTGGATCGAGCCGCCCATCATGTAATCCACCTTGGTGCTGTCGTACTTGATCTTCAGGCGGTACTGGTACTTGCCCTCCTCGACGGTCGCCTGCTCGACCAGGACCTCGAATCCCGGCGTCACCTCGACCCAGGCGTCGTTGGGCTCAAACGGGATATCCACCATCTTGGTCTTCTGGGCCCCCAGGACGTTCATGGTCCATTCGACCCTGCTGAACATCGCGGGGTAGTCGACGTTGGGGTCCACGGGGAAACTCATGTGGACGCTGTCCAGAATCCATGAACTGATGAATGAACTCGGCATGGTCCAGGATCTCGGCTGCTGGTACCATCGCACGAACGAACCGCTCGACTCCATGCTGGTAACCAGATTGCCGTCCTGATCGAAGGCCTTCGCGGACGTTGGATGGGTCGCCCAGCCGATCAGTCCATTGCTGTCGATGATGTCAAGAGCGCTCGTCACCGACATGGACCACTGAGGGCCCTGGGCCTCCATGTCAGGCTCGTATGCAAGGTTGTAGACGCTGGACGTCATACTCACGGAAATCTGTCTCCAATCCGCCACGATATGCTCGGCGGGATCCCACGTCCCATTGGGATCCACGACGCCATTCGGGTCGTTCGGATCTCCGCTGGCCATGATGAGAATGTCGCCGGGGGAAATTTGCGCCGGTCGCTCCATCGCCGTCGCACACGCGCACAGAGCAACCACGATCCAACTGATGAGAATACCGTTTCGCATGATGACACCTCCCTAAAAAAAGTCCGCCGATCTTTCGCCGCG
>CAZDTD010000460.1:0-2652 GCA_964507995.1 uncultured Pirellulales bacterium | reverse complement strand
GTGGTCACCCTTCCGGCGTTGTCCGTCGCGGCCGTGGACGTCAGGGGATAGCCGGTGGGATGCTCTGGCGATTTGAAGATTCGTCGTTGCGTCGTGGAAAAACAATGGATAAAATGCAAAACTTACCTGCAATTGTGTGGCAATTGCGGGCATGTCGGTGGGAGATTCGTTACTGGGGCAGAAAATAGGAGGCCGCTCTTATGAGTAGAAGCACAAAGTGTTGGACGCTGGCGTTGTTCGCGAGTGCCGTTGTGTGTTTCGCCCTCGTAGGCTGCAAGAAGGGGGCCGGGGCCAAGGCGATCGAGCTTTCCTACAGCATATTCTTCCCGTCGACGCATATTCAGACTGTTACGGCGACCGAGTGGGCCCAGGAGGTTGAAAAGCGGACCGGTGGCCGGGTCAAAATCACGATCTATTCCGGCGGTGTGCTGACGGCTGCGGCGCAGTGCTACGAGGGGGTGGTCAATGGGGTTTCCGATCTCGGCATGAGTTGCCTCGCCTATACGCTGGGCCGGTTCCCGCTCCTGGAAGGGCTGGACCTGCCGCTGGGCTATCCGAACGGCAGCGTGGCGACCCGGGTCGCCACGGAGATGGTCGAGAAGTACAAGCCGGAGGAAATGGCCGGCGTTCACGTCCTGTACATCCATGCCCACGGTCCGGGATTGCTGGCCTCGAAGAAACCGGTCCGGACCCTGGCGGAGATGAAGGGTCTCAAGGTTCGCGCCACGGGCCTGTCTCAGAAGATCGTCACGGCCTTGGGCGGCACCCCCGTGTCGATGCCCCAGTCGGAGACCTATGAGGCCCTGTCCAAGGGCGTTGTGGACGCGACTCTGTGTCCCATCGAGACGCTCAAGGGCTGGAAGCAGGGCGAAGTCGTCAGTTCCGTGACGGACGCCACCGCGGTCGGCTACACTACCGCGATGTTCGTCGTGATGAACAAGGGCAAGTGGGACTCGCTGCCGCCCGACGTCCAGAAGACCATCACGGAAGTCAGCGCCGAATGGGTGGCCAAACATGGGAAGGCCTGGGATCAGGCCGATGCGGACGGTCGGGAGTTCGTCAAGAGCCTCAACCGGGAGATGATCTCGTTGTCGGCGGAAGAACAGCAGCAGTGGAAGAAGGCGGTGGAGCCTGTGCTGGCCGACTACGTCGCGGCCACCAAGGCCAAAGGACTGCCGGGCGAACAGTTCCTCAAGGACGTCCAGGACCTGGTTGCGAAATACTCTCAGGTGGGCAACTAAGTGGAACCGGTTCCGATTCAGACCACCCTGGTCGGCCAGGTTTGCGCCTGGTACGTGCAGCTCCTGCGCCGGATTGTCTCGGTGCTGGGCGTCGTGGCCGGCGCGGCCGTCGTCGCGATGATCGCCGTGACGTGCGTGGACGTGGTCGGGCGGTTCTTCGGGTGGCCCCTCAAGGGGACGTACGATCTCGTCATGATGCTCGGGGCGATCACCATCGCCTGCGGACTGCCCTATACGACCGGTTGTAAAGGCCACGTCGCCATCGAGTTCTTCTGGCAAAGGCTCTCTCGCCGCGGGCGGATCGTCGTCGATACGCTTTCCCGCCTGATCACCATCTCCATGTTTTCGTTTCTGACCTGGCGGTTCATCCAATATGGAGCGGAACTGCGGACCAGCGGTCAGGGGACCGCGACGCTCGGGTGGCCGGTCTTCTGGCTGGCTTGGTTGATGGCTCTCTGTACCGGCGTGATGACCCTCGTCATCCTGTACCATCTGATGCACCCCGGGAAGGAGCTGATGAAACCGTGAGCCCCGAACAGATTGGCCTCGTCGGTTGCATCGCATTGGTCGTGCTGTTGTGCAGCAGCATGCCGGTGGCGTTCGCCATGGCGGCTGTGGGGTTTGTGGGCTTTGCCTGGGTGGTGAATCCGCATGCGGCCGTCACGATGATGACGATGGATCTGTACGACACCTTTGCCTCGTACAGTCTGACGGTGATCCCGTTGTTCGTGCTCATGGGCCAGATCGCATTCCATGGCGGGATCAGCCGGCGATTGTTCGACGCGGCCTATCATTGGCTGGGTCCGCTGCCGGGCGGGCTGGCCATGGCGAGCGTCGGAGCCTGTACGGCGTTCGGTGCGATCTGCGGCTCCGGTCCGGCCACCTCGGCCACCATGGCCCTCGTGGCGCTGCCCGAGATGAAGCGGTACAAGTACAGCATGGAGCTGGCCTGCGGGGCCGTTGCCTCCGGCGGGGGCATCGGCATGATGATCCCGCCCAGCGTCGTGTTCATCGTCTATGCGATCATGACCGAGCAGTCGATCGGGCAGCTCTTCATCTCGGGAATTTTGCCTGGATTCCTTACTGCGTTGCTCTTTTGTGTCGTCATCTACGTGCAGTGCAAGCGTCACCCCGACTATGGCCCCGCCGCGACTTCGTCGTCCTGGAAGGCCAAGTTCCTCTCCCTTCGCGGCGCGTGGGAGACGATGCTGCTGTTCCTGGCCGTCATGGGCGGTATGTTCATGGGAATCTTCACGCCGACCGAAGGCGCCGCCATCGGTGCCGCAGGCACCCTCGCCATCACGGCCATTCGACGCAAGCTCTCGTTCCGAATGCTGATCCAGTCCCTCAAGGAAACGCTGCGGACCGCGGTTATGGTGATGATCATCGTGGCCGGCGCGAAGGTCTTCGG
>CAZDTD010000459.1:0-2654 GCA_964507995.1 uncultured Pirellulales bacterium | reverse complement strand
CCGCATGATCGTCAGCAGCTTGCGGGCCGTCGCGACGACCGCCACTTTCTTACGCGGGTTCCGGCCGACGACGATCTGTTCTTGAGGGCCAGGATCGCCTCCGCCGTGCGGCCCCCCCCCCGGGGATGTGGACCGGCGGGACCTCCCCGATGCCCAGCAGGACCGCCTGCTTACGGGCGTCGATCCGGTCGTTCTTCTTGCTGTCGATGTCAAAACCGATGTACTTGGCGTTCATGGGAGCCTCCCGAGAACAAGGTTCTTGTGGCGTTCACGCAACAACCACATACTTTACAGCTCAAACCTTAGCCTTGGAGACTCCAATGTCATAGCTTATCTCAGGGATTTGGGGACGGCGTCCCCAAGAGCTCCTGGAGTGCGAGAAAACCGGATGGGCCCAATTGGGATGGTTTGCGTTCTAATGCCCAGGGATTGAACGGAACGAGCTATGCCAATAAGATAGCGAAACGCTGAGTACGGAATCGGCGACTGTGGGAACCGCATGGAAATGCTGAAAGCCGGGAGGTTCTATGAGATGGCATGACATACCTGTCACCGTAATGGTCGGTCTGGTCTCGGTTGTTGCGGGAGCGGCCGATCCTGCGTTCTTCGACACCCGCGACACGGGACCGGCCCCTGCGAATGTCCCGATCGTCAGGCCGTGGCGAACCGTCCCCCTCGATCCGAACTACGGCGGCCAGTGGGTCGTCGCGGCCGATCTCGACGCGGATGGCGAGGTCGAATTCGTTACCTGCGAGAACCACAACGTCGGCGACGTCCACTACACGTCCACCGCGGTCGCCCAGAACCTCGACGGCTCGGTCCTCTGGCGATGGGGCGATCCCGACATCGGGCGAAAGAAATGGCATCACGACGTCGCCTGCCAGATCCACGACTGGGACGGCGACGGCGCACCTGAGGTTATTCTGGCCACCCGCGGCGAGATTGTGGAACTCGACGGCCGGACCGGGCGAGAGAAACGCCGCATATCAATCCCCGAGGAGGCCACCGACTGCATCGTTTTTGCCGATCTCGCCGGCCGAGGTCGGCCCACCGATCTCCTCGTCAAGGATCGCTACCACAACATCTACGCCTACAACCGCTCGGGCGAGTTGCTCTGGCACGTCCAAGATCCGGGCGGTCACCGAACCGCCCACCAGCCTCGCCCAATCGATCTCGACGGCGACGGCAGGGACGAGATCGCCGCGGGTTACGCAATGCTCAACGCCGACGGGTCGGTCCGATGGACGTTCACGTCGTCCACAATTGACGTAACTCGAGGCCATCTCGACTGCATCCGGCTCATACGGCGAGACGGCGATCCTGAAGACATGCGCCTGGTCCTCACGCTCTGCGGCGCCAACGGCATCGCCTTGATCGACGGCAACGGCAAGGCCTTGTGGGAGCGAGCGGGCAGTCATTTCGAATCCATCGATGTCGGCCGCGTCATCGCAGACCGCGAGGGCCCGCAGATTCTCGTGGATATCGACCATCAGGACTTCGGCAAGGCCCCCTTATGCCTCTTCGATGAAAATGGCGAACTGCTCGGTCGAATCAACACGGACTACGCCCGCCATCACCACCTGCTGGATTGGACCGGCGACGGCTTCGACGAGATATTCAACGCTCACAGCGGCGCGGTCTACGATTGCCGGGGCCGACGGATCGCCACGCTCGCGGCCCCGCCGGACGCGGAGGGGGCCGAACGCAGCCTCCTCGTCGGCGATTTCACCGGCGACCGCGTAGCCGACGTCACCCTCGTCACGACGACCGCCCTCTACATCTTCAAGAACGAGAACGGCCTCACCCCCTCGAATCCAGTCGGCCTGGGAACGGAGCTCAACTTCACACTCTACTGATTACGATTCTCCGTTCGCATGAGGCTTTCCCCAGGGACATCCGGAGCCCCGCGAGCATCCCTGCAAAATGCCGAGGCCCGCGTCGGATGGACGCGGGCCTCGGTTTGATACTTCATTGCGACAAACCCCACATAATTCCGAGGGTCCGTCGTACAGACTGTCAGAACGGCTTGGCGAACGGCGACGTCTTGCCGGCCAGGGACGCGATCTCTTCCTGCGACAGAGCGCGGTTGTAGAAGCGGGCGTCGTCCATCTTGCCGGTGAAGGGGCGTTCGACCGAGGTCCCGTTGAGCCAGGCGCCGATCAGGCCGTCGCCCAGGGTCAATGTCTGCACGGCCGTGAGCGTCTGCGAGCCCGCTTTATAGCCGTTGAGCCACAGGGACCATTCGGTGTCCGAGATGGTCACCGCTACATGGTTCCACTGGTTGGCCGGCGCGATGCCCTTGCCCGAGATGTCGGTCAGGTCATAGAGACCGGCGTTGACCTTGCCATAGCTGTAGCGCCAATGCAGATCGCCGGCGGCCCAGTCATTGCTGTTGAAGAAGCTGAAGAACTGGGTCGGGGTCGGATCGACCGTCGCATCCACCCACATGGCAATTGTCACCTGGCTGCCGCTGCCCAACGAGGGGACTTCCACCGCGTCGCCGATGCCGTCGAGCACGAGGACCTGGCCCCGCGTCGCATCGGCGGCGGTCTTCGCGTCGCCGCGTGCGACGCCGTGGTTCTTGCCCATCGCGTCCTTCAGATCGCCGTCGAACTTGTACCAGGCCAGAAGGCCCGACGTGCCCGGATCGACCG
>CAZDTD010000458.1:0-2680 GCA_964507995.1 uncultured Pirellulales bacterium | reverse complement strand
TGACCCGCCTGGACCAGATGGTCCGGGACTACGACGCCTTCGAGGGACACGCCACTCACTATCTGCAGATGCTTCGCGAGGCCAGGTTGAATGAGATGTACATAGCGGGCGGTCACAACTATATCGTCATGCTCATCAGGGCAAGCCAGTACGAAAAGGCGGACACGCTCTTCCGCCAGTGGGTCGAGCAATCGGCGGCCGCCAACGATGCCGACGGGGTCTTCCGCTTCTGTGGAATGGGCGACGGCGGCAGAGCAAACCCCTGGGCCGCGGTGCAATTGCTGGATCGATTTCTGAAAAAGCCCGGTCTGTCGCCTCTGGAGCGATACGAGGCGCTTGCCCTGCGAGCCCTCCGCCTGGACATGACAGAAAAGCTATTGGCCAATCCCGAGGACGCGTCCCGCAAGGCCCTGATTCAATGGACTCTCAGGAGCACGACGCGGGCCGAAATCGCGAATGGAGTCGAGCCGGCGATCGTGCAGGCGGCCTCTGCCTGGGAGGCCCTGGGTCCGGCCCGATACGCCGAGGCCAAACCCTACACTACGGACACCATGCCCTACCAGGCAAAGAATGCACTGGAGGCACCCGACCCCACGCGCACACAGCAGACGTCCGCCGAACTGGACCTGCTCGTCCGCCAGCGGACTATGCAACCGCGTGGTACGCCACGCCCAAGCGCAACCTCCCGGCCCAGGACGCCACGACGATGACCGACCAACAAGCCGACACAGGAGCCAAGCCAATGACAGAGCAGAAACACGACAGATGGGACGGTTGCCGCAATACCGAAGAAACCACGATCTCCCGACGGGTTGTCGTGGGTTCTTCCGGGCTGGCGATTCTGGGCGTCGTATCCGCTACGGCGTTGGGACGCGAGGGAACGAACGAAGGCAGCCGCAGAGAGATGCCCCGGGACTTGCAGAGGCAGAGGGACGAGTCGCGGGCGTTCTTCGAGCGGATGCGAACCGCCGGCAGTCCGGAGGAGCAGGCGAAAATCATGGCCGAGCGGCGGGCCCAGGACCGGGCCCGGACGGTGGAGGGATACAAGGGGCAACTGGGCGTCTCCGATGGGGAGTGGGCGGTCATCAAGCCGCGACTGGAGGCGGTCTACGACCTCGTGCATCCGGCGGCGCAGTTCGGTCGAGCGGATAGCCGGACCATGACGCCTGTGGACCAGAAAAAGAGCGAGCTTCGCGAGCTGCTGGGCAACAAGGACGCTGCGCCGGAGCAGATCAAAGCGGGCCTGACCGCGTTGCGGCTGGCCAACGAAAAGGCCCGACAGGAACTCGCCAAGGCCCGCCAGGACCTGCGACAGCTCATGACCGTGCGCCAGGAAGCAACCCTGGTCCTGAGCGGGTTGCTCGACTGAACCGAAATGGAGCAGAGGGCAGAGTATGAAGACGGTGGGGAGTCGTTCGTAGTGGGCCCGTCAGGGCCTATCTTCACAAGCCAGGAAGAGAACGCCTCACGGCGTCACTCCGAACGGAGACTGAAGGTGCCGGATAGGTGACAAGTGAGAAAAGGGAGGGGAAGATGAGAGATTGCCGCGCTGCGCTCGCAATGACATGATCCGCGTGCATCGGCGTTCGACCCCTGCCTTCGCAGGGGCAAGTGTGTCTGCGGTTCCGCCGGCTTCCTTCGTGGTTTCACACGTCAAGAGAAAGGTGGGCAAAGCCACCCTGCCACTGGCGTCCCATCGCGAGCGTCCTATCGGCTCCTGGCTTTCGGCTCCTTTCGAGCCTTCTGCGGCGGCCGTTTCGTTGTATGTTTCGCCTTACGCATTCCGCGACCTGGTCTCTTGACCTCTGTCTTTTTCCTTCCAGCTTTGCCTTCCGCCTGCTGGTACTGGGCTCGGACGTCCGCTCGCTTTTCGGGCGGCCATTCTTCCGGGAAGTTCAACTTGGCGAAGTCGCCGATCCGCTCGGCCATGACCGCTCCCTTTCGCTCGCACCTTGTCCGTTTTCGCTTTTCGGAGTCGCTCGGGCAGGTCGGACGGCCCGCCCGACATCGCCGCCGATGCGATGTTATTTAGATTATAAACGACCAATAGGTATGTGTCAATAGACGAACAGCCGAAAATATTTATGTGTTCATCAGGCTGCGAGTGGGCAGTCTTGGAATCGGATCGCTGCCGGATCGTCGGGAGGCGCCGACGGTCCCTCGCCGCGTTTTTCGTCTCGGGCTTATTGATGATTGAATGGCCAATCGAAACACGGAACCGACTCTGTCATTCCCGCGAAAGCGGGAATCCAGGCTTTTTCACGATGTTCCTGGCCTCCCCTTTCGCGGGGGTGACAATACCGGTTGCATTTGTCCATTCAAAAATCACTAAAACAAGGATCGTGCGCGCAATCACACCCTTCCGGATGAATGCGCCGGGACAGCCTTGCCCTCGTGGTCTGGGTGCGTGATGAACGGCCCTGTGATGGATGGGGCCGGTCGCGGCCTGCTCAGGCTTTGGCCCGGCCGCCGTAGGAGCCGTCCTCGGTATTGACGCGGACGATCTCGCCGACCTCGATGAACGGCGGCACGCGAATCTTCAAGCCGCCTTCCAGGGTCGCGTCTTTCATCTGATTCGTCGCGGTGGCGCCCTTCGGCACCGGCATGGTCTCGGCGACTGCCAGTTCCACCACCTTGGGCAGCTCCAGCGACACGATATTGCCCTCATGCGTCAGGGCCA
>CAZDTD010000457.1:0-2695 GCA_964507995.1 uncultured Pirellulales bacterium | reverse complement strand
CGGCGGGCAGCATGTCTCTGCGACAGGGCACGTCGTCAGCAATGCGGGGCACGTCGTTTCCGTCGGCGGGCACTGGGTCATGGCCACGGGCTGCGATGTGACGACCGGCGGATTCTCCAACGTGAACCCGAGGCAGAAGGCCAGATCGATCGAATTCTCCTTGATATCCGCGAAAGGATGCCCCGGCGGGTATCTCAGTTCGCCCCAGGCATTCTGTGGCATGGAACTGCCGCCGTAGACTGCGTCGTCCATAAAGTGCTCGGGCCACCGGCGGGTCTTCCATCCGAACTGTCCCTCAGAGGTCTCCACCGCGACGGACAGCCAGTAGATTCGCGGCTGGTCCGCAGTGCCATCCTGCAGGAAACCTTCCTCAGGCTTGACGCTCATGTCGATCAGCCAGACCTGCTTGTCGCCCTCCGGCGTCCGTTCTCCGGTCCACGGGTCCCACCACCATTCATATCCAATCTTCATGACGTGGTACACCTTCTCGTCGAATTCGCCGATCGAGAAGGTCCTCTGCCACAGAGTCTCGGGACCGGGCTTGGAGTACTTGTTCTTCTGATCGGCGCCCTCGCTGCCGATCGGATCGTCGGGGTGAATCCGGACGTGAATGCGTTGGATCTCGCCTTTCACGTCGTGCTTCCAGGAGCCCCACAGGCGGATGCGATTCAGTCGGCCCCGGCTGGTGCACTGAAAGTCGTCCGCCAGCGTTCGGGATGCGTTGTTGCTGCTGTCCACGCAGATATCGATCCCGCGAGGAGTCAGGTCGGGCGACTGGCACCAGGTCTTGCCGCTCGTGCCGGTTGACGGCTTTTCGATCTGCACCTTGTGGTCCTCGACCTCGCCGTCCGATGCCGGGCCGGCCGGGTAGAGGCCGCCTCTCGTGCTGATGCGGAATCTCGCGAATGTCTCGCCGGCGACGGCGCTGTCGGGAACGACGAACGACAGTACGTGCGTCCCGTCCGCCAGGAAATCGTTGTAAATCAGCTCGCTGACCTGCCAGGAGCGGTCTCCGTTGAAATCGATCCAGGCCTGGAGCATGCCGCCGCCCCCGTTGACTTCGACGGTGGCAGAGGCGAGCTGGCCGATGACCAATGGCGAGAATACCACACCCTGTTCATCCGGAGTGCCGACCGTGTCGTCGCCGAGTGCGTCGGCGTGAGGTTGCCCATCCACCTCGGAATCGGGCATATTCTCTTCATCGCCCAGCCATGGACCCACCGGGCGGTGTCTGGCCCCATCCTGGGTCGCCAATGTGGGATAGCCTCCCGCGGTTGCGGTGGTGGGGGCGTCGCCCCAGTCGTACTTCAGCGGGAACGCCTGAATCGCGGGCCGGATGCAGTAGTCCTCGGTCTCGCCGTAGAGGTAGCCTTCGGCCGGGCCTGCGCCTTCGACTCCCGGCGCCGCGTTCACCAGGACGATGGACGGCAGGTGCTGCTGTTCCGCGATCGTGATACGGACCCAGAGCGGGTCGAAATCGCGACCGGTCGGGTGCCAGCATGGGAAGGCCGGTGACTCGATCTCGTATGTTCCGGGCCCGGGCAAGGCGGGTATCTGATTCTGCACCGCCCATTCGGTAGCCAGGACGCCGGTGTCGCAGGTCAGCGTGTCGTCCCAATCGCCGTCCCGGTTCCAGTCGCACCAGATGTTCACATAGACGGGCGAGATCGGTGCGTTGACTACGGTGACGACGTACTTGACCGTCGTCAGTTGACAGGCCGGCATGACGACCGGAAGCGCCAGACCGTCATCGAACCTGTCCTGGTTCGCCGCGTTATTGAGCGGATCGATGTTGTTTACACCGTCCTCATCCGTGCCGATATCCGCTTCCGTTTCCAGGCTGACCGCCTTGCCCAGATAGAACATGTCGCGGGGTTTGAGATGGATCGGCCCATAGGAGGGCGAACCTGCCTGGTAGACCGTCGGGAAGTAGGCGTTCACGCCGGTCGGGTAGGCGAGCATCGTTGCCCCTGCGACGCTGTTCGAACTGTCCGGGGCGTCTCCCAGGTCTCGCTCGGGTATCGTCTCCTCCTCGCCCCCGGTGATTACGAAGGCCAGGTCCAGCGACAGTCCTTTGTAGGCGTGCTGTTCGGGATAGGTCAGCTCCGTCCAGCCGACGGCACCCGCGATGCTGTAGACGGCGTCGTCGTTCCATCGACACTGCAACGAAGTCGTCTTCCAGCCGAAGACGCTGTTTGTGCTGGACGTGTAGCACTCCGCGGCCAGCCAGTAGATGGTTCCCTCCTGCTGGACGAAGGGGTACTGATCGATGCAGAAGTTGTACTGATAAGCCTGTCTGTGATCGGCAGGCACATAGCGATTGACCGCAGGCGTGTACCAGTCTTCGGGACCGTCGTAGACTTTGCGGACGTTGTACTGGCCGGCGTTGAAGACCTGGGTCCACAGGAGGTTGCCCGGCCGGCTGTGACTGTTGTCCGTGGCCGGGATATCCGAGTAGATGCTCAGTACGAAGTAGACGCCGTCCGCGCCTTCCGGGGGCAGAACGTCGTCGTGGAACGATCCCCAGAGATGAATGTCGTGGATGGGACCCGTGGCGGTGCACTTGAAATCATCCGCCAGGGTCACGCCGGCCAGGCCGACATCCATACCCGTGGCTGCCAGGTCGGGCAACTGCGGCCAGTGCATCTTGTGTGGTTTGCCGGGCGCCCAGTCGCAGGAGCCTCCTTCTCCGGCC
>CAZDTD010000456.1:0-2695 GCA_964507995.1 uncultured Pirellulales bacterium | reverse complement strand
GAGGGTCGGGCGAGGACGCCCAACCTACGAAGAAACACCCGGCTCCGCGCCATCGACGCCAACAATTTCTCCTTGGCGTCCACGAAACAAGAATCCCTCAAGAACGTTCGAATTTATCTTGATTCCGGCTCGCGCCTTACGGTACAATGAAGTCGCTTTACGGTGGTCGGCGCTTGCATCGGGCCTTACGGGTGGTTTTGCGTTTGAGGAGGAATCGGCAGGATCACGGGTGTCGCCGTACGCCAAGTCACATTGTCTTCCTGATACATCTCAGCAACATTGTCGCCGATAACGACTGCGCCGTGCGAGGCACAGTACCGTTCGAATAGACAGAGAATGTATTTTTGATGGAGGATGATTATGAGGAGCAAGATCCATTGTTTCGTGGCACTCGTCTGGGCATTCAGCCTGGCCTGGACATGTCCGGCGGGCGCCGAACTCGTCGGGTGGTGGACGTTCGACGAGGGGGCCGGGACCACAGCCTACGACGGAACCGACCTCGGCAACAACGGCACGTTGACGGGCGACCCCGAATGGGTGGCCGGCCAACTGGACGGCGCGCTCGACTTCGACGGCGACGACAGCGTCAATTGCGGCCAGGCCACGCAATTGGGACTCACCGAAGCCATCACGATTGCCTGCTGGGTGAACCCCTCCGCGCTGACGGGTCAACACGGCATCGTGTCGCGTTCCGCCGCCGGCATCGGCTACACCCTCAAGGCCAACGTCGCAAACCTCCGCTTCACAACGCCCGGGGTCCTGGACCACAACGGCAGCGTCGCCACCCTGCAAACCGGAACCTGGCAGCACGTTGCGGTCACCTTCGCGCCCAGTCAAAACGAAGGGCTGATATTCTACTATAATGGCGTCGAAGCCGAGCGGTTGACGAGTTCGGCTCTTGTGACCGGTACGGCGGAATTTCAGATCGGCACCAACCATTGGAGCGAATCCTTCCAGGGCCAGATCGACGACGTGCAGGTCTACGACGAGATTCTCCCGGCCGAGCGGATCGCCAAGATCATGAACGGGCTGGCGGAGCCCGGCGCCGCATCCGATCCAGTCCCGGAGAGCGACGCAACGGACGTGATTGTCGACACCGTGCTGAGCTGGACGGCGGGCGAGTATGCCGCGACGCGCAACGTGTACCTCGGGACATCGTTCGACGACGTCAACGGCGCCAGCGTATCCGACCCGAGGGGAGTCCTCGTCGGCGAGGGCCAGACGGACGCTGCCTACGCGACGGAGACGCCGCTCGAATACGGTCAGACCTACTACTGGCGGGTCGACGAAGTCAACGGCGCGCCGGATTACACCGTCTTCAAAGGGGAAGTCTGGAATTTCGCAACCGAGACGTATGCCTATCCGATCACCAGCGTGACCGTTAAAGCCTCCAGCGAGCAGGCCACCTCGCCTGCGGTCCGGACGATCGACAAGTCCGGAATGGACGAGTTCGACCAGCACGGCACCGACACGAAGACCATGTGGCTCAGTTCCGGCGCCCTGCCCGCCTGGATCCAGTACACATTCGACAAAGCATACAAACTCCAGGAGTTGTGGGTCTGGAACAGCAACTCGGACCTCGAACTCTACATGGGCTTCGGGGCCAAGGACGTCGCGATCGAGTACTCCCTCGACGGCGAAATCTGGACCGCGTTGGAGAACGTGCCTGAATTCGCACAGGCGCCCGGCAAAGCGACCTACACGGCCGGCATCGTCGTCGATTTCGGCGGCGCGACGGCCCAACACGTCCGATTGACGGTCAACGACAACTGGGGCACCACCTCGCCGATGGCCGGTCTGAGCGAGGTGCGATTCTTCTACAGGCCGGCGCAGGCCTACTCGCCCGAGCCCGCCGACGGCGCGGCCGATGTCGCTGTCGATGCGACGTTGAACTGGCGTCCCGGCCGCGAGGTGACCTCGCATGAGGTCTACTTCGGGACCGACGCCAACGCGGTGGCCGAGGGCGCCGTGGCGGCCGAGACCGTGACCAGTCACAACTTCACGCCCGATGCCATGGATTTCGGCATGACCTACTACTGGAAGGTCGATGAGGTGGGCGACGCCGGAACCTATGCAGGCGAATTGTGGAGTTTCACGACGCAGGAGTTCGCGCCGGGCGACGACTTCGAGAGCTACACGGACGACATCGAGGCCGGAACGACGATCTGGGACACCTGGATCGACGGCGTGGCCACGAAGGCCAGCGGCTCGCAGGTCGGATACGACGACTCGCCGTTCGCGGAGACGAAGATCATCCATGGCGGCAAGCAGTCCATGCCGTTGACGTACGACAACGATGGCACGTTCCGCGAGGGCACTCAATACGAGCGGACCGGTGTGCCCTTCTACAGCGAAGCCGAGCGGGAATTCGACCCGGCTCAGAACTGGACCGGCAACGGCGCCGACGAGGTCGGTCTCTGGGTCCGCGGCTACCCGGCGAAATTCGTCGAAACCGCGTCGGGCCAGTACACGATCAGCTCCAACTCCGCGGACATCTGGGGCACGGCCGACAACTTCCGCTTCGTCTACAAGCGGCTCAACGGCAACGGATCGATCTCCGCCAAGGTCCTCAGCATCACCGGCGGCTCCGCCACCTGGGCCAAGGTTGGCGTGATGATCCGTCACACCCTGGAACCCGGTTCTTCGTACGCCTTGATGCACCCGACCCCGGACGGCCGACGGGCCTTCCAGAACC
>CAZDTD010000455.1:0-2702 GCA_964507995.1 uncultured Pirellulales bacterium | reverse complement strand
CACCGGCCCGACCGCAAACACCGCTTCCGCCAGCGCGCTCCAGGTGTTGCCGTTCAGAACGCGGGCTTTGACCGTGGCGCTTTGGGTCAATGTGATGGGGCCGGAATATGCCAGCGTCCCAGAGGTGTCCTCGCTGACGGCCGCCCCAGTGGCGGTCAGTTCGACGCCGATCAGAAAATCGGAGCTTGTCGTTCCGGAGTTCATGCCCTGGATAGCGAGGAGGTTCTCGCCAGCCCGCAGGTTGCCGATGTACTGGGAGAGATCGATGGCTTCGAACAGCTCCGCCTCCGCGTCGCTGTGGCCTGCGCTGGCCACGGAGTTCCACGCGGGATCGCCCGTAAAGTTGCGGCGGGCCACCTCGGTGCCGTTCAAATAGGCAACGAACCCGTCGTCGTACTGCATTTTGAGCGTCATGACTTCGAGTGCGGCGCGATCCCCGCTGAACTGGAAGGGAATGCGGATGTAGCAGGAGCCGTTGTTGTACATCAGGCTGTTGAGGTCCAGGCTGATGTAGTTTTCGTACCCGGCGTCTCGTTCGAAGCCGACGCCGCCTGGGGCGCCGGAGGACAGCAGCCAGGCGGAGTCGTCGAACCTGCGGAAGGACCGCCACTCGCCAGCGACAGGGCCCGTTGGAACCAGGACCCGTTTCGACGCATCTGCTGCAACGAGCGACGTCACAACGGACGATCTCGTCGTCGCGGAGGGACCCGGATCGCTGCCGTCGAGCGTATAGTAGACTGGCGCACCCTGGACCGGGGAGACGATCTGGAGCGATTCCCCGGACTCGAGGTTCCCGCCGTAGCGAGATGCGCCGGCGACCCGGAACTCGGGTCCCGCGAACGTGTACATGCCCTCGCTGACGCAGGCGTTCAAAAAGATGTCACGACGATTCGGGGTCCAGGTGTCGATGATGTAGGTGCTCATGTTGGAAATGACGCTCTGGAGTTCCTGCCTCATCTCGTAGAACCGGGAATTGACGTTCTGCTGGGTCAGTGCCCCGCCGTGGAAAAAGTGCTTGTAGACGCGATCCGCGAAGAGCAGCCGAAAGTCTTTGTTCGCCTTCAGCGCGCGGTAGAGAACCGCGTTGCCGTTGTCCTGGCTGTTCAACTCGCTGAATCGGTTCGCCTGTATCTGGCCAGATTCGAAGGTACCCTCGGCGTCCCAGACGAAGAACTTCCATCTGCCTGTCGCAGATCGCTCGCAGGCGGCCGCCCAGTTGTTGTGGGGCCAGTCCCAATCGTTGGGCCACAGCCGAACGATGAGGTAATCGATGAAGTTGACGACGTCGAGCTTCGTGCACATCTCGGCGTAGGACGCCGGGGCGGCCAGGTTGTGATTCCGCGCGTAGCCGATCATCGCGTCCCAGGACTGCGAGTTGCCGTCCCGGATGCCGTTCATCGTCATCACGTCCCACTCCCGATCGCTGTCGAACCACTGCTGGCACGATTCCTCTTTCACGTGCTCGGTGGGATTGTAGAAGCCCTTGTACTCGCCGTTGACGAACAGGTTGACGAACGTGCCCATGCAGGCGACCTGGCCCATGTCTCGATGGAGACGCCGGAGCAGCTCGTCCTTGATGAACGGGTTGGTCTGGTCGTTGTGCCCGGCGCGGAGGACGACCGTCGCGTACTGCTCGGCGTCGGACAGATCAAAAAGCGGGTACTCCAGGCGGCTGTGTCCGTACTCGCCCCGGAAGTACAGTCGGAAACTGATCTTGCCGTTGCCCGACCACTGGCCACTCTGGCGGATGTAGCGAGGCCGCGTGTAGCGACTGCCGTGGACCCGCAGACCACAATCGATCTGGAAATCTTCGTCGTCGCCCGGCACGATCCACTCGACCGAGACGGGACGCTCCAACTCCCGGTCCAGTATGTTGTTGTAGGTGCCCTCGCCGCTGGAAACCCACTCGCCCTCAGAATTGCGCGTGCCGCCCACGATGGCCATCACGCCATTCGGCTCGTACATCGTGTTCTTCGCATCGCCCACGAGCGAGATCACAGGCAGGGATTTGATCTTGTCCCGGCTCTCGAAGACATAGGTCTGCGTGTGAATCTTCGTGGATTTCCAGCCATCCCTGAGGGCCATCGCACGGAGGCACACAGTGCTGGTGATGTGGATGGGCCCGGTGTACTCCTTGCCCGGCCCGACGCGATACCCAGGAGCATCCGGCTCCGTTCCATCCAGCGTATAGATAATGCGAACGTCTGGCGTCGTCGTGGTGATCGTCAGATCGATGCCCGGCGCACCGCCGTAACGAGTCACCTCGGAGTTGTAGAACCCCCGTTCATGACTGAATTGTAGCGGCGCGACTTCACCCAGATACCCCTCATTGTTGCGGACGCCCGGCGTCGGCACGCCGAAGAAACGCAGCGTGTCGCCGCCGTCCGGATAGCGGCCGTAGGACATGTCCGGCGTCTGCTCGTCGAAGGCCAGGCTGTCGATCCGCGTCACGCCGTTGGCGTCAAACAGATAGACTTCATCCCCGCCGGCATCGAGCCGGAAGCTCGCGTGGAAGCCGGAAGCCGGGGGACCCGTCGTCCGACGACCCGATTGTTCGACCGGCACGTAATCCGCCGTGTCGCCATCCGTCCAGAGGAGCAGATACTTGCCGGGCCCGAGAATTGTCGCGCCCGGGTTGTTCGCCGGGATCTGCCATTTCATCGGCTCATCGGGGTCGTCGGTCAGATACATGCCGCCCACGT
>CAZDTD010000454.1:0-2703 GCA_964507995.1 uncultured Pirellulales bacterium | reverse complement strand
ACCGGGCGCCTTTGCTGGGCTCGATGTATTTCCAGTCCCCCTGGATCAGGCTGAGTGTGCCTGCGTGCTCGACCAGATGGTCCCGGCCGATCCACGAACGACTGAGCAGGGCAGCCGAGACATCGAAGCTGTCGGGCGCGTCGTTACGGGCGAGCGTCTGGCCTGTCAGCGTCGTCATGGACGCCAGCAGATCGATCTGGCAGAGCAGTGCGTCGGAAAGGCCTGGCTCGATTCGACCGGGCTGGCGGACGATGAACGGGACCCGTGTGCCGGCGTCGAAGGCGCTGTACTTGCCGCCGCGAAGATCGCCGCTGGGCCTGTGCCCGTCGAGCAACTCGACGGCCTGGTCCTTGTACCCGTCGTCTACGACCGGGCCGTTGTCACTCGTAAAGAGGACCATGGTGTCGTCCGCGAGATCGAGCCTGTCGAGGGTCTTGAGGATCTCGCCCACGCACCAATCGAGCTGCACGATCACATCGCCGCGAGGGCCCAGGCCGCTGGCGCCGGCGAAACGCGGGTGCGGTGCTCGAGGGACGTGAATGTCGTGCGTGGAGAAGTAGAGGAAGAAGGGCTTGGCCCTGTTTTGCTCGATGAACCGGATGGCCTTGGCGGTGATCGTGTCTGCGATGTCCTCATCAACCCAACGTGCGGCCTTGCCGCCGGCCATGTAGCCGATTCGGCTGATTCCATTGACGATGGTCTGGTCGTGACCGTGGCTCGGGTGCATCTTCAGCAGCTCCGGATGGTCCCGGCCAGTGGGCTCGTCGCCGACGGGCTCTTTGTAACTGACGCGGATCGGGTCGTTCAGGTCCAGCCCGACGACCCGGCGGTCCTCTACGAACACGCATGGCACACGGTCGCCTGTGGCGGGGATGAGAAAGCAGTGATCGAACCCGATGTCGAGCGGGCCGGGCGCGATGTCACTATTCCAATCGAGGTCGCCGTCGCCGAGGCCGAGGTGCCATTTGCCAATGGCGGCGGTTTTGTAGCCCGCTCGCTGCATGAGCGAGGGCAACGTGGTCCGGCCGGGCTCAATGATCAGTCTTGCGTCGCCGGGCAGGACGCTGGTGCCGTTGCGGCGCCAGGCGTATTCGCCCGTGAGCAGGGCGTATCGCGACGGAGTACACGTGGCGGAAGCGGAGTGCGCGTTGGTGAAACGGACACCTTCCTTCGCGAGGCGGTCGATATTCGGCGTTGCGACTCGGGTTGTACCGTAGCAGCCCACGTCGCCATAGCCGAGGTCGTCGGCGTAGATAAGAACCAGATTCGGCCGCCTCGGTTCGGAAACGGCGCGAAGGGGCAATACCGTCGCCAGGGCGGCCATGCCTGCGGATCGGAGGAACATGCGACGTGTTGGCTGTCGTGCCATTCGGTTACCTCCCGGTATTACGATTCCTGTTGCTGGCCGTTCCCGCGCGTGATTCCCGCGGGAACACCCATTCATGCTAAACCAGGGGAGTGGTCCCTTCAAGCGGGTTTTTTCCACTTGCAGGTTTGACAGCGGCGGCTTACCATGCAGGAGTCGGTACCAGGCAACGGCGACTTCATGGAAGGAAGGGGTCATGGCGTCAGACAGACTGCGGATACTGGGAGACGCGAAGTTCCAGAACCCGCGACTCCTGTTGGGGTTCTCGGGCTGGATGGACGGGGGGGATGTCTCGACCGGGACCGTCAAGACGCTGGTCAACAAGCTCTATGCCCGGCGGATCGCCGAGATCGACCACCAGGGTTTTTATCTTTACAGTTTTCCGGGGGCCATGGAGGTGACGTCCCTGTTTCGGCCTCGCTGCCAGATTCGCAAGGGCGTCATTCGCGAGTTGGTGTTTCCGGAGAATGTGTTCTATGCGGCCCAGGAGCAGGACCTGATCCTCTTCATGGGCAAGGAACCGAATCTGAAGTGGGTGGAGTACGCCGATTGTGTCTTCAGCCTGTGCAAGCGTTTCGGCGTGCAATCCATCTGCTTCATCGGCAGCGTGGCGGGCCTCGTCCCGCATACGCGCGATCCCCAGTTCTTCTGCTCCGTCTCGAACCCCGATGCGAGGTCGCGGTTCGAGAGCCTCGGCATCAAATTGAGCGACTACGAGGGCCCCGCGAGCGTCACAACGTACCTGACGATGCGGGCGAAGGACGAAGGGATCGAGATGGTTGCTCTCGTGGCGACTGTGCCGGCCTACGTGCAGGGCGTCAATCCAAAATGTGTCGCGGCAGTAACCAAGACGATTGCCGGCATTCTGGGGTTGCACCTGGATCTGGAGGACTTGCAGGCGACGGCAGATGAGTTCGAGCGGCGTCTCACCGAGGTGGTCCAGGAGCAGCCGGAACTGGCGGAGAGTGTCACCAAGCTCGAACAGGACTACGACAACGAGATCTTCAGCGAGATGGGCGACCTGAAGCACTGGCTGCATCAGAAAGGCGTTCGGCTGGACTGACCTTTGATCTGCGTTTGCTGTTTGACGAGTCATCGATCGTGTGGAGGTTTTGGCATGGAACGGCACGGTTTGAAGAGGGCGGGGCGAATCGTTGCAACGGTTACCGTCCTGTTTGCAGGCCTTTGCGATGTTGGTAATTCGCAAGGAATCATCGGCCGGCCGGGCGAGACGCCCGAGCAGCGGGACGCCCGTATGAAATGGTGGCGCGAGGCCCGCTTTGGCATGTTCATCCATTGGGGCGTCTACTCCGTGCCCGCCGGCGTCTACCACGACA
>CAZDTD010000453.1:0-2713 GCA_964507995.1 uncultured Pirellulales bacterium | reverse complement strand
GCGCTGTTCCAACTGATCGAGCCCGGGACCTCGGGCGTGTCGGAGAGCCAGAACGTGCCGGAGTCGTCGAGGGCCAGGCAGTCCTTGCGGTAGAGGATGGCGGAGTACTCGCCGCCGGCCTTGCCGTCTTCGCGACCGACGCCGATCTCGCCGTACTGGGGCAGGGCCGCACAGATCTCGTCGATCTGGAACCGCAGGGCCTCTTGGAGCCCGACGACGTCCGGGGCCTGCTCGCGGAGCACGCCGAAGACCATCTCCCGTCGATTGGGCCAACTGTTTTCCTTGTCGTCGGCGCTGCCGTAGCGGATGTTGAACGTCATCACGTTCAATTCGGATGAACTGGAACCTTGCCCGCTCTTGCCTGAGACGCAAGCCTGCACGCCCAGAACCAGGATGAGAAGCAATGCCAGAGAAGTCCTTGTCACGCTGTCCGCGAACGATCTTGCTGCCTCAGAAAAGCGGCGGTCCTGCATGGTGTCCTCCTTCGATTGGGTGATTCATACTTCGAGAGTGGTCCTCTTCTGTTCGTCCGAGAGGGATTCGTTGAGCGAGCCGGAGCGGAAGCCCTGGAGGTCCGCGGTCACGTACTGGAAGCCCAGGGCCTTGAGTTGTTCGACCACCGTCGAGCGGACCGGCTCGGCCATGAGCTTGGCTACATCCTGCGAACGGACCTCGATCCTCGCGATCGTGTCATGGTGGCGAACGCGGCACTCGACGAAGCCGAGCGACCGCAGGACGCCCTCCGCCCGATCGATCTGGCGGAGTCGCTGCTCGGTGATCTCCAGGCCGTAGGGGATTCGCGAGGCCAGGCACGGCGACGCCGGCTGATCGGCAGTCGGCAGACCCGCCTGACGGCTCAGTTCCCTGATTTCGTTTTTCGTCAATCCGGCTTCCGCGAGAGGAGATCGGATGCCGAAGATCTTCATGGCCTTGTTGCCCGGTCGGAAGTCGTCCAGATCGTCGTGGTTCGTGCCGAACACCACGTGCGGAAAGCCCCGCTCCTTTGCGACGTCGAGCAGGGTCCGGCACAGGCGCGACTTGCAGTGAAAGCACCGGTCGGCCTTGTTGCTCGTGAAGTCCGGGTCGTCCATCTCGCCCGTTTCGACGACCATCAGCTCGGCCCCGATGGCCCCGGCGATTTCGCGAGCCCGTTCGTGCATGGCCGCGGGCTCGGCCGGCCCGAGGCTGATGCAGGCCAGGACATTCTCCGACCCGAGAGTATCAACTGCGGCCTTGAGCAGGAAACTGCTGTCCACGCCGCCAGAATAGGCAATCGCGACCCTGCCGAGTTCCTTCAGGATCTTCTGAAGCTGTTCGTGTTTGTCTTTTAGATTCATACTCCCGTCTACGTCACCGCCTGGGCAATGGCTCGCTCCCAAAGCTCGTCCAGACTGAGTTTCCTCGCCCAGTTGGTGAGGTACTCGTAGTCCAAGGTGCCGGCCTGAACGCCGAGGACCCCCATCACATCGCCCCATTGGCGCTCGGATGTGCCGCCGGTCTCTTGGAACCAGCGGAGTTTCAGCAGGATGATATCCTCCGGCGAGACGACGCAGACCTCGCGGGCGGCCGTGTCCGTCAATTTCACCCTCCGGCTGCGAATCAACAATTGCTGCTCGAACTCGCTTGGCCTCTGGACGAACAAATCGATCTTGAACGAGGTCTCGAAATGGATCAGATTGAAGCTGCCGTGAGACCGGAGGGCCTCTTCCATCGCTTCTTTGCTGATGTAGAACTCGTCCTTGACCATGTCAAAGAACTTGTCGGCAACGGGCAGAAACGGCCTGACTGCGATGTCCGCATCCTGTGTGAAACGCCTCATTCCATAGGTGGAACTGGCCATTGAGCCGCCGATGGCATAGGGGATGTCTAATGTGTCAAGTACGCGAATGAGGCGCTGCACTATCTCGATGTACTGGACCTCACCCACGTCGCGGGCCTCCGTACACCTGTTCAAAAAGCTCCGAGCCGAGATGCTCTCGCGCCCACAGCCTCTGCAACTGGTCTTCGCTCGCGTCCGGATGCCGCATCCGCAAACCAGCTATGGCCAGCAGCCTTCCGGTATCGCACATATCAAAGGCCAATTCGAGCCTTCGGCTGTCGGACAGCCTTCGGCAAATCTCATAATGCACCCGCTGCACTTCAGGTGGCGTATCCGTCTTTCTGCATTCTGGTCGCGGCTCTGCCATACTCCCATAATACCCTGCAACATGCCCACGGGGTAGTCGAAACCGTGTAATGCCGCCGGACTCGCGGCCCAAACTCTTGGCACTTTCCGCTTCCGCCTTGGACCAATGGCGCAGAATATGCCATGCACACCATTCTCGCTCGGCGTCTCGCTGAATATCCGTGGACAGAAAAAAAGCCGATGGTGGGACTTGAACCCACAACCCCGGCTTTACGAAAGCCGTGCTCTACCATTGAGCTACATCGGCATGCGATAGCTTTGTAGTATACCATATCGACCGGTACGGGGTAAAGCTTTGGCCGCGTCAAAAAAAGTGAAATCTTGCACCCCGGTTTCGCTTCACTTGAACGGTTCGGCCCGGTAGAGTGGACAAGCCCCTGATTCTGCTATCCGGAAAAACACCATAGGCACGAGACGCCCGGATTCGGAGGCCGTCCGGAACGAAGCATTTGCAGACCTCCAGGACGGGACCTGCAGAATGTCCACGGCGAAGAACGATTGGCATGCACAATCCACAGCCGATGTGCT
>CAZDTD010000452.1:0-2714 GCA_964507995.1 uncultured Pirellulales bacterium | reverse complement strand
CGCTTGTAGACGAAGCGGAAGTTGTCGGAGGTGCCCCAGATGTCCGCGGATTTGGAGCTGACCGTGTACTGGCCAGGGGCGGTCTCGACGAATTTCGCGGGGGAACCGCGGACCCACAGACACAGTTCGCTGGCTCCGTTGCTCGTCCACTTCTGGACCGGGTCGAACGTCCGCTCGGCCTCGCTGAAGTAGAATTGTGTCGCGTTGTCGTACATAAGGGGCATCGACTGTGCGCCCCCATGAACGATGGTTTTCTCGGCGAACGGTGCATCCGTGTAGCCGACCTGCGAGCCGCTGGCCTTTGTGGTCACGCCGTCGATCCAGGCGTCCCAGATCGTCTCATGGGCATCCATGTTGTCGGTGTAGCTTTCGAAGTCGTCGATCGTGGTAAACTCCGTGGTCGTGAAGCTCCAGAGTTCGCCCGCGTAGGTGTCGGCTTCGGCCACCTCGTCGACTCTCCAGTAGTAGTTTGTCCCGAAATCCAGGGATGCAGGCGTATAGCTGTGATCGGTGACCGTCTCGGCCGTCAGGGCGTTCGGGTCGGTTCCGAAGTAGACCTCGTGCGAGGTCGCGTCTCGACCGGGCCGCCAATTCAGCGTGGCATCCAGGGCGATTCCCGCGGCACCGTCCACCGGATCGGGCTTGAAGGCCTGCGCCGGCGTGTGGAAGAACCGCACCTCGCTCAGACCCGTGATGCCCATTGTGCCGTGGGTGGTGTTGATGGTCAGTCTGACGTACTTGGCCATGACCTCGCCGAAATCGACGAGGGTGTCGGCCGTGTAGCCCTCTGTGCCGGGCGCCTTCGCGAATTCGGGCACGTTCTCCAGCGCGGTCCAGGTCTCGCCGTCGGTGGAGTACTCGATCGCGACCTCCTTGGCCCCGAAGCCCATGTAGGACTCGAGTTCCGAGTTGCTGTTCCAGACCCACAGCTCGTGGACCTTGTACACCTTGTCGAAGGTGTACTGAATCCAGGCGGGCAGGCCGCCGGGGGTGGCCCACATGGTCTTGAGATCGACGCCGTGCTCATCGAACTCGTTGAGGCCGGAGCGGTTGATCGTATTGGCCGCCGACGAGCCGGGCTGTTCGATGGAGGCCTCAGCCGTCACATTGGTGATCGGATAGGCATATGGCTCGACCGTGAAGCTCCAGACCGGGCCATTGTAAATCGTGTTGTCGGGGGCTGCGTTGACCTCGTCCACTCGCCAGTAGTAGGTTTGGCCGTATTCGAGCAGACCGTCTGTGTCGAAGGCGGTGTCTGTCTGGCCCTGTCCGAGCAGGACTCCCCGCGGGTCGCTGCTGCTGGCGGCTGCCACGTCGTCGAACGATGTGCCAAGGTACACATCGTGTGTGGCCGCGAACATGCCGGCCTCCCAGCCGAGGGTCACATCGGTCGGAACGTCGCTCTCGCCGGCGGCCGGCTGCGGATTGGCCGCCTCGGGCATGTCGCCGATGATCTCGGAGAGGCCTTGGGTCATGATTGTTTGAACGTCGTCGGCTGTGAGCACGGCGTTGAAGTACCCGATCTCGTCCAGGCTTCCGTTGAAGAAGCCGCCGACGGCTCCTGCGTCGGACCGGCCGCCGATCACAAATGCCCGGCTGGCATCGAGCAGGAGACCCGCTCCTGACGTGGTGGCGCCCAACTGGCCGTCGTGATAGAGCTGCATCGTGCTGCTTCCGTCGTATGTGGCGACGACGTGATGCCATTCCCCGACGCTGGAGGGGGTGTTGATGCCGACCCAGGTCGTGTCGTTGAACGTTTCAAAGAGGATGGTCGCCTGGGCCTCGTACATCATGACGCCCCAGTTCACCGAACCCGGGGTCCCACTAGCCTGATGCTGGCCCCGCGAGATCATGTGGTTCCAGGTTTGCGTGGCCGTAATGTTGCACCAGAAGGACACGGAGAACGTCTTGACGTTGAACAGGTCGGCGTTGCCGCAGGTGACGTACGTGCTCGATCCGTTGAATTGCAGGGCGCTGCCGAAGCTGCCGGCGATCCAGGCGGGCGAGCTCACGAGCGTGCCGTCGTTGCCGTTGCCGGACGCGTCCACGGCCGTACTGCCTTGTCCCTCGTCAAGGAGCCAAATCCCCAGAATGGTGTTGGGATCGACGGCGGCGTGGCTTGTGCCTGCCAACGCCAGGCCGGCAATCACGAGACCGGCGTAAATCACAGTTGAACGTCTCATCTCTGCTACCTCCACAAAAAACGATTGAAAGAAATCGTACCTCCGTCGCGACGCTCGTTACGTTGCACGAACGCCGCATTGCGTTCGTTCTCTGTCACAATCCCTCGTAGATCGGTCCGGTCCGGCCCGCGAGGTTCGCCACTTCCGCGTCGGACAGGGCGCGGTTGTAGAGACGGACGTCGTCGATCAGGCCGTGCAGGAACTCGGTTCCGTAGCTGTTCCCAATCCGAAGCTCCTGGTCCGGCTTCATGAACAGCGGCGTCCCCGCGCAGGTCGTCGTGGAGGCCGATGCGCCGTCCAGGTACATCCGGATGCCACCCGTGTCGCCATCGACCACGCAGGCGATGTGTCGCCAGACGCCGGACCCGATCGCGCCGCCCTGGGCTGCGACGATGTTCAGCTCCGTGTTGAGCCAGGCGGCGCCGTCGCCGATATCGCCGTGGACACGGGCGGCCTCGACTTTCAGATCGAAGGTGTACTGGCTGTTGAACCGGGTCCCGAGGATTCCCCGGGATGCGGTCGTGTCGGCGA
>CAZDTD010000451.1:0-2724 GCA_964507995.1 uncultured Pirellulales bacterium | reverse complement strand
CGTCTGTGACCACCCGTTCCCGGCGGGAGCTTCGGCCGGAGCACGCGGATGCAGTACCTTGCCCCCGGTGCCTAATCGCACCGTACCCGGCGCCCCCCGGTTGGGCATACAGAACCCGTAAATACGAGTCCGTCTAAACCATATGAAGTAAATCGGCCACCCACAAAAATGACATAAGCATTTTGCGGCATCCGGACAACTTGTGCCGACGCGCGTTCTGAAAAGTACCCAGTTGCACCGGCCCATCGCGTCGGATATCGTGTGATGAAACGATCGGATTGTCCATCGGCCCCGCGGCGGCGGAGTATTATCAGACCGTCCAGTTATTCGCAGGAGACGCAACATGAGGATGCAACTCGTCGGGTTCACCATGATCGTCGCATTGGCCGGATTCGCAGGCACGAGCGCCGCCGATCCCGCTGGGGATCGACAGGATCTCGCGCTGTGGTACACCCAGCCGGCAAAACAGTGGACCGAGGCCCTGCCCATCGGCAACGGCCGGCTCGGCGCCATGGTCTTCGGCAACGCGACCGACGAACGCATTCAGATCAACGAGGACACGCTCTGGGATGGCTACTCCCGCGATACGACGAATCCCGAGGCGTTGGAGGCGCTGCCGGAGGTCCGCCGGCTGCTCTTCGAGGGCAAGAACGCGGAGGCGACGAAACTGGCGGGCGAAAAGATGATGGGCCGGCCCATGGGCGTGGAGTCGTATCAATCCCTCGGCGACCTGCACATCGTCTGTCCCGCGGCCGCTGCGGTCGCCGACTACCGCAGGAGCCTCGATCTCGACACAGGCATCGCGACCACGACCTGGACCGCCGACGGCGTCCGCTTCACACGCGAGGTCTTCGCTTCGGCCCCCGACAATGTGATCGTCGTCCACCTCACGGCCGATAAACCCGCCGCAATCACATGTGCCGTGACGATCACCCGCCAGCAGGACGCAGCCAGTCTCAGCGAAGGCGACGACCGGATCGTCCTCCGCGGCCAGATCAAGCGAGAGCACGATCAGACGCACCAGAACGTCGGCATGAAATTCGAGGCCGACGTCCTCGCCAGGGCAACAGGCGGTCGCGTCGCCAGCCAGGACGGCAAACTCGACGTGGAGAAGGCGGATGAGCTGATCCTCCTGATCGCCGGGGCGACCAACTATCGCGGAGGCGAGCCCAGCGACCTGTGCCGGGCCCACCTCGCCGCAGCAGCGGACTCCAGCGAGCAACTGTGCGCCAGGCACGTGGCCGATCATCGCAGACTCTTTCGACGCGTGAGCCTGGACCTGGGCCGAACCCAGAACGCGGCCCTGCCGACGGATCAGCGTCTGGCCGCGGTCGCCAGGGGCGAAGCGGACCCGTCCCTCGTCGCGTTGTATTTCCAGTTCGGCCGCTACCTGCTCATGGGCTGCTCCCGGCCGGGCGACATGCCCGCCAATCTCCAGGGCGTATGGAGCGAGCACATGAAGGCCCCCTGGAACGCCGACTACCACACGAACATCAACCTGCAAATGAACTACTGGCCGGCGGAAGTGGCGAACCTGGGCGAATGCCACCTGCCGCTGTTCGACTACATGAAGGACTGCCTGGTCGAGTCGGGCAATCGGACCGCGAAGGTCCACTACGGCTGCGACGGCTGGGTCGTCCACCACCTCTCCGACGTCTGGGGTTTCACGACACCCGCCGACGGAGTCTGGGGCATCTGGCTCATGGGGGCGGCTTGGCTGGCCCAGCATCCATACGAGCACTACCTGTTCACGCAGGATAAGACCTTCCTCCGCGAGACGGCGTATCCGCTGATGAAGGGCGCCGCCGAGTTCATGCTCGATTTCCTCGTCGAGGCGCCCGAGGGGACGCCGGTGGCGGGCAGGCTCGTGACGAATCCCTCGCACTCGCCGGAGAACTCGTTCCGCAAGGCCGACGGCTCGACTTCGATGTTCACCTACGGCGCGACGATGGACCTCGAGATCCTCCACGACCTGTTCACGAACTGCATCGAAGCGGCCACAATCCTGGACACCGACCCCGAGTTCCGCGCCCGGCTCGCCAAGGCCCTGGAGAATCTGGCCCCGCTTCAGATCAGTCCCAAGACGGGCCGGTTGCAGGAATGGATCGAGGATTACGACGAACCCGAGCCGGGCCATCGCCACATGTCGCATCTGTTCGGAATCCACCCAGGCCGCCAGATCACGCTGAACGGCACGCCCGACCTGGCCCAGGCCGTCCGCAAGTCGCTCGAATACCGCCTCTCGCACGGCGGCGGCCACACCGGCTGGAGCCGCGCCTGGATCATCAACTTCTGGGCCCGCCTGCAGGAGCCTGAGAAAGCCCACGAAAACGTGGTGAAGCTTCTGGAGAAATCGACGCTGCCGAACCTGTTCGACAATCACCCGCCGTTCCAGATCGACGGCAACTTCGGCGCCGCCGCCGGCATCGCGGAGATGCTCCTCCAGAGCCATGCCGGCGAGATTCACCTGCTGCCCGCCCTGCCGGCCGCGTGGCCCGAGGGCTCCGTCACCGGCCTGTGCGCCCGCGGTGGCTTCGAAGTGGACATGTACTGGCGCGACGGCAAACTGGACAAGGGGCTCATCCACTCCAAGGCCGGCGCCGCGTGCCGCATCCGGACGGCCACGCCCATTCGCGTGAGCCTGGCGGGAATGCCTGTGACGACAACCGAGCCCGGCAAAGGCCTCGTGGAATTCGAGACCCAGCCCGGTCGAAGCTATACGCT
>CAZDTD010000450.1:0-2744 GCA_964507995.1 uncultured Pirellulales bacterium | reverse complement strand
GAATCCAGGCTTTTTCACGATGTTCCTGGACCCCCGCTTTCGCGGGGGTGACAATGCCGGCTGCATTTGTCCATTCAAAAATCAATGATTCTTTTGCTCCAAGGGTTTCGACGTGGCCAGGGCGATGACTCGGCCGCGGCTGCCCACCGCACAATAGAAGTGGTAGACCGTGCCCTCGTGCAGGATGACCCACGGCTTGTGGGCGTAGGTCTCGTCCCAGGGCTCGGAAGGCTCGATCAGGTGCGGCCCCTCCCACCGGGTCCAGTGCGCCAGATCGTATGAGCAGGCGAATGTGTCGAACGCCTTCGGTTTCCAGAAGGCGCCGAAGTAGTGCATTACCCAGAGATCGCCCATGCGCACGATCTGGGGGTCGCCCGAGATGCCGTCGCCGTTGTCGATGACCGGATCGGCGCCGAACCGCAGCCAGTGCCGCATGTCCTTCGAGACGGCCATCCCGATGCACTCTCGGTTCGGCTGCTTACCGTTGTAGAACATGACGAAGGGATAGCCGAGCGTCTCGGCCGGATCGTGAATGATATTGCTCTTGTAGAGCGTGATCTTTTCGAACGGCCGCACGTCCGGCTGCATGGGCGACAGGATGGGTTCATCCATGCGATTCCACTCGATCGGTTGGGTCGGATCGCCCGTCCAGGCCAGACCGATCGAGAGGGGATCGGTTTCATAGCCCTCCAGGGCGCCGCCAACGTAGGAGAGCCAGTACCTGCCGTCGTAGACCTGGGGCTTGTAGGAGCCGCCCCAGACGCAGTCCTGCAAGGCGATGTAGCCGGCTGCCTGCTTCGCGTCCCATGTGTCGTTGCGAAACGGCAGGATGGTGCCCAGCAGCTTCCACTGAAGCAGGTCTTCGCTCTCGGCCAGCAGGGTTTCGTAGCCTGTGCCTGCGAATCGGATGTACATCATGTACCAGCGGTCCCCGTGCCGGAAGACGCTGGGGCAATCGACCATCGCGCCGTTGTCGCCTGCGAGGACCACGCCGTATTTGTAGGGAGTCTTCACCTGCTCATATACCCGCTCCATCACGTCGCGAGGCACGGCCCTGCCCGACGACGGCGCCGTTACGATCTGCCGCGCGGCGCCATGTACGGCTGGACATGCGGCTGCGAACAAGACGAAAGTGACGGCGATTGTTCCGATGTGCCTCATGACGGCTCCTTCGCCGGGAAGCGCACGAGCGTGACGCTCAAGGGAGCGACTTCCATTCGGTCGTCCCACTGCACCGGCACCTCGATGATCTTGATCCGCTCGTTGTTCGCGTCGTTGAACAGCTTCGGATCGTCTCCTGCGATGACCCAGCCGGTGCCCCTGGCGGCCGGCTGGATCCCGTCGAGCTTCAACTCGATGGCCCGGGCCTCGCGGTTCGGGTTCACGACGCCAATGGTGACGGCCTTGTGGTCCGTCGTCCAGGCGGCGGCCACGTCGAGAGCAGAGGCCGCGTGATCGCCTGTGACCTCGATGGGGATCGAACCGTACTCATGGCGGTACAGCATCAGCGGCAGGGCGGTCGCGTCGAAGAACGCGGCGGTTTTCGTCGTCTTGACGCAGCCGATCACGTTCACTGTCTGGGCGTAATGGGCCATCTGGATGATATCGCTGCTGCGGTAGTACTCGTGCAGGCCGGCGGCCACACCCAGGGCGTCGGCGAGATCGTATTGGCAGCCCAGCTCGCCATAGACATACGGCTGGTGCCAATAGTTCCACTCGTCCATCGCGATGGGTACGGGCCGTGTATCGAGCAGGCCCAGCTCTTTCTGGAGCTTGCGATGTCCCTCGGCCTTCTGGACGATGGATTGCTTCAACAGGCCGACGTGCCCGACGATGTTCGGGTCCTCGGGCGACCAGGGCGTCCGGCCGCGGTAAAAATGCTCCGAGATATAGTTCATGTCGTTTGCGCAATCCGCCAGCATGCCTTCGGTCCAGCCGACCTTCTGCTCCGGGTCGTTGCGTCGGTTGAACTCGCCGAGGCTGCCCACGCCGATCAGCTTGATCGTGGGGTCCACCTTCCACATGGCCTGCGCCACGCGGGTGTGCTTCTGTACGTAGTGACTGAGCTGCATGAAGCCCAACTGCCAGGGCCCGAACATCTCGTTGCCGACGCACCAGTATTTCACATCGTAGGGCTGCTTGTGGCCGTTCTTCGCCCGCCAGCTTCCGCCGATCGTGTCGGCGCCGCGATTGCAGTACTCGACCTCCTGGGCTGCCGAGTAGTCGTCGCCAAAACCCGTATTGGCCGCGATCACCGGCTCGGCCCCCACCTCCCGGCAGAAGGCGATGAAGTCGTCGAGTCCGAAGTCGTTGTGTTCGACGCCGGTCCAGGCGGGATTCTTTCGCGGGGGCCGGCGGTCGCGGTCGCCGATGCCGTCGCGCCAGTTGTAGCCGCTGACGAAATTGCCGCCGGGCCAGCGGTACATCGTTGCGCCGAGTTGCTTGAGCAGGGCCAGCGTGTCGGGCCGCATCCCGCGAATGTTGTCCGCAGGCATGAGCGACACCGTGCCCACGAGGACATTGCCGTCGTGGGCGAGGATTTCGAGCATCGCCTTCTCCGAGGTTGCGCCGGCCGTGAATTTCAACGGGTGCTTGTGGTACTTGCCTTTGACGCCTTTGATTCGGACGGTCTGGCGAGCGGTCTGATCGTCTCCCCAGACCAATGCGACGTCCACGGACGCCTTGGATGCCGGGGCACAGAGCCAGATATAGCCGACGTAGTCCTTGCCTTGCACCACGGCCAG
>CAZDTD010000449.1:0-2750 GCA_964507995.1 uncultured Pirellulales bacterium | reverse complement strand
GTAGAATGCCCGCACGTGGTTCGAGTGGATGTGTCTCTGTGTTCCGGTGACCGTGCTATGCAGATCGTTCTGGCTTCGACTTCCCCGCGGCGCAGGCAACTCCTCACGGAGGCCGGCTATGCGTTTGACGCTGTTTCTCCGAAGATCGAGGAATCCACGATCCGTCGCACCGCGGCGACGGTGCGCGGATACGCCGAGGATCTGGCGCTGGCGAAGGCCGGAAGCGTCGCTCCGGATTTTCCCGACGCCCTGGTCATCGGGGCCGATACGCTGTGCGACCTCGACGGCGAGGTGATCGGCAAGGCGGCCAACGCGGCGGACGCCGAGCGGATCACGAGAAAGCTCTTCAGCAGGCCGCACCGGGTCATCACGGGCCTGGCCCTGATCCGATTGGGTCGGGGCATCCGGATCATTCGTTCCGATGTCACCACGGTCTATCCCCGCAGGCTCACGGAGTCGCAGATCGCCGAGCACGTCGCAGGCGGCGCATGGGAAGGCAAGGCGGGCGCCTACGCCATCCAGGAAGTGGGCGACGCCTTCGTCGAGCGGATCGAAGGCAGCTTCACCAACGTGATGGGCATGCCGATGGAACTCCTCGGCCAACTGGTGAACGACCTGAGCGAGCCTGATTGATCTATCTCCGCAGCTTGACAGGTGCTTCGGCGGGCGGACGAGTTCATCACGAATACCGGCCTGGGTCGATCAGGTCTTCAGCATTCCCTCGACGACTTCGTCGTCGAAACTGAAGTCGGCGATCTCCTGGATTCTGCCGCCGGGGCCGACGATGCGGGTGTAATGACGGGCCCAATGCTTCGTGGCGTTGTAGTAGGCGTTCAGCGGTCCGAGCAGGTCGCTTCGCACCTTGCGGCACGCAGGACCATCCGGCTCGAACTCCCGGCACATGTGTGGCTTGTGCTCGTGGATCAGGCAGGTCCGTTTCGTCATGTCGTAGAAGTAGCACGGGACGGGCGACTTGGGGCGGGCCGGATCGTGTTGCGTGTACCAGTCCACGACCTGCTGGATCTCCGCGGGGAGTTGGTCCAACTCATCCTCTCGGAACGGAGGGATGCTGATGAAGGCACAGCAACTCCCGCAACGATGACATTGGCCGAGAGTCTCGTTCTCCGCTGCGGCTGCTCGCAGATCTTTTCTCCATTTTGCACTCACATCAGCCCTCCCTTGTTCAGAATACCCATTGGTCGGCGGTCTACCTTCATCCGCCTGCACGCGCGGAATACAAGGCAATCGCCGGGAGTTGTTGGCTGTAACCTTATCGGCGGCCGGCGAGGACGACTGTTCCGATTTCCACGGTGTTCTGTGAGCGGGATTTGATTACAGGGCTTGGGCGAACTGCGATCGGCTCCGTTGTGTTCCCGCGTGGGGGGATATCGGACTGCGGCGGACGCGACGGACGTCAGAAAAGACCGCAATTTGCGGCCAAGGCCCCATATGTCGGTGCAACGGGATCGTTGGGAGCAGTTCACGTTTGTAGGTAGTTTCTGGTTTGTTGTGAAATGGATCATTCGACGTTGACTTTGTCATTCCCGCGCAGAGCCTGCCCCCGACCCGATCGGGGGCGGGAATCCACTGCCCATGAAGGGCCGGGTCCTGCGGTTCCTGGATTCCTGCTTGGCGCAGGAATGACAGGGTCGATTCCCAAGGGTTGGGAGAATCTACCTACAAACACGAATCGCACCCAGGATCGTTCACGTCTGTCTTTTTCGCTTTATAGCCCGTCGTTCCCAGGCCATAATGGGAGAAGATCGTTCGGCTCGCGGCCGCTCCGCGAGCGAACAGGAGGCCGATCGGCACGGGTCGTTTCGAGATGGATTTGCGAGGGAGACGGATTTGACGGAGTGATTTTGTGGGAGGAACCCGAAAAGCATGAACGCTTGCTGTCACAAGAAGAGGGGTTTCACGCTGATCGAGCTGCTGGTCGTCATTTCCATCGTCGCCATTCTGATGGCGATTCTGTTGCCGTCCCCGGCGATGCGTCCGAACGACCCTCCGCATGTCTTGGTTTGGGGCTGGACTGTCATTGCCGCATTGCGGCGGATTTGCTATAATGCTCTTTGGCGTTGCACTGTCGCGACGGAGCATGGTGACCGGCGGCAATGTTCCTCTTTGTCAACGCAGGAGCAGGGGACCGATAGATGTTGTTACGGTTTGGAGCGGTGGACTGCAGGGGGCTTTGTGTGCCCGTGTTGGTGTGTCTATGCCTGCTCCAGGCCCTTGTTCAGGGCCAGGATGTCCCGGCGCCACGGGTCGTCATCAACGAGATCTGCTACGATCCCGGGAATGCCGCCAGCCGCTTGGAATTCGTTGAGCTGCTCAACGCCGGCGATGCCCAAGCGGATCTCAGCGGGTGGTATTTCAGCAACGCGATCACGTACAGCTTTCCCGAGGGCACGACGATCCCCGCCGGCGGGTATGTCGTCGTGGCGGAAGACTCGGAGACCTTCGAACGGACCTTCAGCGTGGCCTGCTACGGTCCCTTTGCGGGCCGACTGAGCAATGAAGGCGAGACCCTCACCCTTCGAGATAGGGAAGGCAACAAGATCGACGCCGTGGACTACAGGCTGGGGTTCCCCTGGCCGACCGACACGGACGGCCGGTCCATCGAACTGGTCAACCCCAGCCTCGACAACGGCCTGGGCGGCAGTTGGAGGGCCTGCGGGTACATGGTGACTGGGACGACGACAGGGGTCCTGGAGCGGTCGATCTTCGCCGCCCGGTCCTCCCGGTGGGAG
>CAZDTD010000448.1:0-2752 GCA_964507995.1 uncultured Pirellulales bacterium | reverse complement strand
AGCCCGGCAAAGGCCTCGTGGAATTCGAGACCCAGCCCGGTCGAAGCTATACGCTCGACGTACAGGTCCGTTGAACGTCGGGCCATTGGAGGGCAACCGACAATGCCTGTGGAACTGGGACTCGGATTGGTCTGGTACGCGGTGTTCGTGATCTCGACGACCCTTCACGAGGCCGCCCACGGTTTCGCCGCCCTCAAACTGGGCGACCCGACCGCGCACCGCGCCGGCCTGGCGACCCTCGATCCGGTCCCACACATTCAGAGATCGCCCCTCGGCATGATCGTCGTTCCGCTCGTCACGTTCCTCGTCACCCGGGGCGGCTGGATGATGGGCTGGGCCAGCACGCCCTACGATCCCTGCTGGGCGCAGGCCTATCGCAAGAAGGCCGCGTGGATGGCCCTCGCGGGTCCCGGCGCCAACCTCGTGCTGATTCTTCTGGCCGCCGCGATCATCCGCATCGGCATGGCCTGCGGCTGGTTCGCCGCTCCCCTGGAATCCACCTGGACCCAGGTGACCGTCGCGAGATCCCCCGGCATGGCCGCCAGCGCCGCGGTCGTGGTCAGCGTCCTGTTCTCCCTGAACCTGATCCTGCTCGTCTTTAACCTGTTGCCCCTGCCTCCGCTCGACGGCAGCGAGATCCTCATGCTGTTCCTCGACAACCGCACGGCGGACCGCTATCGGGAATTCATGGCCCAGCCCGCCGCCAACATGATCGGTTTGGTCGTCGCCTGGAACGTCATCGACTTCGTCCTCGGCCCCGCGCAAAGCCTGGCCCTGAACCTCCTCTACCCCGGCGCCGCGTACCATTGATTCCATCCTGCAACCTGCCCTCGGCGACCCACGCGAACCGCCGATGCGACGAATCGAGATTTACCGTGCTATCGCCGACTCGAAATGATAGAATGCGGTGGACAACGCAGGGTGGATTTCGTTGAAGCCCATCATGGAATATCGATGATTTGAGATTGTCGTCATGTCCGTGTCAAGGCAACAAGATCGCAGTCCGCACAAGATCGACCCTTGCGAGGGTGTGGAGATCGAATCGCTGGTTCGCGAGGCCGTCGACCGGATCGTCAAACAGGTTCACCCCTTGCGGATCATTCTTTTCGGATCGGCGGCCCGAAATGAGCGAAGTCCCGAGAGCGATGTGGATCTCCTTGTCGTCATGTCCGATGGAACACATAAACGTCGGACGGCCCAGGCGCTTTATCATCGGTTGCGGGGTTTGCCTGTGCCCATCGATATCCTCGTGACAACTCAGGGCGACCTCAATCGCCAGAAGGACAGCCCCGGTCTGATCTACAGGACCATCCTTCAGGAAGGCAGGGAACTCTATGCCGCCTGAGCCTGCACAACCCGGCAGCGTTCGAGATTGGCTGCGATATGCGGTCAGCGACCTGGAACTCGCTAGAAGACGCGACACGCCACACGTCATGCTTGAAAGCTTGTGCTACCACGCCCAGCAATGCGCGGAGAAGGCGTTGAAGGCAGCACTCATTGCTCACCAGATCCCGGTTCGCAAAACACACAGCATTGGGCTGCTGTTGGATCTGATCTCCGAACATACCGCGGTTCCCAAGGACGTACAGGAGGCGACCATCCTGACGGATCACGCGGTCACATGCCGATATCCTGGCGATGCCGAGCCCGTCACTGAGTCGGAGTATGAACAGACGGTACATCTGGCTGAGACCGTGTTGGCTTGGGTCGTGCAAATCGTCGGATAGCGACGTAGAGCGGGTTATACGCGCAGCGGCAGGATGACGAACGGGACGCCCTGGCGGTGGAGACGACGCTGGACCGCGAAGACGATCTGGTTGTGCAGCAGCCAGTCGAAGATGGATTCGTTGGCGAACAGCAGCTTGCCCCCGAAGAACACCGCGCCGGGGTGACTCTGCAGAATGGACGGCGCGATCCGCTCGACCTCGTCCACGACGTCGACCCCGATCTCGGAGACGGCCTCGCCATGGAAACCCTCCCATCGGACGAACTGCACGTAGCGATCCAGATCGCGCCGAACCTGGGCGTGCAGATGCTCGACTTCCTCGGGCCCCTTGAAGTTGCCGACGTCGAGCGCGCCGATTTCGAGGAAGACGAAGTTCCGATAGCCGCCGCCGAACAGCCGCATGACGCTCAGAAGGGTGTGCAGGCCGGTGCCGTTGAAACCGTTGACCAGCACGACGGCGGTCCTGCTCGCGGAATCGAACACCGGCGGCGCTCTGATGTGCGCCGCCTCCCCGCCGGCAGCCCCTTCCATTCGGGCCTCCGCCCGCTCAACGAGTTCATCGAGCCGGTGGAGCTGCATCGCCACGCCGTCATAGTGGCGTCGGATCAGAATCGCCAGCACGATCAAGGCCCCGGTGATCAGGAGAGTGACCCAGCCGCCCTCGAAAAACTTGAAGATCACCATCGAGACCAGGATGAACGCGGCGAGCACCAGGCCCACGCTGTTGATGGACAGCTTCCACAGCCAGGCCTTTTGCCGGCGCCGGGAGCGCCACCCGTGGCGCACCATGCCCAGTTGGGACAGCGTGAACGTGATGAAGACGTTGATGCTGTAGAGCACGACGAGCAGCCGGACCGACCCGCCGGTGAGAATCATGATGATCAGCGACAGGCCGCCCATGATCAGGATGCCGTTCTGGGTCACCAGCCGGTCGCTGAGCAGCGAGAACCGCGTTGGAAACCACCGGTCCAGCGACATGTTCGCCAGGACCCTCGGGCCGCCGAGAAAGCCCGTCTGGGCGGCCAC
>CAZDTD010000447.1:0-2753 GCA_964507995.1 uncultured Pirellulales bacterium | reverse complement strand
ATCGACATAGCCGGCGGCAAGATGCGGCGGACTTCGTCGCGGTTCTGCCTCGGGGTCGAGCATGGGGACTACAACGGCACCGAGCTGTTCGGCGTCGGGACCGACCGATTCATCTGGATGGCCTACAAGCCCAACGGCACGAACAAGGTCCGGCTCTTCAGCGGCAACTTCCCCAACGACGGCATCATCGAGTACACAATCGGCAATGTCCCGGCTCCACAGTCCGCGGAAATCGCCAATACGTGGGGCCGCTTTCCCTACGGCATCGATTACATCCTCCAACGCGAGGGATTCCAGCTCACCCAGGGCATCGACGGCGTGCTCTTCGGCAACATCCCCGGCGGCGGCATGAGCCGCTCGGCCTCCCTGTGCATCAACCTGATCCTGTCGCTCTTCGACGCCAACGGAATCGAGATCGAGAAAGCTGGCGTGGCGAGGGCATCTTGCCCTTGCTCTTGCCCATCACAGGATAGCACAGACAAGGGCGGGACGCCCTCGCCACTGATGCAAATCGTCGATCTGGCCCAGGCGGTCGAGAACGACTACATCGGCTCGCCCTGCGGCAAGCTCGATCAAACCATGGTTCTGTTCGCCAAAGAGGGCATGGGGACCTACTACAATCCGAAAGACCGCTCCATCGAGTACGTGCCCATCGGCAAGGGGGCCATCGACTTTCGCATCGTGGTGCTCGACACCGGGACGGATCGGCCTGGCCTGGAGAAGGCAACATACGCGGTCCGGCGAAGGCAGTGCGAGAAGATGGTCGTCCTCCTTCAGAAGGCCGGTATTTCGATCAACTGCTTAGCCGACGTCAAAAACCAGGCTCTGTATGATCAGATCGAGGGACAGTTCGGCAAGAGCCACGCGGACCTCTTCCTGCGACTCAAGTACATCTTCCATGCCCAGCAGCGGTTCTACAGAATGCTGGACGCCTGGCGGACAGGCGACGTCGAGACGGTCGGCTCGATCTTCCGCGAGGATGGACTGGGCCTTCGTGACGACTACAAGATCTCCGGGCCGGAACTGGAAACCATGTGCGACATCGTCCGCTCGGTCCCTGGTGTGCTGGGCGAACGAATGCTCGGCGGCGGCGACAAGGGCGCTTCCGGCGCCATGGTCCGGGCTGAGAGCGTCGATGCGGTCAAGCAGGCGGTGGATGCCGGTTATCCTCGCAGCCGACCTGCGTTCGCAAAAAAATATGCCACCCACGTCTGCAAAGTCGTGGACGGCGTCCGCTTGTACGAGAGCGTGCTCTGAGAATTGATTATTGATGAAGGATAATGGATTATTGCAGAGGATGCGTGGACCTTCCATGAAATCATCAATCATCAATCATCGATCATCAATGACCAAGGGCAATTTCGCCGCAACGGTCCTGTCGAACCGTCGGATCGGCGAATGCTTCTGGCGCATGGACCTGGAGTTCACCGGCGACGGGGCCAAGGCCTTCGCGCAGTTTCACCCCGGTCAGTTCATCGAGATCGATGTCTCCGAGGTGGGATTGCCTCCCGAGGACCAGATTCCGGCGGATCTGCGGGATGCGTGCAAGCGGAACGTCCTTCTCCGCCGGCCGTTCAGCTTCGCGGACGTGACCGTCGAAACGGGCAGGACCACGGCCGAGTTGCTCTACTGTGTGCTCGGGCCGGCATCCGTGCGATTGACAGCCTTGAAAACCGGCGACTCCGTCAGCATCATCGGACCACTGGGCAACGGCTTCTCCGTGCCCGGCGACAAACGGCTGGCGCTGCTGGTCGTGGGCGGCATGGGGGCCCCGCCGATACGGTGCCTCGCGAAGTATCTACGAGCCGAACACCCTGCGATGAAGGCCATCGCCTTCGTGGGGGCCAAGAGCGCCGCGGCCCTGCCATTCGAGGGCGATCTCAACGGAATTTCAGCCAACGTCAATTCCATCATTCCCGCGTTTGCGAAGTTCGGGATTCCGGCGGCTGTCGCGACGGATGACGGTTCCGCAGGTTACCGCGGTTTCGTCACCGAACGACTGTCCCGCTGGCTCGACGAGCAAAAGGACTGGTCGCCAAAGGATACGATTCTCTACACCTGCGGTCCCGAGCCCATGCTGGCGGCTGTCGCCCGAATCGCGGAGCAGCGAGGCATCGACTGCCAGGTGAGCATGGAGCGGCGGATGGCCTGCGGCATCGGCCTGTGTCAGAGCTGCGCCGTGGAGTGCCGAATCGAGGGCTCACAGGAGACCGTGTACAAGCTCTGCTGCCAGGACGGCCCGGTCTTCGATGCTCGAACGGTCCTCTTCGGGGAGTAGTACTGGCTTGGCTCTTCTTGCGGCAGCCGCGAGATGGTATACTGAGATGGTACAGCAGGCTGAGGATTATGCCGTGAGGACAGCAGGAGTTGCACATGAGCTCGATAACGATTGACAGCAGCCAATTGAAGACTTTGCTGAAACAGGCCCTGATCGAGCTGTTGCAGGAGAAAGACGAGACCCTGTACGACGCGTTGGCCGAACTCGTGGAGGAAGTGGGGCTGGTCAGAGCGATCCAGGAGGGTCAGGATAGCGAAACCGTAGATCGGGCACAGGTCCTCAAAGCCCTGGAGCGAAAGCCTTGAGGACCGCGTTCAATGGCAAAGACAGCAGTGGACATTTCGGTGGATTTTGCGGGGGTTCGATTGAAGAACCCCGTCTTTACGGCCTCCGGCACATGCGGGTACTGCGACGAGCTAACCGACTTCATGGACGTCAACGCGCTCGGCGGCTTCATCACGAAGAGCATCACGCT
>CAZDTD010000446.1:0-2768 GCA_964507995.1 uncultured Pirellulales bacterium | reverse complement strand
GGGTTATAATAAACTCCGCTATGGAGAGAATCGCTTACAGGATCATCGATGCGAACTTCAATCGCGCCCGCGAGGCCCTTCGCGTCATGGAGGAGTACTGCCGATTCGGGCTCAATTGCGGTCCGCTCAGCGAACGCGCCAAGAAACTCCGTCACGACCTGTGCGCCGCCGTCGCCCGGCTGGAGTCGGACAAGCTCCTCGCGGCCAGGGACACCGTCGGCGATGTCGGCGTCGGCCAGAAGGTGGAAGGCCAGCACCAGCGGACCACGCTGAAGGACTGCTTCACCGCCGCAGCCAAGCGGCTGACCGAGGCCCTCCGCGCGATGGCGGAAGTCATCCAGATCCAGGACAAAGCCGTCGCGGAGGCGGTCGAACGTCTGCGATACGAGAGCTACACACTGGAGAAAGACATCGTGCTGTTCAGCGAGCCCATCGAGAAGTTCCATCGCGTTCGGCTCTACGTGATCGTCACGAGCAGTCTGCCCGCGGAGGTCCTGGCCCTGACGAGCCAATGCGCCACGGGCGGCGCCGACTGCATCCAGTTACGGGCCAAGGACATCCCCGACGACCGGCTGTTCGCGATGGCGGTCGAGTTCGTCGAGATGTGCCGGGAGATGGGGACGCTGAGCGTCATCAACGACCGCGCGGATATCGCGGCGGCCGCGGGCGCCGACGGCGTACACCTCGGCCAGAACGATCTGCCGGTCGAGCAGGTCCGACGGATTCAACTGAGCCCGTTGATCGTCGGCAAGAGCACGCACTCGCTCAAGGAGTTGGAGGCGTCGCTGCCGGGACAGCCGAGCTACGTGAGCCTGGGACCCGCCTTTGCGACGACGACCAAGCCGGAGATCGAGATCGCCGGCGCCGACTACATCCGGCAGGGACTGGCCCGGCTCGAAGGAACCGGGATCAGCCACGTCGCGATCGGAGGCATCACGGCGGATAACGTCGAGCAGGTGGTCCGGGCCGGAGCCCAGCGTGTGGCCGTCTGCGCGACTGTAGCGAAGGCGACCGATCCCGGCGAGGCCTGCCGACGGTTGAAAGACAAGCTCACGAAGCTGCTCGGCGACTGGGACTGATACGTTTTTGCCACAGAGCACACAGAGAAGATAGCCAGGCTTTTGCGATCGCAATCCAAGCATACCTCTGTGATCTCTGTGCCCTCTGTGGCCGGTTTCGTTCTTCTGAAGAGTCTATGAGGTAGGCAAGTCACATGAAGCGATTCGGGATTATCGGTCTGGTTCTGTCCATCGTATCGGCTGCATGGGGTCAATCGCTGTGGGAACTGGCGAAGGCGAACCGGGACACGCTGGCGATTTCGACGCTGTTCACCGCCCAGGACGTGCGCGGTCACCTGTCTTCCGAGGCCGGGATCGACCAGGCAATCGCCTGGTGCAGGAATACCGGTGTGACTCATGCGTTCGTCGAGAGCTTCCGCGACGGATACACCGCGGAACGCAACGCGCTGGAGCACGTGATGAAACGCTTCGCCGAAGCGGGAATCGACGTCTCCGGCTGCGTGACGCCCACCAGCGTCGGCAAGAAATCCACCGGCTGGGACCCCATCTCCTGCTATACCGATGAGCCCACGCAGAAGCGCGTGCAGGAAATCTTCGAGTACGCCGCGTCGCTCGCCGACGAGATCATGATCGACGACTTCTGGTTCACCGACTGCGAGTGCGACGCGTGCCGGAAAGCGAAGGGCGACCAGAGCTGGTCCCAATACCGCTGCGACCTGATGGCCAAAGTCAGTCGCGAGCGAATCCTCGCGCCCGCCCGCGCGGTCAATCCCGACGTCAAGATCATCATCAAGTATCCCCAGTGGTACGACCAGTTCCATAATCGAGGCTACGACGTCGTGCGCCAAACCGCCGATTTCGACAGAATCTGGGTGGGCACCGAGACCCGCGACTACGCGGACAAGCAATGGGGTGGCAAGGTCCAGTACGAAGGTTACTACATCATGCGCTGGCTGGGCGAAATCGGCGGTCCCAAGTGCGGCGGCGGCTGGTTCGACCCCTATGGTACCCACGAGGCCACCTACGTCGAGCAGGCCCGCCAGACGGTCCTGGCCGACGCGAGGGAGATGCTGCTGTTCTGCTACGGCTCGCTCCTGGAGGGCACGGGTCCCGCCAACGTCGAGAAGCTCCGCACTGAGATCCCCGGTCTGCTGAAGCTCGCCGCGATGGTGCGGGACAAGCCGCTACGAGGCGTCGCAGCCCCCAAACCACCCAGCAGCGACGGCCACAACGAGCAATACGTCTACGACTTCGTCGGCATGTTAGGTCTGCCGCTCATGCCCACGGCCGAGATTCGCACGGACGCCAAAGCCGCTTTCCTGCCGATCCACGCACTGAAGGACCCGCAGTGGAGTGACAAGCTCGCCGCGATGCTCAAAGCGGGTACACCCGTGCTCGTCACGGACGGCCTGGTCGCCAGGCTCCCGCCAGAACTGGCGAACGACAAGAGCCTGCTCACGCTCAAGGTCAACGGCAAGCCGAACAGCCTTCTGGAACTGACTCGCGAGGAGCTGAAACCGATCCGCGATAAACTCCTGGCCCCCTTCGGCATCCGGTTCGACGCCCCGAACAAGGTGGCCTTGTACCTGATCGGCGACGACTGCATCGCCATAGAGAACTTCAGCAATGAACCGATCACGGCCACGCTGGAGCTTACGCAGCCGGTCACTCTGTGGAGGTCGCTGGTCCTCCCCACCGACGGCCTGGCGAACTCCTCCTGCACCTCCGGCAAGGTCGAGTTCACGAGAG
>CAZDTD010000445.1:0-2771 GCA_964507995.1 uncultured Pirellulales bacterium | reverse complement strand
GCCTGTGTAAATGCCATTCGTCGCCGGTTGTCACTGCACTGAAGGCGACATATAAGGCTCATCCGGTTTCAATGTACTTCGGCAGCCCCTGAGGCTGCTGCCCCAGACCCCGCGATTTTCCGCTCATGTCATTGCGAGCGAAGCGCGGCAATCTTCTCTTGAGCCAATAGCATGGCAGGAGAACGGCACGACGTCGCCTTTCGCTGGTCTTGGGCGTTTGGAGACTCGTTCTGCGGACAAGCAACCTACCCTCGGGCACGGGCCCGCGTTACGGGAGGGCAGCAGCCCCGTGGCATGGCGATCCCGCTCACTTGGGACACCGCTCTTTTGTCCGGATCATGCTATTGGCTCAAGGCGGAAAATCTCCCCTGCACGCTCGTTTCGGGCGTGCCTGGATCAGCAAGTACGCTGAAACCGGATGAGCCACATATCATCAGCCATTTTTAGGGTGCGTATCACGCACCTCCCAGTCCGGCCATACGCTGACGATATTCATCGACAGTCTCACAGCTCACTGGTTGTATGCCGGTGAGTTCTATGATCGCCTTACCAGATGCCCTTGTCCCTTTGTCTTCATTGTCCTTATTGATGTTGAATATCTCGGGTTGGCTTGCACGTTCTGTGATCGCACTCCGGAACAGCCATCGCAGATAGTAATCTGAAACCGCGAAGGAGAGCCCAAACACAACAATGCGATCTGCCGTGCTCAACTCGCGATGGGCCAGACTCCAGAGAAGCCCAAGCTTCGGAAACTGGGTGAAACTTTTCATCATCGTCGGAGGGACCAGCACGCTCACAAGCGCACTACCGCACATTTTACATGGGTCACCAGGCTTATTGTGTACCGCATCAACACCCATCTTGTTAGCGAAGAATTCCCGGTGATGGGGACACTCCTGACCGGGACAGTAGAGCCAATCGAGCGATCCATGCAACTTCAGATAGAAGCCGACCTGCATTTCTGCTTGCAGCAACGACGGCCGGTGTCCCCCATAGACAGGTGGTTGGGCCAGCAGTGAATACATTCGCGTCAGCAGACACCCACGGTGTCCATCTTCTTTCGGCGAGCAATTGAAAAGCGTCCGATCTATGACCAAGTCATAGTTGACTGTGATGATGGTGTCTTCGCAGTTGGCACCCGCGATGTCTCTCCCCATGAGTAACTCGTGAAGATCGCTCGATTTGCCCACGGGAATGGCCAACCGACTGGCGATAAGCTTATCGAATTCTCGCCGTGCATCGAGGATATGACCATCATAACTCCGTCCGAATGATCCGACGCGATCCAGACTGAGTTCCAGGCACGTGATCACATCCTCGATGTTCAGATCGTCAGGCTCTGTGCCCGGGAACCATTTGTGGATGAATCCGGCGAGGTTCGAATACTCGGGACCTGCAAAATCGTCGGACCGGAAGAAACCTTTCATAACGGGAAGCCCAAATGCTGAAGCCTTCGATGCCCCTGACCCAAGGAAATAGACAGTTTTGCCCATATGCACCTCACGCGTCCTTCAGTACCTCTTGAATCAATCCGACTCCGCAAGTGTTCGTCCGCGGTGCACGCCGTATCGGGTAAGCTACGCCGAATCCTTCACCGTGTCAAAGACTGATTGCCGAGCATGTTGAACGTCAGGCATCCCCGCTGGTATCCCGCAAAGCGAAAAACGCTATTGTCTTGGGCCGAAGGCAAGGCTATGGCCGCATTTCAGATGGAAACGCTGTGCCGGGCGTTTATAATCGGATCGCATAGTGAATTGAATCAGCATGAAGGGACAGTATACGTATGGGGCGCCCGGCGACAAAGGCTGGATGGAAGAGGCGGCTGCGTGTGGCGGGCCTGATGTCGGGGACTTCGGCCGACGGGGTCGATGTCGCCCTCGTGGACATTCGCGGCCGCAAGGTCGATGTGCTGGCGTTCGAGACGTTTGCGTATTCCGCCGGGATGCGAAGGAGCATTCTCGATCTGTGCCAACCCGAGACCGCGAGGGTGGATGACATCTGTCACGTTAACCATGTCCTGGGCGAGGTCTTCGCAGAGGCCGTCATCAAGCTGTGCGACAGGAGCGGCATCCCGCTGCAATCCGTCGATCTGATCGGCTCGCACGGCCAGACGATCTGGCACAATCCGCAGGGTCCCCGGCATAACGGGCGGGTGATTCGCTCGACCCTCCAGATCGGCGAGCCCTCGCGGATCGCCCAGCGGACCGGGATCACGACGGTCGCGGACTTTCGGCCTCGCGACATGGCCGCAGGAGGCGAAGGCGCGCCGCTGGTGCCCTACGCGGATTCCGTGCTGTTCTCCGACCGGCGGCTGTGCCGGGCGGTGCAGAATATCGGCGGCATCGCGAATGTGACGTTTCTGCCGGTTTGCAGAAAGATGGTGTGTACGACACACCCTACGAACAACGATGTCATCGCCTTCGACACCGGGCCCGGGAACATGGTCATCGATGGGATGATGCGTATCCTCTCCAACGGCAAACGCCACTTCGACCACGGCGGGGCCATGGCGGCCCGGGGCCACGTGCATGAGGAACTTTTGCGCGAGGTGCTTCGCCATCCCTTCCTGCGGCGGCGACCGCCCAAGTCCACCGGCCGGGAGCAGTTCGGACAGGCGTACTGCGAGTGGCTCCATGGCGAAGCCCGCAAGCGAAGACTCTCTGCCTGTGACATGCTCGCGACCGCCACCGCGTTCACCGCGTCCACGATCGCGGCAGCCTATCGCAGGTTCCTGCCGAGAATGCCCGACGAGGCGATCCTCTGCGGCGGCG
>CAZDTD010000444.1:0-2778 GCA_964507995.1 uncultured Pirellulales bacterium | reverse complement strand
CCAAGCAGCTCGAACTGTACCTGGACCTGGGGTGTCCGAACGCCGCAGAGAAGAACGCCTACGAGCTGCTGGACAATGAGGGGCCTTCGCTGTACGTGTTCGAGATGCTGGTTCAAATCCACTTGGTGAAGGGGCAGCACGAATCCGCCCGGGTTGCCTTCGAGGCCATGAAGAAATACGCGGGCTGCCGGGAATATGTACGTAAATGGTACAATATCATGGCGGACCCAACCCTTGCTGAGAGCCATCCAGCAATCCATAATTGGCGTCGGGTGAAGGGAGAATCCGATTACGGGGTTGGCGGCATTGCTGTCGAGTCGATGTTGAAGAGACTGCTGCAGGATACGCCGGACCATCGCCTGGCATTCGAATACCTCATGGCGAACTACCTCCTGAAACACCAGCGAGCCGAGCTGTTCCGTTGCCTGCCTCTGCTGGGATCGCTGGGGTACCGGGAGCTCCCACGCCACTGTGCCGAGGCGGTGTTGGTGCATGCCCTGGAGACGAGGTCGCCCGCCGACGCCAGGGGGTGGATGATCTCCTCCGACGTGCAGAACCAGTTTCGGGAAATCTCCCATGTTGTGAGGAATGCGCGGGGGGATAACCAGGCTGCATACGATGCGTTGGCGCCAGAATATGGCGATACGTATACGTTCTACAGCCTGTTCAACGTGTGCGGCGTGAGATGACGCCGGGAAGGGCTGTTTTGTGTCCCCGGTTGGACATGGGCGGCCTGCGGGACACACGATATGCCGCAACGTGTTGAACGCAAAGAGGTTGTGGAATAGGCGATGGACTTTTCTCCGTGTGGCCTGGCAGGGCTGTCGCACGCATTGTTTGCGTCGCAGATTCGGCGTCGCCCGCCTCCGAAAAGGGGCAGTCTGTGTGTCTCAAGCCTCCCTCTTATGAAACCGATAGACAGGATAGGCATGTCGTCACAATCCTGTTGCAGCCGTCGTTTCGATTTGCTATAAATGAGTTTATCGGCTGCGAGGGTTTTCACTGGCACGCCGTAGTCAGAACAAAGCAGCGACTCTGTATCACTTGAAGCATGGTATTGCGCGGTCTGTCGTTCGGTTGGGGTTTGCAGCCGGAGGCCAAAGGGCATAGGATCGCAGTGAACAAGGGTAGGAGCGCGATCCGCATCATGTCTTGTGCACGCCTTGGGGCCATAGGGCCGCGTTGTGTGTGGTTTCCTTGTGGAAAGGAGGTGCGCGCCGGACGAAGCCAAGAGACGGAACAACATCGTATAGGAGAAAGTGTGTGGTCAGGTTCCAAGTGTATTGTGGAGGACGCAAACATGAAAAGACGCCTTTGGACGACATGGCTGGCCGGCCTGATGCTTTCGACGACGGCCTCGGCTACGATGGTGCGGCAGGAGTGGTGGGACGACGTTGGCCTGAGCCGACAGGCCATCATCGATTTGCTCGTTGATCTCGCCAATCCGGTGCCTGCGCCGGATTTGGAGGAGGTTCAAGCCGCATCCGAGTTCAGTGGTTCCCGGGACAACTATGTGGCAAAATTCTATGGATGGGTCACCGTGCCGGCGACCGGCACGTACCAGTTCCATTACGCCTGCGACGACTACGGCATGCTGTACGTCAGTCAGGACGAGAACATGGGCAATGCCGTCGAAGTGGCCTACGTCGATGGCTGGTGCGCCGTGGACGAATGGAACAAGTACACCACCCAGCACTCCGCGGCCATGGAGTTGAGGAAGGGGCAGGTCATGGCCGTCATGGCCTTCTTCGTGGAAGACGGCGGCGGTGACAACATGGACCTGGGCTGGACGGGGCCGGGCTTGAGCAGCGATATCACCAACCCGACCTATCTGACCGATTACATCACACACATCCCGCCGGTGCCGTCCCGAGCCAAGAACCCGGTTCCGGAGATCGAGGCCGTGGATGTGCCGCTGGACGCCACGATGAGTTGGGCGGTCGGGACGTTCGCCGCGACGCACGATGTCTACCTCGGCACGAGCTTCGACGATGTCAACGACGCCAGTCGGGACGATCCAAGAGGCGTGCTCGTCAGCCAGGACCAGGCGGATGCGGCATTCAATCTGGAGGATGTCACGGAATTTGGACAGACCTACTACTGGCGGGTCGATGAGGTCAACGCGGCGCCCGACTACAAAATCTTCAAGGGAGAAGTCTGGAGTTTCACCGCGGAGCCGTATGCCTATCCGATCACGAATGTGACGGCCGAGGCCTCCGCTCAGCAGCCCGGTTCGCCTGCGAGCAAAACCTGCGACGGTTCCGGACTCAATGCATTCGATCAGCACTCCGTCGAATTGAAACAGATGTGGGGTACGCCTGCCGGCCTGCCGGCCTGGATTCAGTTTACGTTCGACAAGGAGTACAAGCTGTACGAGTTGTGGGTCTGGAACGCCAACTCGGAACTCGAGTCGTTCATGGGCTTTGGAGCCAAGGACGTGACGGTCGAGTACTCCACCGACGGCGAGAGCTGGGTGCAATTGGAGAACGTCCCTGAATTTGCCCAGGGGACTGGCCTCGTCACCTACACAGCGAACACGACCGTCGATTTCGGCGGCGCTGTTGCGAAGCACGTCAAGCTGACCATCAATACAACCTACGGCTATTCCGGCATCACCGGCCTCAGCGAAGTCCGGTTCCTGTATATCCCGGTCCAGGGCTTCGAACCCGATCCGGCCAGCGGAGCCACAGACGTCAGTATCGACGCCACGCTGAACTGGCGGGCCGGCCGCGAGGCGACCTCACACAATGTCTACTTCGGCGCCGACGCCAACGCGGT
>CAZDTD010000443.1:0-2784 GCA_964507995.1 uncultured Pirellulales bacterium | reverse complement strand
TGGACGCTGCACGTCATTTCTCCTGGGGGGCGGTGGATTCAGCGACCGAGAGCCATTGGGAGGCGAGGATCGCCAGATCGGCGAAATCAACGCGGCCGTCGTCGTTGAGATCGGCGGCAAGCCGAACACCCATCGGCCGCGGGGCAACCCAATAGTCCCACGTGTGGCGGGGGCTGTAGAGATCGAGACCTGGACAAGCAACATCCCGCCGCTCCATCCAGGTGGCTGTGACGTGCAGACCGTCTATGTCCACAAGAATGTAGCCGTATTGCTCAGCATGGTAGACGGGCGTCACGAGGAAGGGACCATTGTCGCCGATGTAGGGAGGGAGCCACGTGTATCCGGGGGCCCCCGCCGTCGCGATGACGATCTGGCGCATGTCGTTGTCGGGGTTGCCGTCGCCATCATCGACGTATGCGTGGTCGTAGAAATGGTCATGGCCGCAGAAGTACATCCGCGTCCCAGCCACCTGGAGACTGCACCAGAACTCGTCCCGCCGGATCGGATAATCATCGAGGCAATCCGGATGCACCAACCTGAAGGCGGGCTCGTGACCGAAAACGAAGACGTGCGGCTTGGCGTTCGACTGCAATTGCGAATCGAGCCACGTCTGATCCACCTGATGGGCAAGTCGATGTTGCGACCCGCCGTACTGGTCCACTGCGACGATCAGAGCGTTCTTGTGACGGACCGAATAGGACATGTACCGGGCGCCGGCGGGACCATTGTCCGGCAGGATCTGATTCGGATGCTCGGGATTGCCGAACACATCGAGCCAACGCAGCGAATAGTTGTCGTTCGGATCGGGCAGTTCGCCCGGCTCGGCGTCCCACATGTCCCCGACTTCGTGATTGCCCCGACAGACGTAGACGGGAATCCCGGCGTCATAGACCGGCTTCATGATCCGCACCCACGTCCACAACTGATTCTCGAAGCGTTCCGGGCCAATCCGACCGCCGTAGACCAGGTCGCCGGGGTAGAGGAGAAAATCCACGTCCTGTCGGACGATCTCGGAGGCAATCTCGGAGAGGATCGCTTCATTGACGCCGGCCAGGACGCTGCCCCGACTGTCGCAGGTCACAATGAACCGCCACCGCTCCGCGGCCGGACAGATCGCGGTTGCAACGAGACAAATCAATAAGCCGGGAATCGACAGCCTGGAGAAACTCACGGGCCGTACTCCTCTGCGGAATAGAAAACGATATGCCCCGGACGATCAGCGAAGGTCCGCGGCTCAGTTTATCTCGACGTCGGTGCGCCAGCCCGCTCTCTTGCTGCGGTTGGCCAGGATCACCTGCTCGTCCGCTGCGTCGATCGTTCCGTCCATCGTGACATCGCCGATCACATACGCCTGCGGCGACCTGCGTCCGGCGGCGGAGTTGTTCGCCAGGATCGCCAGGTCCAGATCGTCCACAATCCCGTCGGCGTTGAGATCGTGCCAGAGGATGTTGTCATCCGCCGGCTTGAGACCCACGCTCCAGGCCAACGCATACCGCTCGCTCGTCGTCGACGCGGACTTGGCGTCGAGACTGCTGTGCGAGACCACGATTTCGTACACCGTGTAGCCAGGCAACGTGCCGATGTAAATGTGCTCGACGTTGTCCACCTTGCTGTCGCAGTAGTCCAGCAGGAGAGGTTCGCTCGGATTCGCCGGGTTGATGGCCCAGACTTCAAGCCGAAGGTCGCTATCGGTCTCCGACATATGCTTGAAGGGCCGCTCCTGGCGGTAATGACGATTCCAGACCAGCGTGGCAGTGATCACCTTCGAGGCCGGCTCGTCGACCACAATCCGATACACCTGCTGGAGGGCCTGCTCCTGGTAGACCTCGTTCAGATCCCAGCCCGTCGAGGGGACATCGCCGGGCTTGGCGTTTCCAGCCGTCAGAAGCTCATGGGCATTGGCGGCGTTCACCATTCCCGCGCCCTGCACGTAGTCGAGCGGCACTTCGTGGTCGTCCTCGATGCCCAGCCGGCCTTTGTGCCAGTAAGGCAACTTCGTCGCGGAATTCATCAGGATCGACTTGAGGACACAGTTGCCGCCTTCGGACGACAGCACCAGGTTCAGATCGTCGTTCTGCTTGGCCGTCTGGATCAGAAGTCCCACGATGCCGGCCGCGACGGGCGTCGAGAAGCTGGACCAGTTGCCCGTTATCTCGTACCCCTGCTCGGCGTCCGCTTCCGCCACGAGGCAGTTACCCGGAGCAATCACATCGGGCTTGCACCGACCGTCCTCGGTCGGCCCGGTGCTCGATTCCTCAGGGTACGCCAAAGCGAATTGCGAGAGCTTCGTCGCCATATCCTCGGCGTTCACCGAACTGACGACGCCTACGCCGATCACATTGGGCCCGGCCCCGGGATAGAACGACGGGTCGGAAGCGTTCAGGCCGTTGCCGATGCTGGCGAGGAACACGAGCCCGGTGTGCTCGACCAGCGATTCGATCCCCCGCGTCCACCCATCCTCCAGCGGCTGGCCGAAACTCGCAGAGACGAGATCGACGTTGGGTCTCTCTTGGCCATATACGTACTGCTTGACGAAGTGCCAGAATTCATAGACGTGCCCCTGGGATTCCGGCACGACTCCCTGGTATCGGAAGGGATCCAGGGATTCGGCCGTACCCTCCGCGTCCAGACCGAAGAGGATGGAGCAAATCGCCGTAGCGTGAGGCGATGTGCCGGGGATCTGGGCGAGATCACTGTGGAAGCTCAGTTGGGCATCCTGAAGACAGGCATGCCTGAGGTTCGGCTCGTAGTCGTTCTGCGGCTCGCCGTTGCCATCGTAGGTGT
>CAZDTD010000442.1:0-2819 GCA_964507995.1 uncultured Pirellulales bacterium | reverse complement strand
GATAGTCCCTCGGCCCCGATTTGTAGTAGTCTTGGTGTTCCCCCTCGCTGTCGGCATACTCGACGATACAATGGCCAAGCTGGCTGTCCGCGGCCTCGACGAACAGGACCTGTTTCCAGGTGGTTCCATCGCCGTAGTGCGTGAAGTGAATTGGCTCCGCCTGCGTTCCTCGGGCGAGAAGCCGGCCTTCGACAATAATGGAAGCCCCCTGCCCCATAAAGACGAATGTGCCGGGCTCCACGGTCAGCGCCGTCTCCGAGGGCACCGTCACGATGTCTTCAAGCAGCCAGGCTCCACGCAACGTCGTGTCTGTCGTCAATTCGCCTGTCAACGAGTTCTCCGCCGGCAGGTATACGACCTGTATCGAGCCGGAATCGACCTCGTTCGCATCGGCGTCGAAGGCTCGTCCGACAATCTTGTTCAGACCCGCTGTCAGCGGGACCTCCGCAGTCCACAGGCCGGTCTGCTCATCCAGGGCCGCAGCAACCTCCTGGATCATAACTGTCGCTGCGTCGAGTTCGTTCACATCGGCTGTGACCTCGATTCTGCCCGTCGTCACGATAGCCAACTCGCCGTTTCGGATCATGCCGGAGCGAACTCGAAGGGCGGGATTCAGAGAAAAGTCGGTGCTGCTCAGGGAGTTGTTGTGTCCCTCGACGGCCAGGAGGTTGGTTCCTTCGTGGAGCAGTTCGCCGGCTGGTCCCAGGGAAATGACTTCCGGCGTGCCCGCCTCGTGGGACGATGAGGCACGCGTCGCATATGTCGCGACGCCGTCGGGCATGCCCCGCCTGGCGACCTCAACCCCGTTGAGACAGGCAATGAAACCATCGTCGTAGTCGATCGTCAGCTCCAGGACAGCCGCCGCATCCACGGCTGCGATGGAGAACTCTCTGCGAATGTAGACAGTCGCATAGCTGCCCTGCATGTCGGCGAGGACCGTCGCATCGTCGTCATCCCCAAACCCGAAGCCCGCGGCTCCCGTCTCCCACAGCGAGTCATCGAAGTTCACACCCGTCCAGGCATCTGCCGGCTCTCCAGCCGGACCGACGCCGCGGAGAAATCGCCACACCTCGCCGATCGATATGAGATCGCCGCCGTCTGACGGCAAATCGAGAACCATCGCCTGCGCCGTGCAGCAGGTCAGAATCAAAGCCGCCAGCCACACGAGCGACAATCCGGCAAGGCAAGTCTTCATGGGGCATCCTCCATCAATACCAAGTCACCCGCGAAAGACAACGCTTCCATAGTACCACAATGCGTGTTTTCTCGCAATCCGACGCAGGATGTCCAACGTGGCTTTGGAGGGGATCACCAGCGGATCAAGACTACTGCTCGACCAACGAGTGCAGCCGATCCGCGAGATACGGATTGAGTTGCTGGAGCATACGGCACTGCTCCAGGGCCAAGTCCTTGTCGCCAACCTGCAGGTAGGCCCTGCCGAGGTTGTAGTACGCCTGGGCGTGTTTCGCATCCGCCTGGACGGCGCCCTTGAAACACTCGATGGCCTGCTCGCACATACCGGCGCGCAGGTATGCCCTGCCGGTCAGGACCTGAGGCTCGACGATGTGCGGGTCCAATTCCTTGGCCCGTTTGAACGCTTGCATCGCCTCATCATACCGTCCCGAGCTGGACAGCGCGATTCCCAACGACAGCAGCGCATCGGCCGATCTCGGCTGAATCTGCAGCGCTCTCTCACACGAATCGACAGCCTCGCCGTAGCGTCCCCGTTCGAGATGGGCTCTGCCCAGGCCCAGGTGGGCGTCAAAACAGTTGGGGTCCAGAGAAATCGCCTCCCGGAAACAAACGATCGCATCCTGAATCCGTCCAACGTCGACGTAGGCGCCGCCGAGAAGGGCTTGGACGACAGGGTCCGTCGGCTTGAGTTTGACCAGACTCTCGCAGGCAGCCACCGTCCTCGCGGATTGACCGGGCGTGGAATAGTGCTTTTTCAGAAATGTGTAGACGCGGGCATTGTCGGAATAGGTGTTGGCCACACCGACGAGAAGCCGGGCCTTGAGGCCGCTGGAATCCAACAGCCCCGCGCAGATCACTCCGATAAAAACGAGGATAGCCAGAATACCGGCCTGCATCATTCGAGGCCCGTATTTGCCTGCTCGGCGTCTGCCGGTGTTTTCGACGCATTCTGCATCGTTGTACAGCCGCTGTCGGGGCAGCGAGTATTCATCGGGGACCATCGCACGCACCTGTGAACACAACTTGTCTTGAGACCCCAGTAAGACCCTCTGGGACGCGGTCCGGGCCGTCCATCTTGGCGGAACTTCCGTCGCCGCGCCCTAAAAAAAGCATATCAAACCCCCGGCCCGCATCCAAATTCCGTGGAGGGCGACGTTTTCTATGACTTCGGGCCGTTTCACCGTTGCATTAGGTCGGGGCAACAGGTACCTTCTCCCCCGGCGCACGCGCGGCCTTTGTGCCGATTCGCCGGAGGGTCCTACGGGCCGCCCCACGACAGGGTCGACGAAATACATAAGCAGCATAAGATATGCCGCTCGCATCGGGGACAGAGCTGGACGATGACGAAGAAGATTCGGGAAAAAAGACAACGATATCGCGCCTCGATTCCGGGCGCAGGCAAAACCGCCTATCAGCGGAAGTACGACAAGGCCATGTCCGGCCGCGATCCGAAGGCGGCGATTGCCGCCAAGTGCCTCGATTGTATGTACTGGCAACGGACGCGAATCGCCGAGTGTCCCATCGTCTGCTGCCCGCTCTGGCCGTATCGCCCGTTCACCAGCGAGGCCGAATAATCATCGTTCCTTCGCTTCCAGGTTCAACACGGCCATCTGCGGCCCCTCCGC
>CAZDTD010000441.1:0-2823 GCA_964507995.1 uncultured Pirellulales bacterium | reverse complement strand
TGTGGCCGGAAGGGAAGATCCCGGATTTCCAGGCCGGTCAGATCGCGGCGACCACCCAGGAGGTGGCGGCTCCAGGATTCAAGGCGGCGGACCATGCGATGCCGTATCTCGACTGGTACGAGGCGCCGGCGGAGAAAAACGGCGGATCCGTGTTGCTCGTTTCAGGCGGCGGTTATTACAGTTGCTGCGACGGGGTGTGGATTGACCGGGTCGCGAAGAAGTTCACCGAACTCGGGTTCGTTTGCGCGAGCCTCACCTACCGTACGCCGCGTCCGCAAGGGTTGCCGATCTACCAGAGCGGGTGGGAGGATGGGCAACGCGCCGTCCGTCTCGTCCGCAACGACGCGAAGAAACGCGGGTTCGACCCGGAGAAGATCGGCGTGTTCGGGTTCTCCGCGGGCTCGCACCTGACAGTCTTGCTCGCGACGAGCGCGCTGACCCCGGCGTACGGGCCGGTCGACGAACTCGACCAGCTTCCCTGCCACGTCAACTGGGCGGTGCCGATCTACACCGCCTACGCGCTCACGGACGGACTTACCGGCCCCAACACGCGCGATGGCGACGCGATCGACGCCAAGCTCTCGGACGTGTTCAAGTTCGACGCGAAGACGTGTCCGATGGCGCTCTTCCACGGCGGGGCGGACATCTATTCGCCGAACGGCTCCACGCAGATCTACCGCCAGCTCCGCAGGATGAAAATCCCGGCCGAGATCCATCTCTTCGCAGACCGTCCCCACGGTTTCATGGGCGACTCGAGCAAGGGCGAGAACGGCACGGCTTACGACCACTGGTTCGACCGTATCGCCGAGTACCTCCGCCAGATGAATTTTGACGGGTGTCTCGGCGAGGAAGAAGATCTGACGGCCCGTTATCCGAACGACGATGCTCGCGGCGAATACCGCAAGGAGCCGGTCTGGCCGGAAGGCAAGATGCCGGATGTGCAGACGAACCAGTGCCTGCCTTATCTCGAATGGCACATGCCGAAGGAACTCAAGACGAAGGCGATCCAGATCATCTACTCGGGCGGCGGCTACAGCCACAACGCGCCGGACGGCTTCGAGGTCGCGCCGGCGCGGCGTTACCTGAACGAAAAGGGCATGACGGTCGTGACGATGAAATACCGCACGCCGCGTCCGCTGGGCGGGCTGGCCAAGCACACGACGGCGTGGCAGGATCTGCAGCGCGCCGTCCGAATCGTCCGCAGCGAGGCCGCGGCGAAGGGGCTCGATCCCAACCGCATCGGCATCATGGGCTCCTCGGCCGGCGGACACCTGACGATCATGGGCGCGACCAGCTCGCAGCGTCGTTCCTATTGGCCGATCGACGACCTCGACAAGATTCCCTGCAACGTGCAGTGGGCGGTCGCGATCTATCCGGCGTACGCGCTCACGGACGGCGCAGACGCCCCGAATGCGAAGGGCGGCAACGAGGACGACGCGAGGCTCGTCCCTGAGTTCTCGTTCGACCTCGCGACCTGTCCGATCCTGTTCATCCACGGCGATGCGGACGGTTGGGCGGCGATGAATTCGGTGAAATGCTGGGAGCAGCTTCGCCGGATGGGAATCCAGTCCGATCTCCACACGCTCGTCGGACGCAATCACTGCTTCCAGAGAAAGGCCGCTCCGGGCACGGGTAGCTATACCTGGATGGGGCGCATTTGGGAATTCATGAACCACAAGGGTTTCAACAAGTAAAAAAGTAAACAAGGCCGTAGGATAACGGGGCGGGGATCACCGGTGTAGATTGGTTCCATGCCCAGAAATGCCGGATCTATTGCGGTCGGGTGCGCTCACTACGTCACGTAACGCTGACCCTGGAATCCTTGGTGGGACACAACAGATGGCAACGGGCATTGCTTGGAGATTCCAATGAAAAGACGATCATTCCTGAAAAGTTCAGCAGTAGCGGGAGTCACAACCTTGTGCGGGGCAGGCGCCGCTTATGCGAGCGACAGTGGCATGCCCAAACTGAAAGCACCGGACAAACCAGCCCAGTTGAATCTCTGCCTGCAGTGGGGCGCGATCCCCGGTGACGAGATGAAACAAAAGCTCGACTTCCTGGAGGAAAACGGTTTCAGAGCCGTGGAAATCCCTTCGGGCAACTGGCCGATGGATAACTGCGACGCCTTGATCGAGGCGATGAAGGGACGCAATCTCTTTATTGCCACGGCCTGCGGGCCGAGTGATTTCTCCTATGCCGAGGCCGAGAAACGCGAGGCAGAGGTCCAAAAGTTCCTGCCCGTGGTTGAAGCCCTGGGAAAGATGAACGCTGTCGGCCTGATTATCTGTCCGGCCCGGGGTAATCCCGGCATGGGCTTCAAGGAACTGCGCGAAGATTTTGTCACCAACACCGGCAAACGGGTGGCGGAACATGCGCATAAGCACGGGACCTCCATTGTGCTCGAACCGCTGCGCCGCAACGAGACCCCCTTCCTGCGTCAGGTGGCCGACGGCGCCGCCATTGCCCGGGATATCGGCCCCGGCTGCACGGTGATGGGTGACTTCTGGCACATGGGCCTGGAGGAGACCAGCTTCATGGGCGCCTTCATCTCCGGCGGCGATCTGCTGACACATGTGCACATCGCCGGGCTGAAGCAACGGATTATTCCCGGCGTCCATCCCGAGGCCGACAACTACGTTGATGGATTCAAGGGGTTGAAGCTGATCGGCTACCGTGGCGCCGTCAGCTTTGAGGGCGGCTGGCCCAGGAATCCTGCGGATCCCAAGCAGGGGCTCCCTGAAGAAGAGCGCATCCGGTTGATCCGCAACATGGTCCGATTGCTCGAGGGGCAGTGGGAGATGGCGTAAGTCTTAGCCCGGGGGA
>CAZDTD010000440.1:0-2851 GCA_964507995.1 uncultured Pirellulales bacterium | reverse complement strand
TCTTCGACCTTCATGCCGAAGTGGCGGCCGGACTTCTCGACGTGGGCGAGGACCTTGTCGTTGGGCTTCAGGCTCGTGATCGAGATGGCCTTGCCCTGCGGGTCCATCAGACGGATTGTCTCGGCGTTTTGCAGGACTAAGCTGATCGGCTGGCCCTGGGCTTCCGCTTCCACGAGCATCATGGGACGTCGCTCGATCTTGTTGCGGCCGAGGTAGGCGATCTGCGTCCTGCCGTGGAAGTCCACGAGCAGGACTTCGTCGCCGGCCTTGAGGTCCGCGAGGTACTTCGTCTTGCCGCCGGGAGTGAGGATGTAGGCGTGGACCGCGCCCGCGTTCACGCGGAAGGGACGCGACGCGACGTAGGGATTGTCGATGGACTCCGAGTGGACCAGGAAGAAGCCCGACGCGGTATTGCCGACGAGCATGCCTTCGCCCACCGCCATCTGGGTGCAGGTGTCCAGGCAGGATCGGTCGCCCATGCCGAGCTGACGGCAAGTCTTGATCGTCGCTTCGACGAGGGCGATCCGCTCGCCCACGCCGTGAATGACCTCCGCGGTCTTCTTGATCTCGTTGACGTCGGTCGTGTCGAGCACGACGCCATCGACTCCCTTCTCCAGGATCTCGACCATGAGCTTTGCCTGTTCGCTGTTGGCGACCTGGACGAGGAAGTTCCGACCCCGGCGGGCGAGCAGGTTCTCGATGGGGATGATCGTCCAATCGAGCATCTTGAGCACAACGAGCTTGCTCGCAGGCGCCGCGGCCGCCCGGTCCTCATCCGCCTTGCTCGCGACGTCGATGAACTCGACGTCCACGCCGGGTTTCAGATCGCCGCCGGCTTCGATCGTCTTGATCTTGCCGAACTGGCGGACGACGTCGCTCTGGCCGTCGGGCAATACGAGGGCCTCAGCCCCGCTCTCCAAAGCGGCGATGGCGATTTCCTTCCTGTACGGAACCACGTTGACCCAGAGTCGTTTCATGTCGATTGCTCCCGAGTGTTCATGCTCTTGCCGGCGTCGGCCGTCCTGATAGGCGGTCCAACGGAAGTCTAATCGCCTCCGGCTGGAACTGTCAACCCATAGCCGCGTCCGGCCCGCGTGGGACGTGTTCCTGTGGCGTCCTTCCTGTCGGCTGGGTACAATGCTGCCGAATCCTGCTCGGACTTGGGGTTTGGGCCCCAGGCGTGGACGGGATCGAGAAAGGAATGGACTATGGGTACGTTTTGGGCTCTGCTGACGACGGCGGGCGGACTCCTCCTGCTGACAGCCGGAGGGGAGTCGCTCATTCGTGGCGCATCGTCGCTCGCCAAGCGGCTGGCCGTTGCGGAGATCGTCATCGGCCTGACCGTCGTCGCCTTTGGAACCTCGACGCCCGAGATGATTGTCAACGTCTTTGCTTCCGCCGAGGGGCGAAACGAGATCGTCTTTGGCAACGTCGTTGGCAGCAACCTCTTCAACACGCTGCTGATCCTGGGGATCGCAGGGCTGATCTTCCCGTTGGCCGTCCAGCGAAACACGGTCTGGAAGGAGATTCCCTTCTCGGTGCTGGCGACGCTGGCGTTGTTCTTCCTGGTCAACGACACGTGGGAATCCACCTGCACGGCCAACGTGTTGTCGCGAGCCGACGGTCTTGTGTTCCTCCTGCTGTTTGCGGTCTTCATCACATACACCTTTGGCCTGACCGCCGTGGAAGGCGGGCAAGCGGATGGCGTCACCGTATACTCCTGGGGCCTGTCCCTGGCGTTCGTCGCCGGTGGGCTGGTTCTGCTCGCGGCGGGAGGGCGGTTGTGCGTCGAGGGGGCGGTGGCCCTGGCCCGGCAACTGCATCTGAGCGAGAAACTCATCGGATGCACGATCGTCGCGGCCGGCACGTCCCTGCCGGAACTGGCGACCTCGGCTGTGGCCGCCTATCGCAAGCACTCCGACATCGCGGTCGGCAATATCATCGGTTCCAATGTCTTCAACATTCTGGCGATCCTCGGGGTCAGCGCCGTCGTCCGTCCGGCCCCGTATCCGGCGTCCTTCAATACCGATGTGTACATCCTGATCGGGGCGACGTTGTTCTTGTTCCTCGTGATGTTCACAGGCAGGCGGCACAAGCTCGACCGTTGGGAGGCAGCGTTGATGCTGGCAGGCTACTGCGGCTACGTGGGTTATCTGCTGTATTATCGTTGACGGAAGGCCAGAGAGGATCGCCACCGGTCCCGCAATCGGCGAAAAGTCTGACATATCGAGCCGCCTGCTGCGACTACACCTATGGAATGGTGGTGCGGCCGATAGAGGTCGCCGCGTGGGAGTGTGAATATGATAGACACTATGTACGTTCGTGATCGGGGCAACGTGGTGGCAGGGGCCCTCTGGATGTTCGTGATTTCGCTGCTGTTGTTCTGGTTGCCTTTGATTGGGCCGTTGCTGGCGGGAATCGTCGGCGGCAAACGGGCCGGCGGCGTCGGCGAAGGGATTCTCGCAGCGTTCCTGCCCGCACTTGTGGTCGCAGTCTTCATGGTGGTTCTCGGAACGGTCGTTGGTCTGCCCCTTATCGGCGCGATCTCCGGCGTGGCCGCCTTCGTCACAGTCGCCGGCGCAGTGGTCGGCCCGCTCCTGCTCGGCGCCATCCTTGGCGGCCTCCTGGCATAGGAAAAGCGCCAAGCTCGAAGTCTGAAGCTCCAAATGGGGGATACGTTGGGAAGAACATCGCCCGTCCTGGTGTTTCATGGCTCTCTACTCCAAGCTGGCCGGTCTTCCGGAATTGGGTTCGTTTCGTGGAATGAATCGTGAAACGCGAAGGGGGAAGCGTAAAGCGTTTCGACCCCCAGGCTGCGCCGCGGGTTCTTCCCCGTTCGCAGTGACGCCGT
>CAZDTD010000439.1:0-2863 GCA_964507995.1 uncultured Pirellulales bacterium | reverse complement strand
CGCGGGAAGATCGCCTTCGGCGCAGAATCGTAGCCTTCCTGGAGAAGGACGCGAGGACGACAGGATGCAGGAAGACGCGAAGCGGAAGGCAACGAGCGGTTCGTCAGCCAGAGCGTTAGAATCCCAGTTCGCCATCCTCGATTCCGAGGGCCAAGGAGATCGCCAATGCGTTTCGGAGCATGAAGGCTCCATTCTCACGTGCCAGCCGGAGCAGATGGGCGGCGGCCTCCGGGGTTGAAGAACTGTGCCTTGGGGAAGAGCGGAATCTGCATACCTCTATGTGGAAGGGAGTGATATAATGGAAGTATCGGTATGGGACCCGCGCAGGGGCATGGAGTATGATCGAACGAGCAGACAGGGACAACGCGACGACGGACAGACGGCTCTTGGCCGAACGCAAGGCGGCCATCCGGGATGTGGCGCAGTCTGCCGTCCCGGGAGCGAAGGTTCTGCTGTTCGGCTCGCACGCACGGGGCCAGGCCGACGCCGACAGTGATTATGATGTCCTGATCGTCACGAAACAAGCCGTGGATGTCGCGGACAAGTTCCCCCTGCGAACGCGGATTCGCAAACAACTCTTGGAACGGGGAATTCGTTGCGACGTGCTCATCCAGAGCGAGCTGGAAATCCAGAGCAAGCGCGAGTTGCCCGGCCATATCATTCGCAGCGCCCTGCGAGAGGGGGTTCCGCTGTGACGGACAATCAGCAGGCAGTTGAGAAGTATCTCAAGGCGCTGCTGGCCTGGAAAGGGGTGGATTTCCCCAGGACACACGATGTGGACTTTTTGCTGGCCGAATGCCGGAAGGTGGTCGGCGGAGAGCTGGATCGGATCGATCTGAAGAGTCTGACGGATTTCGGCGTATCGATACGATACCCGGACGACTTCTACGTTCCGGACCTGTCGGAGACGACGTACTACGTGGAGGTCGCAAAGGAGATCAAAGGTGTCGTCCTGGGGTTAATCAGGTTCTCATCGTCCGACCGGGAGATCGGTGGTGAATAGAGGGACACTGCCGGGGCGGCTTCTGTGGCTGCGAAAGGTTGAAACAACCGCCGGGAGGGCTGCGTACAGGAGTGTGGGGGCATCACGACGCGGGCTCGGTCCGGCGTAATCCGCCCGGACAGCGTCGCCGGAGGGGGTATTATGGAACGTTCGGGGCGTGCCCGAACGAGTTTTCAGTTTGCGGTTTTGCGCATCGGGCGGGGTGTTGCCGGAGGGCGGTTTTGCCGATACAATGCTCATGGCTCCGATGCGACGCGGCCGGCGGGGTTGCGGCGGGGGGCCATGTCATCCGCTTCGGGCGGGTGGGAATTCGGGCAAGTAGATCGCTATGCAATGCCAGATTTGTAATAAACGAACGGCCACCATCCATTTAACCGAGATCAACGACGGCGTCCGCAGCGAAATGCACATCTGCGAACAGTGCGCCGCGGAGCAGGGTGTGGCGGCCCAGAGCCAGATGTCCATCAACGAGCTGCTCAGCAATCTGCTGGCAGTCCAGCCTTCGGACGAGGAGATGTTCGGACCGTCCGAAAAAGACCTGGCCTGCCCGGAGTGCGGGTTCACGCTGGACCGGTTCCGCAAGGAAGGCACGCTCGGGTGCCCGATGGACTATAAGGTCTTCGAGGAGGCCCTGCTGCCGCTGATCGAGCGGGCCCACAACGGCAAATCGACCCACTGCGGCAAGGTCCCGACGCGGGCGCCGAAGGACACGAAGAAATTCGTGGAGCTGTCGCAACTGAGGCGGCAACTGGAGCAGGCGGTCCGCGACGAGGATTACGAACGGGCCGCGAGCCTGCGGGACAAGATGAAGGAAATCGAATAACCAGGAGGAAGGCGAAGGAAAGGGGACAACAGGCGACGGGGGAAGGCGAGGGACGCTCGTTTTTGCCTTGGGACCTTTTCCTTTTGGCTTGGACTGACGATTATGGAAATGAGTGAGATCAGCCGGGACATCAACGAGTGGTTCAGCGGGTCCGGGCCGCTGGCCGATATCGTCGTTTCGTCCCGGATTCGTCTGGCCCGCAACCTCGCCGGGCACAGATTCCCGGGCAGTTGCTCCATCGAGGAAAAGGCGGAGATCCTGGAGGTCCTCAAGTCCGTGCTGTTGTCCCTCGATCTCCACGACGAGGTCTTCTACATCAGCCTGGACAAAGAATCCGATCTCGTCCGCAATTTTCTCGTCGAGCGGCATCTCATCAGTCGCCACCATGCGCTCGCCTCCGGCCCGCGGGGCGCCGTCATCGCCAAGAACGAGTCCTTTACCGCCATGCTCCTCGAGGAAGACGCTCTGCGATTGCAGGTGCTCCAGTCGGGGTGCCAACTTGCGGCGTGCGCCAAACAGATCGACCGAATCGACAGCCTGATCGAAGAACAGGTCGAGTACGCGTTCAGCCCGCGGTTCGGCTACCTCACCGCCTGCCCGACGAACCTGGGCACGGGAATCCGCGTCTCGGTCATGCTGCACCTGCCGGCCCTCAAGATGACGGGCCAGATCGAGAAGTGCCTGGCCGCTGCGAAGGATATGAACCTGGCAGTTCGCGGCCTGTTCGGCGAGGGCACCGAGGCCGCCAGCGACCTCTACCAGGTCTCCAACCAGGTCTCGCTCGGCGTCAGCGAGAAGGGCATCGTCTCCGACTTCGAGAACGCGATCATCCCGGAGATCATGGAGTACGAAAAAGCCGCGCGCAAGCAGCTCCTCGACAAGCAGGCCGATGCGCTCGACGACAAGATCTCCCGCGCCATGGCCCTGCTCCAGAACGCCCACCTCATCAGCTCGCAGGAGGCGCTCTTTCTGCTCAGCCACCTGCGTCTGGGCCTGAACATGCACGAGCACATGGGGGCCTCGACGCCCGCCATCGA
>CAZDTD010000438.1:0-2863 GCA_964507995.1 uncultured Pirellulales bacterium | reverse complement strand
GTGGTGCGATAGCCGCTGACGTGGTCCCAGCCGGCCTGCGGGTCGTCCTCGATGGCGAAGAGGCAGGTCTTCGGCCAGAACGAACTGTGGCTGATCGCCTCGACGATCTGCCCGAAGGCCAGGTCGTTATCCGCCACGGAGGCCGCGGGCGTCGGAGAGCCGACCCGCGTTCCAGACGTGTGGTCGTTGGGCAGGCAGATGATGACCAGATTGGGGAACTTGCCGCTGCGTTCGTATTCCTTCAACTCCTGGATGAACTGCGCTGCACGGAACACGTCGGGGATGTCCATGTCCCAGCCGACAGTCTGCATGTTCATGTGGGGTCGCAGCGATTCGATCGCGGGTCGGCTGCCGATCTGGATCTGGTGCGTCTGGTCCACGAAATCCCGGTAGTAGTCCAGGAACGTCGGTCGGCCCGTCTTTCCCGGAGCGGCCCAGGAGGTCTCCGTGATGGCGAATTCGCCGTAGACGCGGAGGGTCTTGCCGCCCGCCAGGGCGTTGTCCCAGATGAAGCCCGAGGGGGCATAGGCCAGCGCGTCCACGTCGCTATCCTCCATGCCGTCGGGATAGCTGCGAGGGAAACCTGCGAACGATTTCTCCATGTAGTCCGTGGCGAAGGCGGTGTCTGACCACTGGTGGCCGTCCGCGCTGAGGATGCCCGAGCAATACGTGTTGTCCAGCAGGACGAAATCGCGGACCATCTTATGCTGGTTGGGCGTGACCTCGGCGCCGAAGATGCACAGCGATGCGTTGCCGTTGCCTTGTGCGACATCGCCGAGGACCTGGTCGTAGGTCCGGTTCTCCTTGATGATGTAGATCACATGTTCGAAGACGGACGGCTCGCCCACCCGCTCGGGCACCGGCCTGGCCGGCTGATTCGCGCGAGCGGGCTTCGCGGCCTCCTTCAACAGGGGATAGCGGTAATTCTCCTGCACGCGGCGGGTTAGCGCAGCCAGCTCTTTGGCCTGGGGAACGGCCACCAGCGACAGCGTCCCCTTGTACTGATGGGTGTTGTACTCCTGTGCGTCGTCGTCTTTGAGACTGCGGGTCGAGCCGACGCCCTTGATATTGGCCACGGCCAGTTGCTTGCGGCCCGCGTCGTAGACGACCGCGCCGGGATACCAGCCCACCGGGATCAGGCCGAGCAGCTTCGAGCGGTCCGGTCGGAACCGGAACACCGCGATGGCGTTCTGCGTCCCGTTGGCGACGTACAGCGTATCGCCCGATGGATCGAAGACCAGTGCGTTGGGACTGGCGCCGAACAGATCCGCGGGATTCAGTTTGGCCCAGATCGTCTCGACCACCTTGTCCTTGCGCGTGTCGATCACGCTGAGCGTGTCGCTGCCGGCGTTGGCGACCACGACGTAGCGTCCGTTGGGCGAGCAGGCCAGGCCAGAGGAGTGCAGGCCCACCAGGATCTCGGCGACCGGCTTGTCCTGGTCGAGAGCGATCACGGAGACCGAGCCTTCGCTGGCGATGTGACGGACGGGATCGACCCGCACAAAAGTGCCTCTGCCCGCGGGACCGGTCAGACTGTTCGCGTCCGGGACGCGGCCGCCCCAGTTGCTCACGTAGGCCTTGCCGCCCGCCAGGACGACGTCGTAGGGCGCCACGCCCACCGGCCAGAGCCGAAGCACCTGGGAGGTCTCGGTGTCGATCTCCGCCAGGCGGTTGGACAGGTTCAACGCGACGTACAGGCGACGGCCGTCGCGGGAAATCGCCAGGCCGGCGGGAATCTCCGCCTTCCGCCAGGGCGCATCGGCCGCAGGCAGCGGGATGGGATGCAGACCCGCGACCTGTCCATCGGAGCCGACGCGGAACACCTTGATGTCGCCGTTGACGTTGGACAGGTAGATACGCGAGCCGTCCGGGCTGAAGACCAGGCCGGTGAAGCTGAGCTGGCCGGACTTGTCGGGCTTGAGGATGTGCGAGGACACGTTGTTCGGGTCCTGGAGCTCTCCCGAAGGCAAGGCGACGCGTTGCTTGATCTCGCCCGTTTTGGGATCGATCAGAACGAGGTCCTGCGTCTTGCCCGAGGTGGCGAGCAGGCGGCCGTCCGGACTCAGCGCCATCGCCTGCGGCCTCATGCCGGGCAGCTCGATCTGGACGCCGGTCGGCGTGAGGATCTGGTGGATGGGCGTGACATACCGTTGCGGTCCCGCCTGGCCCACCGGTTCGGAACTCGAATAACTCGTCGTCCGGCAGAGTCCTGCCCCCGCCAGCAGAGCCGCGATCATCACGGAGGCGGTGAAGGTCCTGTTTCCAAGTCTGGTCGTCACGTTTCTGTCGTCCATGTCCATACCCCATTCAACGATTGAAACACGTTCTTTTCTTCTTGCCCGACGCTATAATGAAGCGCCGCGTGGAGCGATTGTAGTATGCCCGATCCGACAGTGAAAGGACAGAGTATGACGAGGATAAAGAAACTTGCGTTCTATCTGCTGGCGGCCCTGCTGGCCGGCTGCGTGCCGGTCGTGTCCCTGCACCCGCTGTTCACAACGGACGACCTCGTCTTCGACGAGCAGCTCGTCGGGACGTGGGTGGACGATCCCAACAATTCGAAGACGACGTGGGAATTCTCGCGGCTCGACGAATCCGCCAGGGAGAACCCGCTGCTGGAACCCTGGAAGGATGAGATCGCGAAGTTCTATCGTCTGAAGCTCACCGACGAAGAGGGACGCAAGGGCTCGTTCGCCGCCTGCTTAGTCAAGCTGGGCGACCGGCGGTTCCTTGACGTGTTCCCCGACCGGTTCCCCTCGGGCGAGCAGGACGCCGAGAAGACGACGTTCGTCTACAACAGTTTCTTCTTCCAGCCGGTCCACACGTTCCTCCGCGTGGACGCCCTCGGCGAGAAGCTGGTCCT
>CAZDTD010000437.1:0-2863 GCA_964507995.1 uncultured Pirellulales bacterium | reverse complement strand
GATTGATCTCCATCAACGGGACGTGTTTGTGCGCCGCGGCGTGGATGACCACCTCCGGCTCGTATTGCTCGAAGATCGCCTCGATTCGTGCCAGATCGGCGATGTCGCAGATGAGAGCTGCGGTCCGCACATTCGGGAATCGGCGGCTCAAGTCCCGCTCGACGTAGAACAACGGGTTCTCCGCCTGCTCCACAAGCAGCAACAATCTGGGCCCGAAGTGGCAGATCTGACGACACATCTCGGAGCCGATGGATCCGCCGGCGCCGGTGACTAAGATGGTCTTGTCCTTGGCAAAGTTCTCGATCAGGTCGAGGTCGAGCTGCACGACCTCGCGTCCAAGCAGGTCGTTGATGTCCACGTCGCGAATCGCTGAGACGCGCAATTTGCCCGAGGCGATATCCGTGATGGAAGGGACCGTACGGAACCGCACCTGGGCGCCTTCGCAGACTTGGATGACCCGTCGGAGTTGCTGGCGGGTGGCCGAGGGCATGGCGATGGCAATCTCTTCAACGCCGCGGTCCCTGCAGATCTGGGGCAGTCGCGACACCGTCCCGAGTACGGGAATCCCGTGGATGTTGATTCCCTGCTTGAGGGGATCGTCGTCGATGAACCCGATGACGTCGTACTGCGTGACGGGCATGCGGTGGATCTCGCGGAGCAGTCCTTCTCCTGCGTTGCCGGCGCCGACGATCAGGAACCGCGTCAACCGGCGATTTCCCGTCGGGCGGAACTCCTCGTGGTAGAGCCGCGTGACCATCCGCAGCCCCGCCAGCAGGAGGATCGAGCCGAATAGGTCGGCCATGAACACGCCCTGGCTGACGGCGGCAAGCCGCGGTGGGAGAACGTGCTGGACCGCCGGTGCATGCAGGATCGCCACGGACCAGACAATGACGATCGTCAACGTGCTGACGAGCGACGCCCGCACGATCTGGAGAAGGTCCGAGATGCTCACATACCGCCACCACCCACTGTACTGCTTGAACACGCCGAACACCGGCAGCTTGACAAGGAGCACGAAGAACAGGACAAACGGGTATTGGTCGACCAGCCACTCGTGCCGGAACTGCATGTTGTTGGCGACGAGGAATGCGAAGATCAGCGCGGACGCAAAGGTCAGGACATGGGCCAGCACGATCAGCAACTTGCGGAAGGTCAGCAAGAAACCGGCAGGCGAGACAGGGACATGCGAAGGCCTGCCGTCGCTGGGCGGCGCATCGGTCTGGGCATATGGATCGCGCATAGTTCCCCGGTATCGCACCTAACTTCAAATTCCATCACAACTTCAGACGCGGCAGACGTTCAGACGCCGTCCGACGGGCCCATCCTCTTATCGGCTCGGATGGCCCGACAATTCAGTTGTGGGGCGACCCGCGGGTCATTTGCCTGCCGGCGGGAGCAGATACGCCGGACCAGCTTTTATGCGGACGTTTGGGTCAGTTCCTCGGGGGCTACATACACCTCGTCGATCGCCGTTCCGTCGACGCGGTTGCGCATCAGGGCGTAGATAATCGTGCTGGCGGTGAAGTGGAAGCTGACGACGAAGGAAATCGTCAATCCGATAACAACAAGGCCCCAGATTCTGATGAGGAAGGCTGCAAACCAGAGAGACCACGTATCCGGTGCGCAGGCGGCGCCGAGAAGGTCGGCGAAACTCGGGGTCGCCCAGATCGCATCAAGCTTCTCGTTGCGAAGGCCCAACTGAAGAAACGCATGAGTCGTCCAGAGGGCGACAAATGCGAAAAACCGGACGAAGAGATAACATGCGGCCCCATAAATGGCGGCCAAGAGCGTGTAGAAGCCCATTCGCCATGGTCTCGTGTAGACGTTGCTGAACGCTCGACTGATGGCGTCGAAGAAGTCGGAATCCTCATAGGCGATTGCGGGCGACATGAGATTCAGACCAGCCACAAGACCAATGAGGAGGATGGCTATAAAGGGCCCCGCCACGAGGGCCAGCGGAAACAACAGACCTGTGAGCAGCTCTCCGACGACAGGGATGTTGCCCAGAGCGCCGATCGCGACGGTGGGCAAACCGAGCAGCAGGGCAATCACGAGCGGCCCGATTGGGGCGGATACGAAGCTGGCGATCCGGTCGCGACTGAAACGCCAGGCTTCGGCGAGGCCCAGTCTCCTGTTCTGGGCGAATTGCAGGGCGGTCATGCGACAGAGCATGCCCCCGGCAAGCGACAGGGCAAGGAAAACAACGGTAAGAAAGACGATGCTGTACAGCGTATGGTAGGTCAAGGCCCAGATCATCGCACGGAAACAGGCGGGGACATTGCCCCACCGACACTGGACGGCACAGAATCGGCAGAGAGTCGCGAATACGCCGACCCGGCGACTTTCGACGGGCGGAGAGTCCAGCAGCTCCTGAAGTTGCGGCTTGGAGCTAACGTACAGGTCGAGCTCCGTGATCCGGCCTGGGACGAACTGCCCATATCCGGCGAATCCCGGGCTATCGACCGCGATCACGGTCCGGCTCAAATCCAGGAGCCATCCGGCCAGACAGATCGCCGCCACCGCGCCGAACGAGGCAATGAGTTTGGATGGCTGAATCGCCATGCGGAAAGACCGGAAGACGTGCGGGAAAAGGAAATTGCTGAACGGAAGTGCGGGTTCTCTTGTGTCGACCATGCTGCCTCCTTTCAAGACATCTCGACCGCATCGCTGCAACACGGAAACGTCGCCAACACCTGTGGCATACTACCGCACGAACGTCCGGGTGTCCAGACCAGCGCGCGATGTTATTCTCCGGGTTCGCTGCGATCGGCCGGTGGGCCCGGGTCGACCGATTCCTCTGACTCCTCATCGGGTTTGCCTGGGATTCGATAATCCGCATCGAACCAGGCGCCGAGGTCGATGA
>CAZDTD010000436.1:0-2868 GCA_964507995.1 uncultured Pirellulales bacterium | reverse complement strand
ACGCGGCCGACCGCATCTCGGCAATCTCCGACGATGAGATGCACCTGTGGGTCCGCGAGGCCTTCGAGGGCCAGATGCCGCCGGCAAGAAAAGGGTAGTACTGCAACTTTCGGATTTCCTCGCTTCGAGGTGTTATGGCGCACGACGAGATCAAGGCCGTTCTTTTTGACCTCGGCGATACGATTCTGAACTTTGGCAGGGTGAATACGACGAAGGCCTTCCTGGCGGGCGCTCGAGCTTCGCACGCCTTCCTGAGAACGCTGGGCCAGCCGGTGGCCTGGTTCCCCTGGTATTTTACCTGTAACATCGTCCGTTTGCGGATTCGCTACCTGATCTCGAACGTCACGCACAACGACTTCGACTCGCTCGAAGTGCTTCGGGCCGTTGGCATCCGGCAAGGGATGCAACTGACGCCGTCGCAGTGGGACGAATTCGCCTGGCTCTGGTACGAGACGCTCAGCCGCAGCGCGCAGGTCGAGCCCGACCTGCCCCAGACGCTGGTCGCCCTCCAGCGGATGGGCATCAAGCTGGGGATCGTCTCGAACACATTTGTCAGTCGGGCGTCGCTGGCCAAGCACCTCGGCCAGCTCGGACTGCTCGACTTCTTCCCGGTGCAGCTCTACTCCTACGAGTACCACTTCCGCAAACCCAGCGTGGAGATCTTCCGCATCGCGGCCGAGAAGATCGGGGAGGTCGTCGAGAGCATCGTCTTCGTCGGTGACCGGATCGACAACGACATCCTGCCTGCCATGAAGAGCGGGATGCACGCCGTACTCAAGGACGCCCACACCAACGAAGGCAAGCCGACGCCCCCCGGCGCCCGGCGGATTCGCCTGCTCTCGGAACTGCCGGCGATCGTCGAGCAAATCAACAGGGCAACGCAGCCGACTCACGCCAATTCGTGAGTCTCCGGGTACACGATTCTCACGAGGTTTCGATTCTGTCATTGTGAGGCATTGACACGTCGCGTCCAGCCTCTTACTATCGCATGCTGCTTGTCCTCATCGCGTTGCCGTGTCAGTCCACGCCTCATGCCCGATGCAGGACATTGGATCGATAAAGGAGTACACCGATGGCAGCAGGCAGAACAATTGACGTAACCGAAGAGAGCTTCGAGGAGGAAGTGCTCGGTTCCGATATTCCCGTTTTGGTGGATTACTGGGCGCCCTGGTGCGGACCGTGCCGAATGGTCGCGCCCGTACTGGAGAAAATCGCCGATGAGTACGACGGCCGATTGAAGATCTGCAAGCTCAACGTGGATGAGAACCGCGAGATCGCGACGCAGCATCAGATCATGAGCGTCCCGACGATGTTCCTGTTCAAGGACGGCGTGCTCGTGGACCAGATCGCCGGGATGACGCCGAATTTCGAATCCGACCTCAAGCGAAGAATCGATCCCTACGTGGAGTGATAGCGGGTCCCATTCGTCCTATCAGTCCTATTGGTCCCATGAGCCGATCGGACGAATCGGACCAATGGGACTCCGACGCCGGAGAGACGAACCATGACCGATAGCCAGTATGATGTAATTATCGTCGGAGGCGGTCCCGCCGGGCTCGGTGCCGCGCTCTATACCTCGCGTGACCGGTACCGGACGCTCATCCTGGAGAAGATGATCCCCGGCGGACAGATCTTCAACACCGACCGAATCGAGAACTATCCCGGCATCGGGCGGATCGACGGCCCGACGCTGGTCGACCAGATGCAAAAGCAGGTCGAGAGTTTCGGGACTGAGATCAAAACGGGCAGCGAGGTCACGGACATCCAGCGGACCGCCGACGGACGCATCGAGGTCTGCTGCGGAAAGGACTGTTACATCGGGCGGTCGGTCGTGCTCGCCCCAGGCAGCAGCTACCGCAAGCTGGGCGTCCCCGGCGAAGACGAGTTCCGCAACGCCGGCGCGGGCGTCAGCTATTGCGGCACCTGCGATGGGCCCTTCTTCCGCGACAAGGAAGTGGTCTCGGTCGGCGGCGGCAACACCGCCATCGAGGAGACGCTTCACCTGGCCAAGTACGCCAGCAAGGTGACGATTGTGCACCGGCGCAACGAGTTCCGCGCGGACAAGATCCTCGTGGAAGAGCTGCTGGCCAAGGCAAACGAGCCCAACGGCAAGATCGTCATCCGCTACGACTCAATTGTCACGGCGATCCAGGGCACCGGCCGAGTCCAGTCGGTCCGGCTCAGGAACGTCAAGACGAACCGGGAAGAGGATTATCCCTGCGACGGCGTCTTCATCTTCGTCGGTACGGTTCCCAACACAGGCTTTCTCCAGGGCATTGTCGAGCTGACCGACCAGGGCTTCATCCGCTGCGACTGCGCCCACCTGCGAACCTCGCTACCGGGCGTCTTCGTCGCAGGCGATTGCCGGGTCGGGGCCAGCATGCAGCTCATCACCGCTGTCGCCGACGGCGTCAACAACGCCATGATGATCAAGCAATACTTCCGCGATCCCCAGTGGTGGAAGAAAACCAACGGCGCAGACTCCTTCGGCTGGTGAACAAGCCTTCAAACCGACCACCCGCGGCACAGTCACAACGCTCTGCGACAACAGGATTTACGACATCAACATCGCTTGCGAACAACCATCAAACAACCATCAAACAACCAACGACCAACCAACAGCCAACCATCGACCAACCACTAACAAGAATGAGAAGAATGAAAAGAAAGAAAAGAAATATTCTCCGCACTCTGACGAGTGGCGACTTGCTGAATTGCTTGCGCAGTTGATTGTGGAGAGGAAGCCGGACTTCCGGAGGCCCGAGCTGGGCCAGTGGGCGGGAGACATCGACCGGATGATTCGCCTGGACGGTCGCAGTCCCGAGCGGATCGAAGCGGTGATCTGCTGGTGCGTGAGGGACCCGTTCT
>CAZDTD010000435.1:0-2875 GCA_964507995.1 uncultured Pirellulales bacterium | reverse complement strand
GAATGTGGGAATCCAGGATTCTGACGCGCGACGTACGACGGATCTCAATCGTAAATCATCAAGTAGCAGTCGTGAGCGTTTTCTCAGTTCTTGCTGCCCTCCGCTCCCGGTCTTCCTCGGGGAAATGCACCTGGGCGAATTCGCCGAATCCTCCCACTGCCGCAAGGTCGTAGACGCGGGTGGCCTCGACCTCGTCGTTGAAACAGCCAAGGAAGTGACGTTCCTTCCAGAGCACGCATCTGGCATACCATTCCTTCAGTCGCTTGTCGTAGGAGACGTCTTTGAACCGGGAGCGAGCGTGATGGTGCTTGGGCTCTGCAAGTTCTGGACGCGCGATCGCGACTATTGGCAGGCACGCATCACATAGGAGGTCCAGTAGCCGGTGATCTGGCACCAGACTTCCGGGTCGTATACGCAGGGCGATTCGTCTATCCGGACCATAACGTGCGGGGCGCACGTGCCGCTGTCCACGCTGCCACAGATCCATCGCTCGTAGTAGTATCGAAAGACTCCGTCGCAGGTCACGTACCATTCAACGTCGCAGCCTGTGTAGTAGAATTCCTGATAGAGCGTGTTGCACGTCCAGTAGCCGGCGGCGATCTTCTTCGTATCGGCGTCGGAAAGGGCGGGCAGTCGACTCGAAAGAGGCTGGTCGGAGATCAGCAACGCCGTGCCGGCGGACCAGTTCATCGGGAACAGATGCACGTTCTGCCGGTAGTAGAACATCTTGCCCGACAGGTCGATGAGCCAGACGAAACGCTCGTCCACGCGGTCGAGGACGACGAAATGGTTCTTGCCGGGCAGATGCAGAATGGCTTTTGTTGCCCCCAGGGTTTTCAGGGTTGCCAGATCGGTCGTTACGACGTTTGCATAGAGCCCGAGATTCCGGGCAGCCTGCCTCAGGTCATACAGGCTCGTGCGACCGTTGGTCTGGACGAGACTCGCCAGAGCGGCGGGAGAGACGGATTTGCCAAATCCGGACGCTACGTATTCGAGGGCGACGGTCCCGCAGTTTCGCGGCCGCTTGCGCGCAAAAGCCTCATAGGTCAGTCGCTTGGCGAGCAGCGTCTTCGTATCCGCGTCATAGGAGTTGACATAGCTGACAGGCGATGCCGTGGCTGGCGAGGTGTATTCGACTATCGCGTCGTCTGCCGGCGATGCCTCGAAGCTGCTCAACGGAGGCGTAGAGACGCTGGTGACCGTGATATCGGTCCAACGCTCATGGGTTGGCATCCTGTTCTTGGTCGAATCGATCTTCCGGTCGATCACCACCACGCCCGGCACCCACTGATCCGAGACCCGTTGATAATCGGCGTATGTATAGGTCACAACAATTCCGATTGCGGTGAGCGTGGCGTTCGTGACGGCATAGCCTTTCGACGGGTCGAGGAGGACTTTGGTTACGGAGCCGCTGGAATGCACAATCGTCATCTCGATGAACGCGGCTTTGTCCAGGCTGATCTCTGTGGCCGTTATGTCCGCTTCGGCCAGATTGTCGGCGGAGAACCCCCCGGCGCCCCACGGGATCAGACCGGCCGTCAGCGGTCCGTTGACGATGTGCGGCTTCATGCCCGTCGCGTCGACGAGTGCCTGGCCTCCGGAGATGGAATACGTCGTGTACTCCTGTCCATCCCACGTAAAGACCCGGTGATTGTTGAACTCCTTGTGCACGCTGTAGTGATTGGCCATGTAGTTCCCGTCAAGCTCCGAATCCAGAGCCATCGAGTCGGTCCGGCCGGTCACCGCGACCTCCCACGAAAACCGCTGGCCGTCGTATTTCACGAGCTCGCTGGTTGTCATAGTGTACGCGTTTTCGAGATCGTAGCGCGCGTTGAATGCTGCGGCTTCCAGTTCGAGTTTCTGCGGATTCTCCGCCACCGTATCGGGCACAGGAGCATCGCTGATCTTCTGCTGGCAGTCCTTGACCGCCTTGTCGATCGCCGCCTGAATCACGACGGCGTCGGTCGTCTGGGGGCCGCGTTCCTGGTAATGAGTAGCCCGGATCTCGCCGGCGGATATCCAGGTGCTGCGCGGCTGGCTTGTGAGTTGTTTGACGACGTCCTCGATTTCTGCCTTGTCCAGGACGCGTTGACCGAGCGCCGCCGGGGCCAGACAGAGGGACAAGGCCGCCATGAGTATATTGATCGCTGTCTTCATAGAATTCTCCTTCCACACAATTGGTGATTCTTCCTCACTACAGCATCTGCCTTCCAATCGCCCGTAGACTGCAGCTTAGCACGCCCCCTTATCTTCCGCAAGTTTCTGCGATTGTTTTTCTGCACATTTGGCAGATTGTCACGGTGAGGCTCCTCCCCGAGCGCTTGGGTTGGGCTTTTTGCCTCGGCGGGTCTCGATATCAATGCTGGCAGGCCGGATTCGACCCGCCGCGTTCCGACCGCGATCCGTGAGAGCAAGTCGGATACAATCCGAATTCGTCTCCGCTACGGACGTTCTTCCCCGGCCCGGCGGCGCAGAAAAACTGTAGAGAAACGAAATCCGCCCACGATAAGAGGGGGAACGATGCCTCGCGAGTGACATGCCGATACACGTCACTCGCTGGGTTCCGGAAAGACATGGAAGGGGAATGGTATGGTGTCACGATGGTCTGCTGCAGTGCGATGTACGATGTGGGGTGTCATGTTGATTCTGATGGTTTTCGGCGCAGACGCGTTCGCGCAGACGCCGATCGTGACGACGGGCAGCGTCAACCCCGCGTATGATTTCAGCCTCCCCTGGGTGGTCGATTCCGGTCTGATCGTCGGCTATCAGGCGAATGGCACTCTGACGGTCGCGGGCGCAGCGGGCGTCACGACCAACGGACTGGTTTTCGTCGGCGACAACGATCTTCTGTATGCCGACACGAGCGGCACGCTTT
>CAZDTD010000434.1:0-2879 GCA_964507995.1 uncultured Pirellulales bacterium | reverse complement strand
CAGCGACAAGGAACGCCAGCCAGCCCCTTCCGGGCGCTGGGTGCCATGCTTATGCTCGCATAAGCATGCTCCTCGGGCAACGAACAAGACATGTCCACGCAAGCGTGGACATGGCACCCAGGCACTACATTTGAAACATGAAACTTCAAGTGATAACGCCTTCCGGCGTTACTACGAACCATTGCGCCGCCGCGCACCCTTTTCCCCTGTTTTGCGAAATTCTGTGGAAAATTGTGAATCGTTGCTGGTTGGTCTTCGCTTTAATGGTAAGCATCAAGAGCGTTTTTGCAGGAGGTATGCCGATGCGAAGTCCCATGATGAGACAATCGTTGCGTTCTTACACGATGGTGATGGCGTTGATGATTCTGGCGGGGGCGGTGGGACGATCCCAATCGCAGGACCAGGGGATGTCTCAGAACCAGAGGCGTTCGGAGTGGCAGCAGGGGCAATCGGCGCCGTCGCTGGGCGACCAGCCGGACTTTAGTCAGCGAATGATGGAACGACACGCCCGGCAGATGCAGGAAATGCAGCGGGATATGGAGGATATGAGGCGACTGGCCGAAGAGAGCCGCAATCGGGCCATCCAGCAAGCCGTCCGCGCATCGGAGGAACAGTGGCGCCGAATCAAGCCGAAGTTGGATCACATCGAGCGACTGAAGGCGGAGGCCGAGGTTTCGGCGGGTCCCAACTCCGGCGGCGGAAACGGCAATTTCCAGGGGCAGGGCTTCATGTTCGGAGGGGGTATGGGGGGCGGATCGGGTGCGGCGGCCTTCGGTTCCACCGCAGGAGGCGCAGGCCCCGCGGATTCGTCCGGGAATACTCAGAGCAACTTCTGGACCGTCGGTCCCAAGGACCCGATGCAGATGACGCCGGGAGAAAACCTCTGCCAGGAACTGAATCACCTCTTGCAGGGCGAGAGCGTCTCGGTCGTGGAGATTGCGGCCAAGATCACAACCCTCCGGCAGATCCGGGCCAAGGCCCGCCAGGACTTGGCGAAGGCCCGCCAGGAGCTTCGCACGATGATCCACCCCAACCAGGAACCGGCCCTGGTCGTCATGGGCTACCTGGATTGAAAGTGTGTCTGGGTGGTGGACATTGGCCTTCTCCGAGAATCAGTGTAACGAAATGCGGCGGTCTTGGACTGAATGTAACAGGCCAAGTTGCTTGGTCGATTCATGGGGCATGCGGATCGCGCGTGCCGATGCGAGATTGGGCAAGAACATGCGAAAGGAAAGGCTATGGCGGTGAACGGGAGAGTTATCCAAGGGCGGTTGTTCACGATTATTCTGGTGCTGGAGTGCGTCCTGACGGGCTACGCACACGAGTTTGCCGGTGGAACGGGCGAGCCGAACGATCCATATCAGATCGCTACGGTCGAGGACCTGCTGGCAGTCGGTTCCAGCGAGGAGTTGCTGACGAAGCACTATGTATTGGTCAACGATCTTGACCTCGACCCCAATCTGCCCGGCGGCCGCGTATTCGACGACGCCCTCATCGCTCCGGATCAATCCGAGGAAGTGTTTGTTCACTCGGGTCCTGAGTTTCGTGGCGTGTTTGACGGGCGAGGCCACACGATCCGTAACCTCTCGATATCCGGAAGACCCGGATATGACGCCGGGCTGTTCGGCTATTTCTCGGGCTTGGTAAAGGACCTGATACTTGAGGAGGTACGGATCACGGGTTCGCCGTGTGGCGCGATTGCCGGTCTCAACACCAATGGTATGGTCCTTCGTTGTTCGGTTACCGGCCAAGTCTCGGGTTCTGAACACGTCGGTGGCATGGTAGGAGTCCTGTGGAATGCGACTCTGATGGATTGCCGGGTCGGAATCGAAGTCACGGGCGATGAGAACGCCGGTGGTCTTGTGGGAGGGGGCCCGGGGGGAACAATGATCCGTTGCAGTGCTCAGGTGCAAGTTCAAGGCGGGATGAATGTCGGCGGTCTGATCGGTGGCAGCACAGGGGCGTATCAAATCATCGAGTGTCGCACCCGTGGTACGGTTATCGGCGCGAACAATGTTGGAGGGGTGGCCGGGAACATGTGGGGCGCCGGGATGATCCTGCAGTGCGCGGCAAATTGCGAGATTATCGCAGAGCAGAAGGCAGGCGGTTTGGTGGGTGATGGACATGTTGCATACGGCACCTGGATTATGGATTCCCACGTATCCGGATCAGTGGCAGGTTCCTGTATTGGCGGCCTGTTGGGTGTTGTCGCCAGGAGCATGCGGATCATGAATTCCTATGCGGTCTGCGAAATGATTCCTGTGGCACCCGGGGGACAGGACGCCGTGGCGGTCATGGGTGGATTCTTTGGAGACGCAAGTGCTTATCAGGCGCCTCTGGTAATTGGGAGTTTCTGGGATATGGAGGTGTCCGGAACCAGTTTCAGCACGGGACAGGGAACGCAGTACCCTGGTGCGGGACTCACAACCGAGCGGATGCAGCAACAGGCGACCTTTGAACAGGCCGGCTGGGATTTCCGCTCGGTCTGGACGATGACGGAGGGCGAGTACCCGATGTTGCAGTGGGAATCGGCCGCTGACGCTGCACAGGATCAAAGCGAATACAATTGAGCATGGAAGTCCCGCTTGGGGCAATGCTGATCCTCGAGGCCGGGACTGTGTGGTTGGGCAAGGCTTGAGACCCTGTGATCCCGTCGCGCGGTGTACAGTCAATTCGGATGATAGAAGACAGCCGCGAGGCTGCTGGGACGCAGGAACATTCGATCGGAGGATTTCAGTCAGGTAGTGCGCGGACCACTGTAATCCGATGGGCTGATCGGTGGGCGTTTCTTCGTAGGTTGGGCGTCCTCGCCCGACCCTCTTTCAGACGAGCGGGGACGCTCGTCCTACGAAGAGCCGAGTCTCCGCGGTTGGCACAGC
>CAZDTD010000433.1:0-2883 GCA_964507995.1 uncultured Pirellulales bacterium | reverse complement strand
AAAAGGGCAGCCCAGGGGTTGCGTACAGCAAAACCCAGGAACTTGTTTGCCTCAGGGGGAGCACTGCGATCCCAAACCGAGTACCCCCTGCGCGGGTCGCACAATGCGGTGTCTTGCATTGGGCGAACGACCCCTGGACTGCCACGATGCGGGGCTGAAAGAAAGATTCCAATGGCAACGTCGTGTGGCCCCAAGCGTCCTGTGTGAGAGGCCGCACGACGTCCTGTGAGAGATTAATAGAGGAGAGACTTGTAACATCCAGCCACTAAGGGCGGACATAAGGCGAGAGAATGTTGTGAGACGATTGCTGCGAAGAGAGCGGCCGCCATGCCCGGGACTGAGGGACAATGCTGGGACGATCTGAATCAGTTTGGCTGTCAACAAATCCATCGCCATGCCTCTGCATCCTGCCAGAGGCGCTCCTCCATAAGCCCATGATCCCGCGATCTGTCCACAATTGCGATTGAGGTGTGGTCTCCTCCATTGACGCGGACCATGTCTACAACGGATGTCTTTGTACCGACCCAGGGGCGGCAGGTCAACCAGAAAGTTGTCGAAATCGCGCAAAAATAGATGGATTCCCGGACGTTGTGGGCGAGAATGCCATAAGTCAAGAGCTGGGGAGGATTTGGGCCTGCGTCCCGGCGGGATCGCTGCCGGGACGCAAACCCTCAGATTACCTGTTACGTCTGTGCTCTCAGCGGACCATGGCTTGGCCCGAGTCGGCGACGATAGTCTGGCCTGTGATCGTACGAGCCTTGTCCGAGCAGAGGAAGACCACAGCGTCGGCGATGTCCTGCCCTTTGATCTCCCGCTTGAGGGCGGTCTTGCTCACGTAGTAAGGGATCACCTCTTCGGGCCGGATGCCGTACTTTTTGGCGCAGACTTTCATGTACTCGGGGTTCCAGATCTTGGAGCCCTCGAAGACGTTGCCCGGCGCGATGCAGTTGACGCGGATGCCGTATTGGCCGAGTTCCAGGGCCCAGCCGCGGGCCATGTGCAGCTCGCCGGCCTTGGTCGCGTTGTAGGCGGTGTTGTTCTTGCTGGCGTCCAGGCCGCTCTTGGAGCTGAGGTTGATGATGCTGCCGCCGATGCCCTGGGCGATCATGATCCTCGCGGCTTCGCGGGCCATCAGGAAGTAACCCGTCAGGTTCACGTCGAGAGCCAGCCGCCACTTGTTCGCGGGCATATCGACCAGTGCGTAGGCCGGTGCGATTCCCGCCGCGTTGACGAGGATATCCACGCCGCCCCAGATGGCCATCAGGTCCTCGAATGCCTTGCGGATGCTGTCCTCGCTTGTGACGTCGCATCGGATCGTCTGGACCTGGGCCTTGGGTCGCTCCTTCAGGATGAAGGCTGCGGTCTCCTGCGCCGCGGCCTGATCGATATCGGCCAGGCCGACCATCGCGCCGGCCCGAGCCAGGCCGATGGCCAGGCTCCTGCCGAGCCCGCTGCCGGCACCGGTGACTATGGCGATGCGGTTGTTCAGGTCGCCTCTGCCCTCGCCGCCGACGAGCTTCTTGCGGAACGCCTCGGATTCCCAGTTGTTGATGAATTCCTGTTCGCGTTTGCTCAGGCCCAGGACCCCGCCGAACCGGTGGGCGTTCATGCGGACAGTGACCGATCCGTCGGCCATCTCCGCCGCCAGGGGGACGAGCGACTTGTCGGCCGCAATGAACAGGCCGAAATCTTTCACGACGAATGCGTACGGCGTCTTCTGCGTGCGGTCCACCTTCGCCTGGAGCTTGCGGGCGATCTTCGCTGCGTCCAGGTCCTCGACCCAGAGGGCCGGCCCGTTCGTGAAGACCAGCTCTTCCGGGTGCAGGGCTGGGGCGTCGAGCAGGGCCTTGGCGTCCTTGTGAGCCATGAAGGCGGCCATGTTCTCCGTCGGCGCAAAGTAGCTGACCGGGACGTACTGGCCGGTGACTTCGAAGACGGCCTTGCGGATCATCAGCCTGGCGGCCGTGATCTCGTCGGCAGGCGGCGTTTTCACTTTCGCCGCGCGGGGCGCCTTGATCCTGCTGTTGCACCCGTCGATCACCTTGCCGACCAGCTTCAGCGCTGCGTTGGCGCTGTCGGCGGTGACGAAGACGCCGTGCTTTTCGAGGAACAGAATGGCCGGCTTGCTGCCGTGCGTCTGGACGTACCCCTCGACGAGCGTCGCGATCTTCTTGGCGAGCATGTAGCCCGGGTCCGCGTAGGGCACCCACAGCGGCGGGAGCTTCTCCCCTGCGAAGAGCTTCGCCAGCTCCTTCTCGCCGTTCCTGGCGTTCACGTAGGCCGAGACGACCAGTGGGTGCAGGTGAATCACGTACGTCTTAAGCAACGCGTGCAGGTGCGACTCGACGGAGGGCCGGGCCCCGTTCGCCAAGCCGTCGTCGCAGGCCTCCAGCAGCCGGCCGACCACGTTGTTCTCGCGGGCGATGGGGTCGAGCTTGCTCAGCGACTTGTCCTGAATGATCGCCAGGACCGGCTCGATCCGCAGTCGTCGCCAGCCTCGCTGCTCGCTCATATCCTTGAGGGCCGTGCCGCTGGCCTTGATGTACATGTACTTGCCGTCCTCGGTCTTGACCGAAGTGTTGCCGCCGCCGCCCAGGACGAGCGCCGGGTCCTTGCCCGTAGTATTCGAGATCCGAATCAGATCAGCCAATGTCTTGTTCATCGCAGAGATACCTCACAAAACTCAGAATGCCCATCGAACAAAGAGGCCATTATTAACACAATCCACCCCGTCTGTCCATGCAGAAGCGTTTTGCACAAACGAACCCAATTGGCCCCTTCCCGGCCTTCTCCCGCCCCTGGAATTGGCTTCGTTTCGCACGCCGGCCCCTGGCGGATGCCCTCTCCGTTCGGAGTTCCGCGTTTACGCGGTCTTGAAGCCGC
>CAZDTD010000432.1:0-2883 GCA_964507995.1 uncultured Pirellulales bacterium | reverse complement strand
AAACTGGAGTGAGGATATAGGAATCAGGCTGTGCGTCGTGTTTCCGGTTTGCCTTTGCACCCTACCGCATTGGTTCCTATAATCATGTCCCGAGACGGGTGTGACTTCGCTCCCTTCTCCTCGTGAAATGCGGACCCACAGATATCGTGTTGAAAGGAGATTGCCTTGGTTAAGAACGCAGCGATGATCCGGACGTACAAACGGGCCCTCATGCTTTCGATGATTCTGACGATCGTCACGAACGCCCAGTTCCCGCCTCAGCCTTCCCTCATCAGCTCGGGACCCTACCTCCAGTATGCAACGAAAACGGGCATCACGATCCTCTGGGAAACGCGGGAGAAGGCCTCCTCCATCGTGGAGTTTGGCGATCAGACGCCGCTGACGAGCCGGGTCGCAGGAACCGAGGACTGCGAGATGCACGAAGTGCGGATCGAGAACCTCAAACCGCAGAGCAACTACTTTTATCGGGTCATCTCCAGAACCGCTTCGGGACAGGAATCCGTCAGCGAGGTCTACAGTTTCCAGACCGCTGTGGAGGAACGGACGCCGTACGCATTTGGCGTGGTGAGCGATACGCAGACCAACCCGCCCATCTGGGGCAAGATTTCGACCCTGCTGTTCGCAGAACGGCCCAATTTCGCCGTCCACGCCGGAGACATCGTGGGCGAGGGACCGAAAAAGGAGCAGTGGACCGACCAATTCCTCGCCCCGGCACGCGATCTGATGAGTCGGGTGCCAATTTTTGCCATTCTGGGCAACCACGACCAGGACCATGCGAACTACTACCAGTACATCTGCAATCCGGCCCCGGAGCACCGATACACCTTCACATACGGCAACGCCCAGTTCTTCATGATCGACACGAACCGAAAGGTCAACGTAGGCAGCGAGCAGTACCAGTGGCTCGATCAGGAACTCAGCAAATCCAAGGCGACCTGGAAATTCGCCGTGCACCATCATCCGCCGTACAGCTCGGACGAGAACGACTGGGGCGATACCTGGAAGGGCCAGTCGCCTCGCGGCGATCTGAAGCTCCGTCCCCTGGTGGGTCTGTACGAGAAGCACGGCCTGGACATCTGCTTCTACGGTCACATCCACGACTACGAGCGGACCTGGCCGATCCGCGAGGACAAGATCGATCCGAGCCACGGCGTGATCTACGTCCAGGCCGGAGGGGCCGGCGGAGGCTTGGAGAACTACGCGCCAAGCCGCTCCTGGTTCACCGCCAAGGTACACCGCGATCACCACTTCCTGATCGTCAGTATCAGCGGCAAGACGCTGAACCTTCAGGCCATCGACCAGAACGGTATCCTGTTCGACCACCTTACGCTCACAAAATGAGCGACGGGCGTTGCCAAGCAGGTATGCGTGCTCCAATCCGCAGGTTGTCCCGCCAGACCTGTCAAGTTGGCGTATCAGGCAAGCGGGCCACGCTCGAATTGGCACCCAGCCGCAACCGAAGGCAAACAACACACAGTCGGACGGAGGCATTCGATCTGTCAGCAAATCCTTTTACAATCGGGACTTAGGGATTGCATAGCGGGATTGAACCGGTAAGATTGCCCCTCTGGTATGTCATTTGCTCTAAGCAGTTCAATTATGCGTCAATTATCGAAAAAGACGTTTGTAACGCATGCAGTTTAAGGAGGCACGCAACTATGGCAGTAAAAGAATTGGCGTTCGAAGCTGAGGCGAGAGCCAAGCTGTTAGCCGGAGTGGAGAAGCTGGCGGCGGCAGTCAAGGCGACCCTCGGCCCGCGCGGTCGTAATGCCGTGATCGACAAAAGCTGGGGCGGCCCGACCGTGACCAAGGACGGCGTGACCGTCGCTGAGGAGATCGAACTGACGGACAAAGCTGAGAACTTGGGCGCAAAGCTCGTAAAGCAAGCAGCCAGCAAGACTTCCAAGATCGCCGGCGACGGGACAACCACTGCGACGGTCCTGACGGAGGCGCTCTTCAAAGAGGCATACAAGAACCTCACGGCTGGCGCAGACGCCATGGCCTTGAAGCGAGGCATGGAACTGGCAGCCAAGGCTGTGGTCGATAAGCTCGCATCGCTGGCCAAGCCGGTGGATATCGCCAAGACCGCCGATATTGTCAACGTCGCCTCCATCTCGGCCAACAACGACCGTGAGATCGGCAAAATCATGGCCGATGCATTTCAACGGGTGGGCAAAGACGGCGTCATCACTGTGGAGGAGAGCAAGAGCTTCGATACCCATGTTGACTTCGTCGAGGGCATGCAGTTCGACCGCGGATACCTTTCGCCGCACTTCGTGACCGATCCCGATAAGATGGTTTGTGAACTGGACAAACCGCTGATACTCGTCCACGAGGAGAAGATCAGCACGGTCGCCAAACTGATTCCGCTGCTGGAGAAGGTGGCCGAGGCGAAGCGTTCCCTGCTGATCATCGCAGAGGACATCGAGAGCGAGGTCCTTGCAACGCTCGTCGTCAACAAGCTCAAGGGCGTACTGAAGATCGCGGCGGTCAAGGCCCCCGGCTATGGCGACCGCCGAAAGGCCATGCTCCAGGACATCGCGGTGTTGACCGGCGCCGAGCCCATCTTCAAAGACCTCGGCATTGAGCTGGACAAAATCACCCTCTCGCAGCTTGGGCAGGCTCGCAAGGTCACCATCGACGGCGACAACACCACGATCGTCGAAGGCGCCGGCAGCCAGGACGCCATCAATGGCCGGATCAAGCAGATCCGAGACGAGATTGACAGCACGACGAGCGACTACGACCGCGAGAAGCTCCAGGAACGACTGGCGAAGCTGACCGGCGGGGTTGCCGAGGTATGCGTCGGCGCCTCGACCGAAGCGGAAATGAAAGAGAAGAAGGCCCGAATCGAGGACGCGCTGCACGCGACCCGTGCGGCCA
>CAZDTD010000431.1:0-2890 GCA_964507995.1 uncultured Pirellulales bacterium | reverse complement strand
TATTCGAACTGGATGTCCACCGCGATGAACTCGACCGTGCTGTTGCCGTTGTAGTGGTTGAGCTGGGCCTCGTAGGCGATGTTGAAGCATTCGTTGTCGATGAGCTTCTTTTCGAGGCCGCCCATGCGGAAGCCCACGCAGCGGATCGTCGCGGTGTTGTCGGTGATGGTGAACTGCAGGTGGTCGTTCGTCGACCCGCATCGGCGCGGGGCCGCGGCCAGACGGACGCCTCTCGTCGCGAACACGGGTTTCGGGTTGCCCTCCCCGAACGGACCGAGCATGTCGATCTGGTGGACGACGTCCCGATTGAACTGCCGTAGCGGGACGAGGGCGTCGATGTGCATCTTGGCGACCACGTCCTCCTCGCGGAGGTTGTTCACGGCGTACGTCTCGAAGTCGGCCGCGAAGGCCTCGACCTTCTCCGGCGGCAGCGTCAGGCCGGCCGCCATCTTGTGGCCTCCGAAGCTCGTCAGGTGCGAGGAACAGGCCTCGATCGCGCTGAGCATACAGAAGCCGGGGATCGAGCGGGCGGAGCCCTGGGCTACGCCGTTCTCGTTGGGCGAGGCGTTGATCATGATCGCCGGTCGGAAGAAACGGTCCACCAGGCGGGAGGCGACGATGCCCAGCACGCCGGTATGCCAGCCCTCTGTGCCCAGGACGATGCTCCGGCGGTCCGGGTGGTTGAGCCCGCGCTCGATGACGATGTCGCAGGCCTGCTTGAGCATCTTGCGTTCGCACTGCTGGCGCTGGGTGTTCTGGTTCTTGAGATACTCGGCGATCTGCATGGCCCGCATCTCGGTCGTGCTGGTGAGCAGTTCGACCGCCAGTCTGGCGTGCCCCATCCGGCCTGCGGCGTTGAGCACGGGGGCCAGGCGGAATCCGATCGCGGTGCTGTCCACGCCTTTGCCCGCCAGCCCGGCCGCCTGGATGAGGGCCTGTAAGCCGCACAACTTGCTGTCGGCGACGGCCTGAAGCCCGAATCGCGTCAGCACGCGGTTCTCGCCGCGCAGGTCCACCACGTCGGCGACGGTGCCGATGGCCGCCAGGGTTGTCGCGTTGAGCATGAACTCGCGGAGCTTGGGCTCCAGTCGCGGCCCCCGGCTGAACTCCTCGGCGATCGCCCAGGCCAGCTTGTAGGCGACGAGCGCGCCAGCCGAGTCCTGGTTTGGATAGGATGGTTCCAGCGCCGGGTGCAGGATCGCTATCGCACTGGGCAACTCCGAGCCCGGCTGGTGGTGGTCGGTCACGATCAAGTCCAGGCCGAGCTGCCTGGCGAGTTCCGCGGCCCCCAGTGCGGAGATCCCGCAATCGACCGTGATGAGCAGGCGGGTGCCCGCTTGGGCCAGGGAGCGGACCGCATCGTCGTTCAGGCCGTAGCCTTCATCGATCCGGTGCGGGATGTAGTAATCGACTTGGGCGCCGAGCAGGGTCAGCAGTTCCCAAAGGATGGAGACCGCCGTGATGCCGTCGACGTCGTAGTCGCCGTAGATGGTGATCTTCTCTTTCTTCTCGATGGCCTCTTTCACGCGGGCGACGGCCGGCGCGATCCCGGGCATCTGGGCCGGACGGATTAGTCCGGTGAGCTTGGGTTGCAGGAAGGTGTTGCCCTCACCGGGTTCGGTCACCCCGCGATTGATGAGGATCTGCGCGATTAGCGGCGAGACTCTCAACGACTTGGCGAGTGGTTCCGTGCGCTCGTCGGCGGGCGGGACCACCCACTCGACCTTCTGCATCCCTGCCGGAGACGACATCTGTTTCGTGCGTGCCATGCATGCGTTCCAAAAGCCATGCTAAAACTCCCTTTATACAAACGACGGCGTGGGGACGCAAGGTTTCGCGCGACGGGAACCGATGAATGCAGGATTCGTGCAAAGCGGGGCAGTGTGGGAAGATAGCGAGGTTTAGGGAAACTGCTGTCGCGATGACTATTGGCAATCGGTCGGCAGGAACACGGACTTGGCGGGGATGTGGAACTTCCTGCACAGCGCTTCCAGGAGCATTTCGAGTCGCTTGAGCTGGTAGTCGGTGGGCAGGCTGCTGATGCCGTCACCGATCAGGCAGATGCGAATCGTCTTGCTGGAGCCCTGCCAGGTCCGAGTGGGTTGAACGCCCCATTGCTTCTGCCACAGGTCGGTCGCCTGAATCTCGCCGTCGCTGCTGCCGGCGCCGTTGCAGACGACGAAGTGACAGCTCGTGTTCATTTCACCGGTTGGCTGTTGAAGACTGCCGCTCTTGGCGCCGCTGAAGAAGATCTCGATGCTGGTCCAGCGGTTGGGCGACTGGCAGGCTTTGGATCGTACGGCCTGGTCCACGGCAGTGAGCCGGTAGTAGGCGGACAGGCAGAAGGGGCCGGCCGCAGGACGGTTGCCGCCGAGAACCATCAGAACACAGGCTCCAACGGTCATGGAAACCAACAACGCGCCTAAGACCTTCACTACCCTTGGCTGGTTCGACATAAGAGAGTCGTCCATTCATAACCCGGCCGTTTTGCGAAACTGCATCACACGTGCAAATTGGGACTTCACAGCAGGGCACAGTGTTATACTGTTTTTCATCGGCAGCCGTCAGCATGCGACTACAGATTTTATGCAAAATGTCACGTGGACCTGCAAATTTTTTTTCGCGAGTCGCAGGTCGATGCGGTTGTCGTTGCGTCGTCTGCGTTCGTCCGTTTCGAAATTCGCGGTTTTTTAGGTCCGTAATTTGCCCGGCACGAGCGTCTTGACCGAAGCCGGGAGACCCGCTATATTCTCAGCGGTCTTATAATCGTGGCGGATCAAGTCCCTACGTCGACCGCGTGTGGAAAGGAAACCGATGGAGACACAGTGGCGGGCTTTATCGACGGCCGAGGTCGCTCGATTATCAGAACAAGGATGCACCAGCGACGACT
>CAZDTD010000430.1:0-2905 GCA_964507995.1 uncultured Pirellulales bacterium | reverse complement strand
GCGAGGGCCTCGGCGCCTTCGACGCGGTCGGCGACCTGGGCGGTGTCGTACTTCAACGAGTTGGTGACGAGCACCCGTTCCGCGGGGCAGCCCAACTCGCGGAACCGCTCGGCGTACTGCTCGGTCTGGGCCAGGACGCGGTCGATCCGGCCGAAGAAGGTCCGGGCGACGCACTTGATCCTGCGATACCGCGAGAAGCTGCGGTCGCTGATCCGTCCGTTGAGGACGACGACCGGGACGCGCCGCTCGTGGGCGGTGAAGACGAAATTGGGCCAGACTTCGAGCTCCATGAGCAGGCAGATCGAGGGCTTCAGGCGGTCGAACGCCCGCCGGATGATCCACGAGACGTCGAAGGGGAAGTAGAACACTTGCCACTTGCGTCCGAAGATCTTGTCCGCCTGGGCGTAACCGGTGTCGGTCGTCGTGCTGATGACGATCTCGCAGTCGGCGAATTGCCTCTCGATCTCGGCGACGAGGGTCTTGGCCGCGTTGACCTCGCCCATGCTGACTGCGTGGAGCCAGATGCACTTCTTGCGTGGATCCTTGCGGCTGACCTTGCCGAATCGCTGGGCCCAGCCGGTGCGATAGCGGTTGTGCCGGATGACGCGGTACAAAAGAATCGGACTGACGGCCACTGCCGCCAGGAGATACGCAATATTCAAAAGGAATTTCATCAAAAGCCCTTCAACAAGATCCCGCCAGCTCCGTTGCTGCCTGCGTGGTGGGGGCGTCCAACCTGGCGCCGCTGGCATGATATGCGTTCCGCCCGCCCGCTTCAACAGGGATTCAGCGTTCTTGGGGCTGCAAGACGCGCTCAAGCTGTGTTTGAGCATGACGTCCACGCGTGGCGATTGCAGGTGGGAAATGTCCCCGGTGCGGCTCGAACGCACAACCTTCAGCTCCGGAGGCTGACGCTCTATCCAATTGAGCTACGGGGACTCCGTTGCGACAACGGCGCCTATCATAGCACCCGCCGCGGGTACGTCAAGCGCCGTTTGCATTTTGGGACAAAACCGTTGCGCAAGGGGCTGCGGCGGGCACTAAAGGTCGAGAGCGCAGGATGCGCCGGGGTTTTGCCGTCAGATGGGTTGGCGGTATGTTATAATGGGGTGCAGATGAGAAAGGATGGACCGATGAAGACCATAGGTCTGATAAAGGCTGTGATGCGCGTTGCGACCGTTCTGGCGGTTTCACTTTTTCTGGCGTTGCCTGTCCAGGCCGCCACGGAGAACTGGCAGCGCAAGGACGTGGATTGGCAGGCCGGCGCCGGTCGGCGGATCAAGGGCATTCGCTACCCACAGGAAAAGCCGCTGCCCGCCGGTGCGAAATCGACTGCCGGCGGCGTTTTGAAGAAGAGCCTGATTACCGCAACGGCCGTCGGTGAAGAACTGCTGGTCCAGTCGCCGCCGGTGGATGGTTTCGTGCCGTGGATCGCGGTCTCGATCACCAAGGAGCGAGGGGCCGACCTGGAACTGGAGGCTGTCGTGGAGACGTCGGTCACCGGCAGCTACCCGACGGGCGTCAAGCCGCAATCGGACTATGTTATCGGAATCTTCGACACCGGGGCCAGCGCCCACGTGATGGGCTACGCCGACGCCACGCGGGCGGGAGTCTACAAGGGGTTGGTGACGGCGAATGAGAGCGTCGTCAGCGGCGTCACCGGGTCGGTGTTCGTCTCCATAACGTACCCCCTGGCGGTCTTCATTGACGGCCTCGATGCCGTTGCGCCGGACACGCTCGGTCTCGACCAATCCGGGATGATGGGCGAGAGCAACGTGGCGATTGCGGTCGGCCAGAACCCCGGCGATCTGCCCGATCTGCCCACGGCGATCGGAACGCCCCTGAGCGTCTACTACACGACGCTGATCCGCAACGACACGCTGAAGACCATCGAGCGGGACGGCGAGACATTCACCGGGCCCGACGTTTCTTTGTATGAAACGGATGATCCAGAGGCTCCGAGTTTCGCGACCGTCATTCCATTGGAACTGCGTCCCCTCGGCGGCGTGAGCGTTCAGTACGTTCCCACCCTGGACATGGGCGGCGGCGACTGGGGCGATCTGGACGACATCCTCGGCGGCGGCTATGCCTCCGACTTCCCGCCCGCCAGTCCCTCGGTGATCATGGGCAATTCGTCGCAGAGCCTGTTCTTCGTCCACAGCGTCGATCTCTACGAGGGCGACAAAAACGCGATGGACAAGACGCGTTTCATGCTGGACACCGGCGCCCAGGTCTCGGTGGTCGGCTCCCGGATCGCCGCAAGGCTGCAACTGGACCCGGCCGCCCCGGAGTTCGAGGTCGAGATCGAAGGCGTCACGGGCGAAGTGACCATGGCCCCCGGCTATTACGTCGATTCGCTGGAGATCCCCGCGCTGGGCGGGTGGTTCCGAGCCACGCAGGTCCCGGTGGTCTACATGGATATCTCGTCGCCCGAAGGCGGCACGCTCGACGGCATCATCGGGATGAACCTGTTCACCCAGTTCAACCTGATCGTCCGCGGCGGCGGCTTCTTCACCGAGGCGGATCCGACGCTCGAATTGCAGCGGATCGAATAGGCCTGCAAAGATGCGGCCTTCTACGGCTGCGCCGGGACATCCGGTCCCGGTGCGTTTTGCAACTCGATCAGTCGCTCGATGGCTCCGAGCCGCTGTTCCAGGCGGTCCTGGCAGGCGAGGGCCTGCTCCAGTTCGACAATACGGGCGTCCTGCTCCTTCCATGCCTCGACGAGCAGGGCAACCAGCCTGTCGTAGGCGAGGGACTTCGCGTCGGTCCCATTGGCCTCGTAGTCCACGATCTCGGGAATGACCCGGCCGACCTCCTCTGCGATCATGCCGATGTCGTGGCTGCCCGACTCCGTCCAGTCGAAGCTCACGCCGCGGAGTTGTCTGACCTTGTCCATGGCGTT
>CAZDTD010000429.1:0-2910 GCA_964507995.1 uncultured Pirellulales bacterium | reverse complement strand
ATGACGATTTCTTCGTCGAGGGTGACTACCACCTGAAATCTCAAGCCGGCCGATGGGACCCTGTGAGCGAAAGCTGGATCTGTGACGACGTGACGAGTCCCTGCATCGATGCGGGCGATCCGAACGATCCCATCGGCGACGAACCGTTTCCCAACGGAGGTCGGATCAACATGGGCGCTTACGGCGGGACCGCCGAGGCGAGCAAATCCTATTTCGGCGAGCCGGTCTCCGAGACGATCATCGCGGGGGACATCAATGGCGATGGAAAGGTGGACTGGAAGGACCCGCGTATCCTTGCCTCCCATTGGCTTCAGACCGGAGAATGACTGGAGCGACAGCGCGACGCTGTTCTTGGCGCGGATGCTTCACTTCGTTCAGTATGAACAATCCGCGATTGGATCGGGAGTAAAACCTGGGTTGTCTCGTGATGCGACTCGATCCTATGTGGTTTCTTGACATTGACTTGTGGTTCTGCCATACTGATCCACTTGGAACCTGCCGTTGATGGGCAGGTTCTGTGGATTCGGTGAGCGATTGAATACCGGAGCAACACATGAGAGCATCGCAGATGGAGAAAGGGCAGACCGTCAAAGTGGACGGCAAGCTCTACGCCATCGTGGATTTCGATCACGTAAAACTGGGCAAAGGCGGGGCGATTTACCAGACCAAGCTCAAGAATCTCGCGGACGGGTCCATTCAGAACCTGCGGCTGCGGTCCGAGGAGACGATCGAAGAGGTCGAGCTCGACGAGCGGGCGTATGAATACCTGTACTCCTCGGGCAATGAGCATGTCCTGATGGATTTGCAGACGTTCGAGCAGATTACGCTAGACAACGACGCGTTCGGCGACGGCCAAAAGTATCTTCAGCCGAACACGCAGTTGCAGGTCAGCATGTACGAGGGCAAACCGATCATCGTTCGGCTGCCGAACACCGTGGATCTGAGGGTGATCGAGGCCCCGCCGGGGATCAAGGGCTCGACCGCCGCCGACCAGAAGAAGCCGATCACGCTGGAAACCGGCCTCGTGTTGCAGGCGCCCTCGTTCATCAAGATGGGGGATATCGTCCGAGTGGATACGCGGACTTGCGAGTACGTGACTCGGGTCAGGGAATGACTTGACTCAGGGGGCGACAGGACGCCTGTGCTCCTGGAATGGATTTGGCTGAGAGAAGACAAGCAGTATGGCTTTTGAAAAGATAAGCAAGGCTCTGATCAAGATCTTCGGATCGCGGAACGAGCGTCTGGTGAAGGGGTACATGGCGGTGGCCAAGCGGGCTGCGGCCGTCGAAGAGCCGATGAAGCAGCTCAGCGACGAGTCGCTCCAGGCCAAGACCGCCGAGTTCAAGGCTGCCATCGCAGGCGGCAAGCGGGCGGAGGATCTGCTGCCCGAGGCGTTCGCGGCCGTTCGCGAGGCCGCCCGACGCACGGTCGAGATGCGTCACTTCGATGTTCAGCTCATCGGCGGAAACGTCCTCTACGACGGCAAGATCGCGGAAATGGCGACCGGCGAAGGCAAGACCCTCGTCGCGACGCTGGCGGTCTACCTCGTGCACCTGACCGGCCGACGTGTCCATCTGGTCACCGTCAACGACTACTTAGCCAAGCGGGACGCGGAGTGGATGAGCCCGATCTACAAGGCCCTGGGACTGACCGTCGGCGCGATCCAGTCGGATATGGACACGGCCGGCGAGGAGCGCAAGGCCCAGTACCAGTGCGACGTCACCTACGGCACGAACAACGAATTCGGCTTCGACTACCTGCGCGACAACATGAAGATCTCGCTCGACCAGATGGTGCAGGGCAAGCTGGAATACGCGATCGTCGACGAGGTGGACTCGATTCTGGTCGATGAAGCGAGGACGCCGCTGATTATCTCCGGTCCCGCGCACGACGACGTGACCCGCTATCGCAAGGCGGACCAGGTCGCGAGGCAGTTGATCGGTCTCCAAGGCGGCTACGACCGGATCAAGAAGCAGATCGACGCCGCGGAACGGCAGATCGCCAACGCCCAGGGCGAAGTGGCGGAGGCCAAGAAGGAGAAGGACCACGCGGAGGTCGAGAAGGCCCAGAAGGTGATCGAGAAGGCCCAGGAGGAGATCGAGGCCGCCCAGGCGAAGCTGACGCAGGCGACGCAATACTACGAGGTCGAGTACGACCGCAAGTCGGTTCACCTGACGCACGAAGGGATCGGCGCCGCCCAGGAAATCGCGGGGGTCGGGTCGTTCTTCACCGGCTCGAACATGGAGTGGCCGCACCTGCTGGAGCAGAGCCTGCGGGCCCACGTCGTCTACGAACGGGAAAAAGACTACGTCGCGATGGACAACAAGATCATCATCGTGGACGAGTTCACCGGCCGGCTCATGCACGGTCGCCAGTGGTCCGACGGCCTGCACCAGGCGGTCGAGGCCAAGGAAGGCGTCACGATCAAGGAAGAGACGCAGACGCTCGCGACGATCACGCTGCAGAATTTCTTCAAACTCTACGAGCAGATTGCAGGCATGACGGGCACCGCCGCGACCGAGTCGGAAGAGTTCATGAAGATCTATAAGCTCGAGGTCGTGATCATCCCGACGAACAAGCCGTGCGTCCGCGACGACATGGACGACGTGATCTACAAGACGATGCGCGAGAAGTACGATGCGATCGTCGAGGAAATCAATCGGATCAGCAGCGAGGGCAGGCCGGTGCTCGTCGGAACGATCAGCATCGAAAAGAGCGAGCTGCTCTCCAACGCCTTGACGAAGCGGCACGGTCTCGACCACGAGGTGCTCAACGCCAAGCAGCACGCCCGCGAGGCGGTGATCGTCGCCAAGGCCGGCCAGCAGCACCAGGGCCGGGACGGGAAGATGCGGGGCAACGTGACGATCGCGACGAACATGGCCGGTCGCGGCACGGACATCAAGCTCGGAC
>CAZDTD010000428.1:1606-2941 GCA_964507995.1 uncultured Pirellulales bacterium | reverse complement strand
GGGGCCATAGCTCAGTTGGGAGAGCGCTTGCATGGCATGCAAGAGGTCGTGAGTTCGAATCTCATTGGCTCCATTGGAGTGGAGGACATTTCCCTGGTGCGAGTTCTCGACGGCAAAAGTCGTGACGTGGTGGTCTTTTACAGTCGAGCTGTCGCCAACGAGATCAGCGAGGGCCGCTCAACACATCCAGCGTTCTGAATGCACCCACGATCCTCATCTCGGCGTGGTCGATACCCTCCTGCTTGCCGAAAGAGTAGGCAAACGGCCAGGTTTCGCCCGGCGCGATGTTCTTGTAGGAAGCGGGACAGAAGTGCCCGACGGCAACCACCCGGCCATTGGTCCCGCGAAGCGCCGCCTGCAACTCGACGCCGCGGCTGGCGGAGCCGATGTTCTTCACCTCGCCGACGACCGAAATACTGCCATAATCGTCCCGCAGGGCGCGGAAATAGAGCACGGCGAATCCATCCCGCTGCAGGCAGGGACCTGATTTGCTCGCGGGTCCGGCGGTGCGATCTGCCTGGGACGAGCCTGCGCAGCCGCAGCTTAGAAGCGAGAAAGCCGTCAACAGTGTAATGACAAAAGTCCTGCCCATCGTTCTTTCCAAGACACCTCCCTATCTATCCTATATTATGCAATCTAAACCCCTATCTGTCAAGGCTTTATTGATTGGGGACCTGGGCCAAGGGCCTGAGCGCCCGTTGCCCAAGCGGAACGGGTCTCATAAAACCCCACCTCTTGCGAAATTTGCATTACTGTGACGAAAGTCGTTGATTATTCCTTCCGGGAGCGGTATAATTTGCAAAATGTCGGGTTCGGGTAAAATGACAAAACAGGCAATTTCAGCAAAACATCTTCACTGTACAGCACGTCTTGCATCGCAATTCATCGTAGAATGAAACAAATCCCGACCCAAGACAAGGATTGCTGGACACTCGATTGTAAAGGAGATCTATTTGTCATGAGAATCACGAAATCGAGAGGATTTACGCTAATTGAGTTGTTGGTTGTGATCGCGGTGATCGCGATCCTGATGGCGATCCTGATGCCCGCGCTGCAGAGGGCAAGGGAGCAGGGTCAGCGAGCCGTATGCCTGAGCACACTCAAGCAACTGACGCTCGCCTGGATCATGTACGGCGATGAAAACGACGACAAGCTCGTCAACGGTATGGCCGGAACCAGCGACGGCATGCACACGAATGAGAACTACTGGGTCGGTCCGTGCTGGGGACAGTACGATGTGCAGGGAGGTACCCGATTGACCCGCCAGGTACAGATCGACAACATCGAGAAGGGGGTCTTCTGGCAGGGCAAGTACATCAACGAGCTCGGCGCCTT
>CAZDTD010000428.1:0-1506 GCA_964507995.1 uncultured Pirellulales bacterium | reverse complement strand
AACGTCTCCTATGCCGATGGACGCGCCGAGTACCGCAAGTGGAAGGGCACAACCACCGTCAAGTGGGGCCGCGACCATCCCGACTGGCATCAGAGCGGTTGCACGCCCTCGACCGAGGAAGACTGGGAGGACCTGCGATTCATCCACGAAGGCTGCTGGGGTCAGATCAATCCCAGTTTCCCGATGCAGTGATTCTCGCCGGCATCAGACATGACAATGGAAAAGAGGCGGACAATTTGTCTGCCTCTTTTTTTTGGCATGGACAATCGCGACCGCCTGCGCCCTATAAGAAAGCGATTCCCCTGTCGCCGATTTCGGGTTGTCCGGATAAAAAGTGTTGCTTGCCTATTCGGGAAGCGATACAATGGATACTGTAGTGGGGTCGGACTGGATGGCAGAGTGAGCAATTCTAATGGAACAGTCCAGCCCCGCGGCGTGTCTTCCTATTGTAGTCAACAGCAAAAACGAATCATATACCGGCAGTGAGTGTGGGTTCGCATAGGGTTGGTCGTATAGGAGGATTATTGGTCATGAGATCGAGAGGGTTCACGCTGATCGAATTGTTGGTCGTAATCGCCGTGATTGCGATCCTGATGGCCATTATGATGCCCGCGCTCCAGAGGGCCAGGGAGCAAGGCCAGCGAGCGGTCTGCCTGAGCACGCTCAAACAACTGACGCTCGCCTGGGTCATGTACTACGATGAAAATGACGGCAAGATCGTCAACGCCGAGACCGGGAACACACCACCGGGCACCGGCCATCCCAACGAACCCTTCTGGTGCGGCAAATGCTGGAGCGACTCGTACGGCTCGCCAGGAGGCACACGCCAGACCCGCCAGTTCCAGGAGAATGGCATTAAGGCTGGGGCCTTCTGGCAAGGAGGGTACATCAGGGAACTCGGCGCCTACGCCTGCCCAACCGGCATGCGGGATGAGTTGCTCACCTACAACCCATTCGACGGCGTCAATGGCCTGCCGAGGGACGGGACCTTCAGCGGAACGAAGGGTTTGAGGGGTCCCAACGGCAAGAAACTCTGGGTCAAGAGGCAGACCGAAATCGCCAACCCCTCCGAGAGGCTCGTCTTCATCGATGAAGGCTGGGCGACGCCCGACAGCTTTGCCACCTATTGGCAGGGCACCTGGCAGTGGTGGGATCAGCCGGTGTGCCGCCATGGCGACGGCACAAATGTCTCATACGCTGACGGACGCTCCGAGTACCGCAAGTGGAAGGGCGCAGCGGCCGTCAAGTGGGGCAAAGATCACCAGGGTTGGATGGCGAGCGGCTGCACTCCGGTAACCGACGAGGACTGGGATGATTTCCGCTTCATCCACAAAGGCTGCTGGGGCCAGGTCAATCCCAGTTTCCCCGTTCAGTGATCCCTCGCTCGGCAGACATCGGAACAGAAGAGGCGGACAGACTGTCCGCCTCTTTTTTGGGGTTCTTGTACGCCAATCCGGGGCATTGGGCCTGCGAAAAAAGCAGGCAGTTGTCGAGGTTGGATTCACC
>CAZDTD010000427.1:0-2956 GCA_964507995.1 uncultured Pirellulales bacterium | reverse complement strand
CACGATCCCGCACTCGTGCAGGTACGACAGGCCTTTGGCGATCTCACGCAGGAAGAAAGCCGCCTTCTGCGTGCCCAGCCCCCCGGGCGACTCCTTCAGCAGATCGCTGAGCGCCGGGCCGGAGACGTATTCCATGATGACGAAAGGCCGGCCCTGATCGTTGTACTTGACGTCGAAGACCGTGACCAGGTGCGGGCTCTTGAGGTTCATGCACTGGCTGATGCCCCGCAGCTCGATCTGCTCGTAGCTCTGGACCGCCTTCAACGCCACCTGGCGGCCGCTGTCGCTGACCGCGTAGTAGACCTCGCCGAAGCCGCCTCGCCCGGCCGCACGCTGGATGGTGTATCCTTCGAGCGGCCGATCTCCATATTTGTACTGATACGTGTCCATGATTTCGTCGCCGGATAAGGTTCACACGTTCACTTCTACGCCTCGGCTCCCGCCACGACCATCGAGAGCCTGCCGATCTCGATGGGCTTGCCCACGGCAAGACCCACGCTCGGATCGAAACTGCGCCCGTCCACCAGTATACTATCCTTCGCTCGGCAGAGCAGCCGGCCGTTCTGGGCGAACAGAGCGACCACATCCTTCAGTTGATCGGTGCGAATGTGATTGTTCGCATACGGTCCGACCAGGATGTCACGGTCCATCAGGACGACCTCACGGACATCGGGCCGCGGGAGCCGGCCGCCGGAGATCGTCAGCAGAGCGGTCGTGCTGGCCGGATTCGGAAGATGGAACCGAATCACGCACCTGGGCGACAACGCGATGCGGTCCCCGTCGCGGAGCATTGCCTCGCTGACGGATCGGTCGTTGACATCGACCGGCTTGTCGGACCGGATGAAGTAATCGCCGTCCACCCGCTCGATCGTAATCGCCGGCAGATTCGGATCGGCCATCAGGCCCAGCATGGGCCTGGCCGAGGAGCTGATCGGACCGACCGTGACCCGTGCGTCCCGGAAGACCAAGAAACTGCCGACGCCGTCGATCTGCATGACGAACTTCGAAGGCAGAGGATCGCCGCCGGTTGTCGGCATCGCCTGTTCCCGCATTCCAATCCCTTTGTCACGATGGCTCGCAGAGGCCAACGCAGCCTGTGCATCAGAGTCGCCCGCGTCCATCATGGAAGCTGCGTCCGTCAGCGTCAAGCCCAAAGGTCCGGCCCGCAACTCCTCGTAGGCATCCGCGGCCCGTTTGGTCTCGGAGATCGCATCCTCCACCCATCGCGCCGATGGGCAGACCATCTTGACCTGGCGAAGCAGAGGCAGCGCCGCGCCGGGCGTTCCAGCAACCACATACTGGGCCGCCTGACGGCATTTCACCAGAATCTCAATCAACTCGACGAACTCGGCGTCATCTTTGCCGGGTACGACGACCCGTTTCGCAAAAGCAGTCGCTCGGTCGATCCGGCCCTGCTCCAGGTCCAACCGAATTCGCTCGACCATCCGGGCCTTGATCTGTCCGAGCAGTTCGCCCGACCGACCGTTTTTGTTCTGGCGCAGGCCGGTCGTCCGCACGATTTCCATCGCCTCTTCGAGATCGCCCCGCTGCAGCGCCAATTCCGCCTTCACCACCGCGTCTTCCGCCTGGAGCCTGGCCGCAGCCAGTTCCTGGCGGACCAGCTCGGCCCGCCCATCGCCGGCGGACGCCTCTTCGAGGATGCGTCCGCCGACCGAAAGCCAGCCGTGATCGATCTGCTGCTTGGCCTGAGCGACCCGCAACGCCTGCTGTTGATGGTCCTGCTGGTCCTTCATCATGGCGTCACAGATCGCCGTGCGGAGCTGGGCGACCTCGGCCGCGGAGCCGGCCAGTTTCTCGGCCTTGTTGCAGTCGAGCAGAGCCGGCTGGAACCGTTTGCCCGCCAGGTTCTCCTGTCCTCGCCGGACCAGGGCGCGGGCGAGCCGGCCGATGAGCCTCTGGCCGTGTCGATGGAGTCGGATATCCTCCATCTGGGCGATCTCGAAGGCTTCATCCAGCCGGCCGTCGGCCAACGCACATTCCGCTTGTCTGATTCGCAGGATCAACACGGCCATACCCTCGTCATTGATTACTGATGATTGACTATGGATTACTGACGCCAATCATCCCGGATCCTTCATCGATCGTCAGTTCTGCACGGCCACCGGCAGGGACGCATCCTCACAGGCGGTCTGGTCGCGGGTCTTGAAGTAATCGTCGACCTGGGCGACCAGGTCCGTCTCGGGGACCGCATCCGCCGCATCCACCGGGATCGCCTCGACGAACTTGCTCTCGTGAGCCAGGACGCGCTCGGCGACATCCAGACGCTTCTGGATCTCGGAAATGAGCTTCTCGGTCTGCGCGATCTTGCTGCTATCGAGCTGGAACTGAGAACCCACCGAAGCCGCCTTCACCAGACGGTACTGGCTGGCCAGAGTCTCGATCCGATCTTCGAGGAGCCGCTTCTGGCTCTTGGTCTTCTCCAGCATCTGCATGGCGCCGGTCAACTGCTTCTCGCGGTTGTCGAGCAGCTTGACCTTGCTGGCCAGGACCATTTCGCTGTCCTTGTACCGCTCGAACCGAGCGGCCAGATCCGTCTTCACCTCGGACCGTCCATAGTTCCGCCCGGCGAAGGTGTACTCGACCCTCGGCTGCTCCAGGGCCACCCGCAGGGTTTTGATCTTGCTCTCTTCATCCTGGAGGGCGCCCCGGCCCTTCTCGATCTCGCCCTTCAAGGCCGCCACTTCGACCTCTTCCTGGGCGATCAGCCGGATGTTGGCGTGCATCTCGGGAATGATCTCTTCCACCATATCCCGTGCCCGCCGAAGCTCAAACTCGATCGGGACCGAGTCCTTCACGACGGTCCGAACGCCCTTGGCCGAGCTCTTGACGTAGCTGACCATGTCCTTGCCGAAAATGATGCCGCCGACCAGGCCAAGGCCCACCACACCCATCACACCATATTTTGCCCATCTGAGAATCATAGTTCTGCTCCTTT
>CAZDTD010000426.1:0-2958 GCA_964507995.1 uncultured Pirellulales bacterium | reverse complement strand
CAATCGCCTCCCGGGCGACGCGGGTCAGACCCGAGCAGCACGGCACCTCCATATGTACGACGGTCAGGCTGCGAAGGTTGCTCACTTGCAGAATTTGTGCCAGCTTCTCGACGTAGGAATCCGCGTCGTCCAGCTTGGGACAACCCACGGCCACGCTGCGACCCCTCAGGAATCGCTGGTGGAAATCCCCCATGGCGAAGGGAACGCAATCCGCAACAAGCAGCAGGTCCGCATCAGCGAAATACGGGGCCGTCGCCGAGACGAGCTTCAACTGGACGGGCCAATGGCCCAGTTGCGAAGGGACTACTTGCGGACCCTCATCCTGGGCCGCCTGCCGTTCGGGTCGGAACTGGTGCGCCGCCAGGCCGGGACAGGCAAACACCGGCTCGGCCTTCTTCGCGTCATGGCCCAGATGGGCCTTGACCGCCTGCTCATCGAACTGGGCGGCCTCCCGCGGCTCGATCGTGATGGCATCCTGGGGACAACGGCCCAGGCACGCGCCGAGACCATCGCAATACGAATCGCTCACGAGTTTCGCCTTGCCGTTGATAACTTTGATCGCGCCTTCGGCGCAGGCGGTCGCACAGAGCCCACACCCGTTACACTTGCTCTCATCGATCTTGACGATGTTTCGTACTGCCATGAGTCATCTCCAGGAACTGCGCTTGTAGTGATGCCGTAAGGCGTTCTCTTCCCGTGATCCGTGCCCCGTGACCGGTGGCCCGAGCGGCGAACCACAGGTCACCAGCCGCGAACCCGATATGCCCAGACGGGCACACTACGAACGCGCTTCGCGTGACATGGTGCGTGGGGTGGGTCCTCGACCCACCCCACGAAGCATTCATCTTGTTACGCGGCCAGGGTCGCCGCGATGTCCTCTTTCGGCGTGCTGATCGGCTTGATGCCGAACTTCTCGACGAGGATGTTCAGCACATCCGGCGTGACGAAGGCCGGCAGACTCGGTCCCAGCCGAATGTTCTTAATACCCAGGTGCAGCAGGGTCAGCAGGATCGCCACCGCCTTCTGCTCGAACCAGGACAGGATCAGCGACAGCGGCAGGTCGTTCACGCCGCAGTTGAAGGCGCCGGCGAGGGCCACCGCGATCTGGACCGCGGAATACGCATCGTTGCACTGGCCGACGTCGAGCAGGCGCGGGATGCCGTCGATCGAGCCGAAATCGAGCTTGTTGAAGCGGAACTTACCGCAGGCGAGAGTCAGGATCACGCAGTCGCTCGGGACCTGCTCGGCGAACTCGGTGTAATAGTCCCGACCAGGCTTGGCGCCGTCGCAGCCGCCGACCAGATAGAAGTGCCGAATCTTGCCCTGCTTGACGAGGTCGATCACCTTGCCTGCGACGCTCATTACCGCGTTGTGACCGAAACCGATCGTGATGTACTTGGCTGGCTCATCGGCCTGGAATCCCGGCGCCGCCAGCGCCGCCTCGATGACCGGCGAGAAGTCGCCGTTCGAGATGTGCGTCACGCCCGGCCAACCCACGAGGCCCGAGGTGAAGATGCGGCCCTGGTAGGTCTCCTTGGGCTTCTGGATGCAGTTCGTGGTCATCAGGATCGCGCCGGGGAAGGCGTCGAACTCGGTCCGCTGGACCTGCCAGGCGCCGCCGTAGTTGCCCACGAGGTGCTTGTACTTCTTGAGGCCGGGATAGGCGTTGCAGGGCAGCATCTCGCCGTGCGTGTAGACATTGATGCCCTTGCCCTCGGTTTGCTCGAGCAGTTCGTGGAGGTCCTTGAGGTCGTGGCCGGAGACGAGGATGCACTTGCCCTTGACCGGTGTGACGCGGACCTGCGTCGGCTCGGGATGGCCGTAGGTGCCGGTATTGGCGGCGTCGAGCAACTCCATGGCCTTGAGATTGATCTCGCCGGTCTTGAGGGCCCGGCCCAGCAGTTCGTCGGCGTCAGTGGGCTTGCGCGTGAGGTAGTCGAGCATCTCGTGGATCGCGGCATAGAGAGCCGCGTCCTGCTTGCCCAGGATCTCGGCGTGGTCGGCATACGCCGCGACCCCCTTGAGGCCATACACGATCAACTCCTGTACGCCTGCGACCGTGGCGCCCAACTTCGCGATCCTTTTGTCGATGGAGACCTCGCCGCCTTTGCGGATCAACGACGCCAGGTCGTTCGTGCCCTCCCACCAGGCAACGGGACAATCGAGCTTCTCCGGCGCCTTGCCGGTCTTCTTCGCGGCCGTTTCATACAGGCCCCTGGCTTTCGTCCGGATCGCGGCTGCCTGGGCGACATAGTCCTGGAACCGCTGCGGATCGAAGTTCACATTCGTCAGCGTGGCGAAGAGGGCCTTGACGACAAAGACATCCACATCATCGTCCCGCGTCCCCAGTTCCGCGGCTCGATGAGCATAGCGGGCGATGTCCTTCACCGCGTAGATCAGCAGATCCTGCAACGCCGCGGTCTCCGCGTCCTTGCCGCACACGCCCCCTTTCGTACACGCAACCCCTTTGGCGGTTTGTTCACACTGGAAACAATACATCTCCATACCATAATCTCCTGTACCATCTACACGTTCACCCTATTTACAACGCCACCTTACAGCACTCTTGTGCCCTCTGTGGGACGAGGGGTCTTCACGACGAGTATCCGCAATGCCGCGTCGCCTTCGTTGTACCAGCAATGGGGAATCCTCGCGGGACTGTCGATCAGCGTATCCGGCCCGACCAGGCGTTTCTCGTCCCCTACTTCCACGACGCCCATTCCCTCCAGGACGTAGAAGAACACGTCCACAGGCGTGATGTGCCTCTTCAACGACTGACCCGGTTGCAGCGTGATGTGCATTACCTGAGCGTGCTCGGCGTCGTGAAGTTTGCGAACCTCCACACCGTGCGGATTGTCGATGGTCGGCTGTTTTTTCGCTTCGATTGTCTGCATCTGTCCGTTCCTTTGTGACGCCATCCGGCTACGCGCGGATCATGGTCAACAGCATTTTGAATCG
>CAZDTD010000425.1:0-2958 GCA_964507995.1 uncultured Pirellulales bacterium | reverse complement strand
GTGGCGCAGTTTCCCATGCAGATCGGCGATTGGAGCGGTCGGGAGGTGCCGATCGACGACGCCGTAGTGCGGGCTACGGATACCGACGCCCATATCAGCCGTCAGTATTCGCGTCGCGGCGGTTTGGAGGCGGTCTCCTTCTACGTCGCCTGCGGTGTCAGAGCCCGGGACCTCATGCCCCATCGGCCGGAGGTGTGCTATACGGGGGCCGGTTGGACCGTCGTGGAACACCACGTCGTTGAACTCGCGGTCCCCGATGGAAATAATCTGCCGTGCAGCGTCTATCAGTTCTCCCGCGGCGCCTTGCGTGCGGAAAGAGTTCTCGTTCTCTATTATTATCTCGTCGACGGGCGGTACTGTCAGGATGTGTCCCTCCTGCGGTCGCAGGCCTGGCGGGGTTCCGGCACGGTGGGCTACGTCGCCCAGGTCCAGGTGATGACGCCGGTTGCCTCCGCCTCCGATGCCCAAGCCGCCCGGGAACGGGTTTCCACCTTCGCCGTAGAATCCGCCCGTGCAACGGCGGACCTGTTCAAGCACGCATCGACTCTGCATGATCCCAACAAACCCCATGACGTCACGCCGTAACCATAGCATGAACTCGAACATCCTGCACGATCGAGCCCGTCGCAGGGAAGCCCTCCAATCAGCCTCGCGAAGTCGATTGGGGGGTGGTCGCCTGCTGTTCTGGATCGCCGTGTCGGCCATGCTGGTTTTGGCCGTATGGTCGTACTGGCCGACGATGATCGAGCTGTTCAAGGAGTGGCGGGGGGACGACGACTACTCCGCGGGACAACTCGTGCCGTGGGTGTGCCTGTTTTTCGTCTGGCGTCAGCGAAACGCGCTGCGGCAATGTCCTCTCGTCCCCTGTTGGTGGGGGGGCATCGCTCTGCTCTTTCTGGCGCAGGCGGGCAGGTCCTATGGCTTGCTCTTCATGTTTGAATCGGCCGAGCGGTATGCGATGGTGTTGACGGTCGCGGGCCTGGTGCTGCTGGTGGCAGGGTGGCGGGTGGTTCGCCGAGTCTCGTGGATCCTGTTGTTCCTGTTCCTGATGGTCCCGTTGCCTGGGCGAGTCCACAACCTGATCGGTGGTCCCTTGCAGGGCCTGGCGACGTCGGGATCGGTGTTTGTCCTGGAGGCGGTCCTTCCCCGAGTCAGTCAGCAGGGGAACATCGTCATGCTGGATGAGAACACCCCGATGGCTGTCGCGGAGGCCTGCAGTGGCCTGCGAATGCTCACGGCCTTTGTCATTGTCGCGGGTTTCATCGCCTATATGATCAAACGCCCACGCTGGCAGAAGACGGTCCTGCTTGTATCGAGCATTCCCGTGGCCGTCGCGTGCAACATCGTGCGGATCTTCGCGACAGCCCTCGTCATGCTGACGGTCAGCAAAGAGGTCGGCGAGGCATTCTTCCACGATTTCGCCGGCGTGGTCATGATGCCGGCCGCCGTCCTGCTCATGTTCGGCGAGATCTGGCTCATGGATAGACTCGTCCTGCCGGATTCCGAAGGGTCGCAAGGCCGCAAGGACAGTGCATCCAAGGCTGGCGGGGGCCACGCTGTAGTCGTCGTGCGAAAACGCACAAGGACTCAGTGACATTCCCATAAAAATCTTGCGGGGCGAGCTCGCTTTGCCAGGTCTTCGATGAGTCCGTAAGTCTTGAGAAAATAAGCTGTTACAGCGATTGCGGTCGCTGTGCGGCCCGGTTCACAGGCCATTTGGGATTCCAGCAATTTGATTTGCAGAATCGGGTATGGTCTAATAATGTAAACAGGTCCGCATGGATCAGTTGATTGCAGGCTTCATCCATGCGGGCGGTGAGGAGCGGAACAATCGCGGAGGTTCCCTCGACGAAGATGTTCACGGAATGAGAGTAGGTTGGCGGACTGCTCGATGGCCTTGAATGCCTGCATAATGCAGCCGCTGCAGAGGTAGAAGGACGGAGTAAACAGAGGTGGGTGCTATGGGTAGACTATCTTGTGTTGTCGTGCTGTGTGTGCTTTTCGCTGTTTCCGCGAGTGCAGATATCGTGCCCTATGGAACGGGTAAGCTCACGTATGTGGGGATGGGACCGGGGGCCCGAGTGAATACCCAGGATACCCTTCAAGACCTCGACATGACCTATATGGTGGGTGTTGAAAAGCTCCGGATGGCATCTTATGTCGATAACCCGGACAACCCCACCGATCTGGTGGATGGTGGCAGTTCCCTTACGTCTGGCCCGCTGGCGGCTTTCTGTATTGATTTTCAGGATTTTGTGTATCCAGGCAATATATACAGCGTGGATGTGGACATGCTGAAGGACACCCCCGATGGACCATTGGGACCGATGGATGAGTTGAAGGCAGGCCAGATCGCATGGCTCCTGGACAACAATGCCTGGGGGCTCTCGATGAACGCCAATGCCGCTGCCGCGATGCAGTTGGCGATCTGGGAGATTGTCAACGAAAAGAAGGAGGATGCGTACAATATCCGCAGTGGAAACTTCTTCTCGGAAAGCGTCGGTCCGATTACAACTGCTGCTCAAGCTCTGTTGGACCGCGTTCCTACTGGTGACTACTCTGCAGCCGGCTATGTCGGATTGTATAGTTCCGCCAAGCAGGATTTCGTGGTGAGCGTGCCGGTGCCGGTCCCTGTTCCCGGTGCAATCCTTCTGGGCATGCTCGGGCTGGGTTACGCCGGCCTGAGACTGCGGAAGATGGTGTGAAGACCCTGGGCTGGCGGTCGTGCGGTGTGTGAGATCTTTGCGGCGAGACTGTCCGATAGAACCGCCTGTCATTATAAAAAAAATTAGATTATTTTCGGAATTCGCCCTTGACGGGGGGCTAATACGCGCTGACAATACTTGTGGAAATTGATTTGTCCATGGAGTGGTGTTGCGATATGGAGCGAAGGAAGGCCATTGTAGTGGTGGTCTTGGTGCTGGGCATTGCCGGCGCAGTCCGCGCCGACATGGTCCG
>CAZDTD010000424.1:0-2967 GCA_964507995.1 uncultured Pirellulales bacterium | reverse complement strand
CAGACTATTGGGACTTCACTGGGTCGGCGATCGCCTTGCGGAGGATTGGGCCTGGCGGTCCATGCCGAGGTCGCTGAGGGGGACGCCGTCCACCGTGGCCTCGGCGCATGGGCGATCCTTGTGGTCGGTTATTGCGGCTCGCGCCAGAGGGTTCCGGCGATGTGCGTGATGTTGTCGGCCGTCTTGAAGTAGTAGACGGTGAAGAGGGTTCCGTCGGCGAGTTGGACGGACATCGGATAGCCCAGATCGCCGTTGCGGCCGTCGTCGCGGAGGATGAACTCGTCGCCCCAGGTCTTCCCCTCGTCCTTGCTGATTACCGCGCGGATGCCGAACGGCTGGTGACGATAGCCGTAAGCGAGCAGAATGTGGCCGTTGCGGAGCCTGAGCAGGTCCGGCGGATGACCCGTGAGGCCCGAATCGGCGAGCCGACCCCAGGTGACGCCGCCGTTGACAGACTCGGCCCGCAGCAGGTGATCCGCGCCGGCGCCGGTTCGGGCGAAGGCGAGGATGTGTCCGGCGCCGAGGTCGAGAATCGAGGTCTCGTTCACCGGCAACTCGCCGCGGGCGTCGGCCAGGATCTCGTGGAAGGTCCAGGTCCGTCCGGAATCCGCGGAACGGTAGACGTAGGAGTGGCCCAGATCGCCGGGCAGTGGCGAGCCGTAGACAGGCCACAGGATAACGCCCTGGTCCGTGACGATGCCGCCGTGAAAAGCCATGACTCCCGGGGCATTGGGCAGCGGCAGTTCCCGGCCCTCCCAGGTCTTGCCGTCATCGCGGGAGACTTTGGCGGCGTGCCCGCTGAGGGCGGCGACGAACCCGCCGCCGGCATTGGCAACATCCCAGCCGGCCGCTTCCAGCTCGGGACGCTTGGCCTGGGGATAGTATTCCCAGCCCGCGTGCACGCCCACGAGCGTTCCGTCGGGCGCCTTCATCGCCTGGATCGCGTCAGTCTCCTCCGGACTGCCGTACTCCTCGCTGCGGAGATGGACCTCCCACGTTCGGCAGCCGTCGGTGGACCGCAGGATGGCCGTCCCGCCGGCGGGATCGTCGTGGGAGGAATGGATGCGCGTGCAGAAGCTGATGTAGACCGCGTCCTGCGGCTGCGTTTTCGGCAAGAAGGGGAAGCAGGCATAGACTCCCCTCTGTTTGAAGACGATGACGTTCTCGGCATTCTCCGGTTTGACCGACTTCCTCTCCTGGGCATGGGACATCGATGCGGCAAAAAGCAGCATGAAGCAACATGTGACGGGATGCAATGAGGACAAGATGTGGTCTCCTTCAATTGGCGTTGGATTCCTGGGGTTTCGTTGCGGCCCAGTAGTCGGCCTGCATGGCGTCTCGGTCGACGCCAGTCCAGACCCGGACCGTGGCGCCGTCCAGCGAGACTGTTTCCAGTCTCGCAAGCTCCGGATTCAGGAAGGCCTCGAACACAGCGATGTCCCACAGGATGCGATGGGTCGCAGTCGGCGCCCAGGACTCCCAGCGATTGACCAGGTAGTCCCGGATGCCGGAGCGGCCTTTGAAGTGCACATCCACGTCGGCTTTCGCCCACTGGTAGTCGCGAAGCGTGCTGGCCGGCATGACGTACAGTTCCACGCCGGTCCGGGGCAGGCAGGCGGCGGCGTTCAGATCGCCCTGGCAGTTGAACTCGTCCGTCTGGAACCGCCCGTCGACGTAGTTGTAGCCCATGACGTAGACGGCCATCTTGTCCTTGATGGCCGGCTCCATCAGCAGCGCGGACGCGACATTCGTATAGGCGCCAAGGACGAAGACATGGAGCTTGCGGCCGGCGGGCGTCTCCTTCGCCTTGGCGATGATGTCCCGCGAGGCGGGCGAATCGACCGGCGTGGAGGCATCCGGCATCGGCTGGTGCGCTCCGAGCGGATGGGAGACGCGATCCGTCCGCATCATCAGTGAGAGAATTTCCTCGTTCATCTGCTGGCTCTGTCGCGCTCCCGCGGCGAAATCCATGTCCCTCCAGCTCATCGAAGACAGGCCGACGACGTCCAGCTCCGGGGCAACCAGGGCGCGGAAAATGGCGTAGGGGTCGTCGATCTCGTTGGCGGTATCGGTGTCGATATAGACGCGGGGTTTCGCCGGCTTGCCCACCGCCTCGCTGACGAGGGGAAGCAGGGATCGGGCCTGGCGGTCCATACCGAGGTCGCTGAGGTGGACGCCATCCACGGTGGCCTCGCCGTCGTGGCCGATCAGGTCCTGGCCGGGGACCAGGATGAGGCCCTCGACTCCCTCTTTCTGCAGGGCCAGCACCGCGGTCTCCTGGCGGCCGGTGAGTTCCGTGGGGTGGGCCTCGGGACGCAGCAGGGACTGGCCCACGAAGAGGATCGGCGTGACAGGATGCGCCTCTCGAATCGTTCGCACGAGCTGGCCGATCCGGTCCGTGTACGCCTCCTGGCCGACGCCCATGTTCCAGGTGCAGTCCATCACGTAGGCCGCAGGGTCCAGTTCCGCGAGCGGCTCGGCCACCGGCGGTTCCATCGTGCCCGAGCCGGAGAAGCCGAGATTGATGACGGGCCGGTCCAACAGGCGGCCCAGGATCGCGGGCCAGGCCATCCCCGGTCGTGAGGCGCAGCCCCCCTGGGCAATCGATGTGCCATAGACGACGATCGGCGCGCGCAGGCCGTCGGGCCGCGGCGCGGGCGGGTCCAGAGCAGCGCCCGACGGGACGCCGATTTCGAGGGACTTCGTGCCGTTGTACAGAGGCAGGTAGAGCAGGCATTCGCGCCGCGCCGGCGCGCTCTCCGTAAACTGGAACGTGGCGAGATTGCCCTCGGCCTTGGCGGGCCTGCCGTTGCCGATGAATCGCCAGGAGCCGTCGGCCCGGCGGGCGTAGAGGTCTACGCCGCTGACGCCGGTCGCGGGCATGTGCGGCATGGCGAGCGACTCGCTGGTGAGCGACCATCGAACGCTGACGTCCGCCGCATCCGTGACGAAGCGAACGCACAGGCC
>CAZDTD010000423.1:0-2986 GCA_964507995.1 uncultured Pirellulales bacterium | reverse complement strand
GATGAAGTTGCCTGCCATCCAGTGGTATTCGCCGCTGCCGGCAACGTTCTCGACCAGCTCTCCCCAGTTGCGGCGGTGGATCTTCGCACCGCCTTCCCCCGAGGAGCTGATGTAGGCGATCGCGAACCGCGGATCGTACGCCATCGCCACGAGAGCGGCCTTGCCGTAACGGGAGTGCCCATCGACCCCGACCTGCCTGGCGTCCACTGCCTTGTCGGTCTCGAAATAATCCAAGGCCCGGCTGGCGCCCCAGGCCCAGGCCCGGAGCGCGCCCCAGTCGTCGAGCTTGCGCGGCTGGCCCTTGTTGACCAGGCCGATGATTCCGGTCGTCAGGCCGCCGCCGTTGTCGGCCTGAACGCTGTTGGGACTGAGGACCGCGTAGCCCCAGCCTTTGGCGAGGACCTGCTGTTGCCAGGGAATGCCGGCGGGAGCGCCGGGCCAGTTCATCGGCGGAAGCTTGCCTCCGAGCGCGCCGGGACCGAAGAGGAAACCGAACTCCAGCATCACCGGCACCGGACCTGTCGCGTTGGCCGGCGTGGTCAACGTCAGTTGGATGTCCACTGTGACAGGCGGGTAGGATGAATTGTCGACGTGGCCGACGAGTCGCTTCGCGATGACCGGGATATTGCCATCCGTATCCGAGATCGTTTCGGTCACTTCCCAGTTCACCTTGGGCGTGTCTTTGGGAACCCGGCCGTAGATTTCCCGGTCAAAGTCCTCCACGATCTCAGGACGGCGCTGATTCCACCACATTCCGGCGGTCGTGACCTTCTGTCCGTTCTTCAGGACCAGCGGGTCAGGCAGATTCGGGTAGGGGTTGGCTTTGGACTCATCATAGTTGGCGTAGTTTGGCGCCTGGGGGTTGCTGCCGTCGGCGCCACGGCGCAGCGCCGTGATGCCCAGAAGATCCATCATCCTCCGATGGTCCTGTTCCGCCGTCAGTTTCACGGGCTCGGGTAGAGTCTCGGCCGCATTGGCCAACAGGACCATGCCAAGTGAACACAGAATCGACCGCATCGCCAGGGTGTGCATACCGTTCTCCTCGATTCTCCATATCACGTCGATCACTCCGGACCATTACCGAGCATCATAGTACAGCCAGTCAATAATTGCCATGCCTTGGTCAATTCCTGCGATTCACAACGAGTGGATTTTCTCGGAAGATGATGGTCTAATTGTGTAAACCGCTTACTTGCCTGGGAAAGGGCAACGCCATGAGAAAACCGAACGCAAACCAGATCCGGCTGACCGTGGTGTCCGCCGCGTGTGTCCTCGCAACGGGACTGCTGTGGGCCGGGCAGCCTGCGAAGGAGTTGAGCCTCCCGATTGCCTCGGGGCCGTTCGCCCCTCAATTCGAGTCCCTTGCGCAGTACCAGTGCCCTGAGTGGTTCCGCGACGCCAAGCTGGGCATGTGGGCGCACTGGGGTCCGCAGGCCGTGCCCATGATGGGCGACTGGTACGCCAAGCACATGTACGTCCAGGGCCACCGCCAGTACCAACACCATCTGGAGACCTACGGCCCCCCCTCCACAAATGGCTACAAAGACATTATCCCGCTGTGGAAGGCCGAGAAGTGGGACCCCGATCGGCTCATGGCACTGTATAAGAAGGCCGGCGCCCGCTACTTCGTGAGCATGGGCTCGCATCACGACAACTTCTACCTCTGGAACTCGAAACTCCACAGGTGGAACTCGGTCAACATGGGCCCGAAACGCGACGTGGTCGGCGACTGGCAGAAGGCCGCGAAGAAACAGGGGCTCCACTTCGGCGTCTCCGAGCACCTTGGCGCCAGCTTCACCTGGTTCCAACCCAGCCACACGTCCGACAAGACGGGTCCCCAGGCGGGCGTTCCCTACGACGGCGCGGACCTGAAGTATCAGGATCTGTATCACTTCCCAGCGGAGCCGGGCGACACAGGCTGGTACAGCAACAATCCTCGCTGGCAGCAGCAGTGGTTCGACCGCATCCGGGAACTGGTGGACACGTACCAGCCCGACCTGCTCTACACCGATGGCGGCGTGCCCTTCGGCAACGAGGTCGGGCGCAGCATGATCGCCCACTTCTACAACGCCGATGCAGCCAGGCACAACGGCAAGTCCCAAGCGGTCTACACCTGCAAGCAAGAATCCAAGGGCATGTGGATCGACGATCTCGAACGCGGCGTCATGCCCGGCATCCGCCCGACGCCCTGGCAGACCGACACCTCCATCGGAGACTGGTACTACAACAAGAACTGGAAGTACCGCGGCGCCGACTGGGTCATTCACATGCTCGTCGATATCGTCAGCAAGAACGGCAACCTCCTGATCAACGTCGTGCAGCGGCCCGACGGCTCGCTCGACCCGGAGGCCGAGCAGATCCTCGCCGAGATGGCCGACTGGATCGCCATCAACGGCGAGGCCATCTATGCCACCCGACCCTGGCTTGCGCACGGCGAAGGTCCCGTCCGCGCCAAAGGCGGCAACTTCAAGGAGGACTTCGCCTACACCGCCAAAGACATTCGTTTCACCACGAAGGGCGACAATACGCTCTACGCGTTCGTCATGGGCTGGCCGACGGAAAGCCAGGTCACGATTCGCTCGCTGGCGAAACTCCCCGGCGTGACAGCCGCGATCGCCGATGTGACGCTCCTGGGCTGTTCGGACAAGCTCAACTGGACGCACAACGCCGAAGGACTGACGATCCAACTGCCCGCCCAGAAGCCCTGCGACTACGCAGTGGCCTTCAAGATTACCGGCGAGGACCTTCTCGGCTTCAAGCCTGAGGAGGCCATCCCGACCGTCGTCCCGGTCGTCCAGGCCGACGCCTCCGGCGAGTACACTCTGGCCCCCGACGCCGCCGAGCTGCACGGCAGCCTCCAGGAGGAATCCCAGGGCGGCCGGCCGAATATCGGCTTCTGGGACAGGGCCACCGACTTCGTCTCATGGAAGGTGAACTTCAAGCAGGCTGACCGGTTTGAGATCGTCGCCGATTGTGCGACGGTCCA
>CAZDTD010000422.1:0-2998 GCA_964507995.1 uncultured Pirellulales bacterium | reverse complement strand
GCGTGTCGAGCGATGTGATCGAGGCGTCGAACCACTCCTCGAACAAGATGTTGCCCTTGCCCAGGTCGCCCGCTATGGCGGGACCCGTGGCCCAGGTGACTGCCAGAACGACCACAAGACGAGACCATCTTCTGCTCATGATGCTCCTCCTTTTGAGCAATCGCCAATATACGTGCTGGCTACGCGCCGAACACCTGAGAGTGCCGAGTCGTACGATCGCGATCCGGGAGACCACGCGAGGAATCCGCCACGCCGGGCAGCAGGGGGAGAAAAAGCTCCCGACGGTTCAGAAATTGTGTCGTATGGAATTTCGAAAACACGTGTTCTCCGTTCCACAGAGTCTGATTCCTTCTACCATATCGGCCATTCCCCGTCAATGCTTTGGCGGATTGTCCCGGCCGTGGTCGGACGCCGGCGAAGGAACGGGGGACACGGTCTGCGATTCGGATGGGGACGAGCGAGGGAGAGACGGATCTCGCCGTGGGCATTGTCATCGGTCGGTCTTCACCCCGACATATTGGGTCCGGGCCTCGCCGAGGAGTCTGAGCATTTGATCGGCCTGACGCCGGATCGAGGGATCGGTGCTGATGACGCGGGAACTCCATTTGGCGTACTCGCGGTTCAACTGGACGCGGGCCTCATCCTTGCTCATCTTCTCAGTGACGCCGAGGATCATCTCGGCGTCGTGGCCCTGGTGCATGTCGATCGGGAGGATCTTCTCGACCATGGCTCTGAGCCTGGCGCGTTCGACTCCGAGCCAGTCGGAGAAGTCTTTGAGGATTTTTAGTTCGGTGGTCGATACTTGTCCCTTGGCTGCGGCGACACGGAGGCACAGATCGACGATCTCGATCCGTCCGACAAGCGGGGCGATCTCGACGATCTCGCCGCAGATTTGCTGTACGTCGAGCGTTCCGCCGTGACGGAAGAAGTTCGCCGTCTTCTGCAATGCCCGGTCCAGCTCCAATCTGGCGCCGCTGGAGGCATCGGCCGATCCAAAATTGGTCTTCGTCCACGCGCAGATCACGTTGACTTCTGGATCGAGCAGATGCCCGTTGGCCGCGCCGACCGTGAAGGCCAAGCCGACTGCGAGCGTTTTGGCTCGCTGGATGTTGTCTTCGATGTCGACGTATCCCAGCTCGGTGTTTTCGTAGGCGACGATGCAATCGGAATTTGCGAGTGAGTCGCCCGTCTGGCGCGAGGCAACCGATGTGCGGCACCGGAGTTGTCGGTGGCCGGTGCGCGGCAGGACGAACCAGTCGGGAGAGATCTGGCCGACGGCTGTCCAGTCTTCCAGTACGGTTGTCTGACGGCACAGCCGTCCCATGTCGCACCGATAACTGAAGTGAGACGAGGGATTCAGCGGCCCGTGTTTGGGTCGGTTCAGAATCGGCAGGGACTCGCTTTCACTGTCCGTCGCGTCCTGGATCGCGACGCGCAGCTCCACCTCGTACGCGTCGGAGGGGGCCTTGATCGTGCCGCAGATGTCGATCACAATGACCGATTTCCAGGATTCGCCGTCCGGCTGACGGCCAATCCTCGCGCGACAGTTGAACGCGTTGACGTCCAGGGTGCGGCCCATTCCGGCAAGCCCCTGCACGTTGTTGCGGCCAGTCGCCAGTTTGCTGACGTGGTCCCACGCCTTGCCCAGGCGGGCCGTTGTGACGGGCGACTGGGGCGTTTTGCCTGCGCGGAGTGGCCCGAGAACGCCGGACAAGGCGTTCTTGACCGCTGTGATGATCTTTCTCACTCCTGCCTGCATATCCCTGGCCTTTGCCCCGAGAACCCGACTGCCGCGACGGGGGGCTTACTGCACTTTGAAAGTCTCCAATTGTGCGGTTGCCTGCTGTTCGGAGGTGTTGGCGTCGTTGTTGCCGTCGTCCAATGCGAAGTCGAGTTCCAACAGTCGTCCGGATTCCACGTCCTGGAATTCACAGTGCATTCGCTGGTTTAGATCGTAACTGTAGGTCACTTGAATGGGCCGCTCCGCCGGTCGGTCCGGCGGCAGTTCCAGACTGTGCGTGGAGATCCGATTGACGTACGCCGGATCGGTGTCCTCGCCTTGCGTGATGGTCACCTCCACGCGCTTCTGGCCCTCCGAAACCGTATAGAATGTCTGCGATATCTCGCACGGCAATGGCGTATTCTTCTTCAGGATGATTCGATTCTGGATGACGCGCCGGCCGGTTTCTTTGTCGATCGGGGCGCAGATCGTTCCGTAGCTGTGGTTGCACACATCGGTCAGCGTGATGTCCTTAAGACCTTCGCGAATTCCGGCGGCCACGTTGTCAGGGTCCTGCCGAAGCTTCGTGATGCCCGCGTGCAGTGCTGCGCCCAGCGCCACGCATTCATCCACGTTGATCGAGCACTCCGGCGGGAAGCCGAAGATCGATTCGAGGTGCGTGCGGATCAACGGCACTCGCGTGCTGCCGCCGACGAGCAGGACCGTGTTGACGTCCGAGGGCTTTACGCCTGCCTCTTCCAGGACGACTTCCACGAGCATGTCGGCCCGGGCGACCAGGGGGGTGATTCCCTGCTCGAACGTTTCCCGGTTGACCTCGGCCCGCATGCTGCCGCCGGGGCCGTAGAGCATCGTCTTGGCCACGGGACGACGGGAGAGCGTCTTCTTGATGTCCTCCGCCTCGTCTTCGTATTTGGCCCGATCCTCTTCGGTGGCGATCAGATCGGTGTTGAATTTGTCGCGATACATTTTTTCGAGGACGTCGAGCACCGCTTTGTCGAAATCGATGCCGCCGAGGGCGTGGTCGCCCTGCGAGCAGAGGATCTCCATGTCGAGGCCCTTGACGTCCATGAGGGTGACGTCGAAGGTGCCACCGCCGAGGTCGTACACGAGGACCCGGCCGGAAACGTTCCGCGTCGTGGCGTAGCACAGGGCGGCTGCGACGGGCTCGTTCACGATGCCGATCACGTTCAACCCGGCGGCTGTGCCCGCGTCCATCGTCGCCTTGCGGCGGATCTCGTCGAAGTGGGCCGGCACCGA
>CAZDTD010000421.1:0-3000 GCA_964507995.1 uncultured Pirellulales bacterium | reverse complement strand
GAAGCGACGCGGACCATCAGCATGGACATGGCCATCACCAAGGCCAACGACGTGCTCACCTACGCGGTCGCCACGCGAGGACGCATGTGGCTCACCGGGGACACCACGATCCACGGCGACGTCTTCAGCGCGTGGGACGTGGCGTCGATCTCGCCGTTCAACATGACCAGCGACTCCACGGTGGAGGGGACGGTCAACACCGTCCTGACGCTGGATCAGATCAAAAAGCAGAGCTACGATATGGAGACGCTCAACAGCGACGATCTGCCCCTGTTCTCGTTCAACACGACGGTGTACGACGCGGACGGACAGGCCGTGACCGACAGCCGCGGCACCGTCGACGACAGCGGCTACCTGGTGGATCTGGACGGCAACCCGGTCTACGACAAAGATGGCGGTCGTGTGCCCGTCAATTACGACAACCGGGTCTACAGCAGCGACGACGAGATCCAGGCCTACCACGAGAACATCAACTACGGCCAGACCGCATCGACGGACATGCCGGGCATGGACATCTCCGATTACAACACGGACTCCTACAAAAGCGAGATCCCGTCCACCCCGGTCTCCGCCACAGGCTCGACCGTCTCCGATGGGATCATCTCCACATCGGGCATTTCCTATCAGTACGAGTATTTTCCGCACGCCAGCGGCAACTACTCCACTCCCAGCAGCAGCGGCAGCCTCAAAGTGAAACGGTATGTCTACGCAGACAAGACCTTCTCCAATGTGGTTCTGCCGCAGGGAAAGAACGCGTTGTTCTCCAACTGCACCTTCGAGGGGGTCCTCTATATCGATTGCAGCAAGACGAGCACAAACTCGAGTTATACGAACAACGTCCGTTTCGACAACTGCACCTTCAACGGCACGATCATCACCAATACCCCGACGCCGTTCAGTTGGCAGAGGAACACCCTGTACTTCACGGGAGCGGCCACCTTCAACAATCAGTCCTCCGTGCAGGAGGCGACGATCCTGGCTCCGCACTTCAACGTGAACCTGGGCAACACCAATCCGGACCGCGACGACAACAACGTCCTGACCGGCGCCATCATTGGCGGCATCGTCGACATCCGCGGCAACGCGGAGATCTACGGTACGATCATCTCGATGGCGGACACCACCATGTACAGTTCGGGGTACGTGAGCAACATCGGCGCCACGCTGGACGACGGCGGTTCCGAAACCACCGACGTCAGCGACGTCGGCGTGATCGCCGTGACGCCCGACGAGGACACGATGCTGCCCAGCGGAATTACCAGTCCCATCGTCATCAAACCAGACCAATCGACCTATTCGGAAAGTTAATGTGTCGCAGAAGAGTTGAACCCGTCGCAATCCAAAACGTATTTGGAGGAAAAGCAATGAAGCGAACATCGCGTAGGACACTTATCCTTCTTGTCGAGCTGCTCGTCGCCGTGGTGGTCTACCAACTTCTCGCGTGGACGCCGTCGGCCGGGGCCGCAATGGCGTCGTTGGACGACGATCCGAACGACGTCGTGGACCCCAACGAAGTGGACAATCCGTTGCCGGAGAGCATCGCCTCTTGTGCGCGGATCGCGTTCGACGACGACCCGAACGAGGTCGTGGACCCGAACGGTTCGGAGGAAGAGGGCGAGCCTCTGCCCGAGATCGCGGTCGGCGTCTCAGGTGTCCGGAATCTGTAACTCGAAGACATTTCAACGTTCGAGTGCCCGCGGCGATGCCTGTCTGGCATCGCCTGTCAACCGCCGGAGATGATATCGCAGGTGTGTGCCAGTATCCTGCCGATGTCGTCTCCGGCATTTGTTTTCTCCCCGACGGATGTCCCGCCCGCAATTCAACTCTTTCTTGCCCTTTGACAAGCGGCAACGGATGTGGTTTAATCCCGCGAACCTGTTTCATTACCCGGCAGTCTCCAGGAGAAAACCCAATGCCCAAGAGAACAGACATCAAGAAGGTCCTCATCATCGGCTCCGGCCCGATCGTCATCGGGCAGGCGTGCGAATTTGACTACAGCGGGACCCAGGCCTGCAAAGCGTTGCGCAAGCTCGGGTACCAGATCGTGCTGGTCAATTCGAACCCTGCGACGATCATGACCGATCCCGGGATGGCCGATATGACGTATATCGAGCCGCTGACGCTGGCGGCGATCACAGAGATCATCAAGGCCGAGCGGCCGGACGCCCTGCTGCCCAACCTGGGCGGCCAGACCGGCCTGAACCTCGCTTCGGAACTGGCGGCAGCCGGCGTCCTGGACCAATATGGCGTCCAAGTCATCGGCGTGAAGGTCGACGCCATCAAACGCGGCGAAGACCGCCAGGCGTTCAAGGACACCATGCAACGGCTGGGCATCGAGGTGCCGCGAAGCGAGATCGCGTACAGCGTCGAGGAGGCGGAGAAAATTGCGGAAAAAATCGGCTATCCGGTCATCATTCGTCCCGCCTACACCATGGGCGGCACCGGCGGCGGCGCCGTCTTCAACGTGGAGGAGCTGCGGCTGATCGCCAGCCGGGGTCTGGCCGTCAGCTTAGTCCACCAGATCCTCGTCGAAGAGTCCGTTCTGGGCTGGGAAGAACTCGAGTTGGAGGTCGTCCGCGACGCCAAAGGCCAGAAAATCACCGTCTGCTTCATCGAGAACGTCGATCCGATGGGCGTCCACACGGGCGATTCCTACTGTACCGCGCCCATGCTGACCATCGACACCGCCCTCCAGGAACAGCTCCAGAAGTACTCCTACGACATCGTGGACGCCATCGAGGTCATCGGCGGCACAAACGTCCAGTTCGCCCACGATCCCGCCACCGGCCGGATCGTCGTCATCGAGATCAACCCGCGAACCAGCCGGTCTTCGGCGCTCGCATCGAAGGCCACCGGATTCCCCATCGCGATGGTTTCCTCCATGCTGGCCGCCGGGATGACCCTGGACGAAATCCCGTACTGGCGGGACGGAACCCTGGAGAAGTACACCCCCTCGGGCGACTACGTCGTCGTCAAGTTCGCCCGCTGGGCCTTCGAGAA
>CAZDTD010000420.1:0-3010 GCA_964507995.1 uncultured Pirellulales bacterium | reverse complement strand
TCCACCACCTTGGGCAGCTCCAGCGACACGATATTGCCCTCATGCGTCAGGGCCACCACCGTCGTGTTCGGCTTGAAGTACTTGATCGAATCGCCGAGCAGCTCGTCGGAGACGGTCAACTGGTCGTAGGTCTTGCTGTCCATGAAGATGTGAGAACTCTTATCCGAGTAAAGATACTCCATCTCCCGGCGGTCCAGGAACGCCTGCTCCACGTCCTCCGTGGAGCGAAGACGCTTCTCGATCGTGGTGCCGTCAGAGATCCGCCGGAGTTTCGCCTGCACGAACGCCCGCAGGTTGCCCGGCGTTACGTGCGTCGAGACGGTGCAGATGCACAGATGATTGTCCATCATGAAGGCCATTCCCGGCCTCATTTCGCTTGCTTTCACTTGCGTATACCTCAACAAACCAGACTTATCAATCCCGCCGGAACCGGCGACGCCGCGTGCGCACACTTCTCACGCGCCCGACCGGTCGAGGCACAAAAGATACACGTCGCCCCCGATACGAGGCGACGGCGGATAAGCAATAGGGCAGTATAGGAGCAGCCGAACCCCTTGTCAAGCAAGACTTTGCCGCAATTTGCCCCTGTTTCCGGGACGGGTCCGCTTCCTATTGCGCAAGGGGCCAGAACTCGGATTCAGTTCGGGCCTGGATCATGTATTCGCGGGCCTTTGCGACTTCCTGCGGGTGGTCGGCAGCGACGTCGGTGGTCTCGCGGAGGTCGGTTTCGAGATCGTAGAGTTCGAGGACCCCGCCGGGTTGGCGGATCGCCTTCCATCGTCCAAACCGCACGGCCTGGGCCGAGCCCCGCTCGTGGAATTCCCAGTAGAGATATTCGTGCTGCTTCTGCTTTCGCGGCGTGCCCAGCAGCGTCGGAACGAGGGACAGGCCGTCGGTGTTCCCGGGGGCCTCGACGCCCGCCAGGTCGGCGCAAGTCGGCAGGAAATCCCAGAACGCGGAGACCTGATCGGTGCCCGAGCCCGCCTGGATGCGCAGCAGCCCTCCGGCCTGGGGCCGGCCGGGCCAGCGGGCAATCAGCGGCACGCGGATGCCGCCTTCGTACAGGTCGCGTTTCGTGCCTCGCAGCGGGCCGGAGCTGAGGAAGAAATTCGGGTCGGAGCCGCCTTCGCGGTGCGGGCCATTGTCGCTGGCGAAGAAGACGACCGTGTTGCCGTCGAGGCCGAGGTTCCTGACCCGCTTCAGGATGCGTCCGACGCCGCGATCCAGACGGGAGATCATCGCCGCACGTCCTTTTTCCGGCTGCGGCCAGTCGTTCTCCGCGTAGACGCCGTAGTCCGGGACCTCCATGCCATTCTTGCCGGCCTCGTTGTTCGCGTGCGGCAGCGTCACCGCGAGGTACAGGAAGAACGGGCCGTCCTTGTGGTCCGTGATGAACTGGAGGGCCTCGGCCTCCATGAGATCGTAGGAGTATTCGACTTTCTCGGTGGCGACTCCCGAGCCGTCCCCCCGGGCGTTCGGGACCTTGTTCCGCAGCGGGACGCGATGGTCGTTTCGGAACAGGAATTCCGGATAGTAGTTGTGGGCGTGCCGCTGGCACAGATAGCCGAAGAAGTAGTCGAATCCCTGGTTGTTCGGTGCGCCGGCGCTGCCGGGCCCGCCCAGACCCCACTTGCCGATCAGAGCGGTCTTGTAGCCGGCCCGCTGGAGCATCCTGGGCAGGGTTTCCGTCTCCGCGGACAGCGGCAACTGGCCCATCGGACGGACTTCGCTGTTGCCGCGGACATAGGCGTGTCCGGTGTGCAGGCCGGTCATGAGGGAGCACCGCGAGGGGGCGCAAACCGTACTGCCGGCGTAGTGGTTCGTGAACCGCATCCCCTCGGCGGCCATTCGGTCGATGGATGGCGTCTGGATCAGCTTCTGGCCGTAGCAGCCGAGGTCGCCATAGCCGAGGTCGTCCGCGAGGATGAAGATGATATTCGGCCTGTTCGCAGCGACGCCGTCAGGCGTTTCTTCGGATACCCTGCGTTCGGATCGTGAGCATCCCGTCAGACCCATCGCCGCCGCACCGAAGCCCACCGATTTGAGAAAATCGCGTCTGTTGAGAGTCCGAGCCATGCGAACGTGCCTCCATCAGGAGTATCTGCAGTACTGTACCATCGGGCGGAACCCGGCACGCACCCAGAATACCGGACACATCGTCGATGTTCAAGTCTGGGGGCTGGAGGATGCGGCGCCGGTGATGACGAGCAGTAGAGTCAGTGCGGACACCGGAGTGCCCACCAGGCAGGCGACCACGTTGCCATCCGCCTGGAACACGACAAATCGTCAGGCGCGGCGCGAACGATATCCTCGGACGGCCATCGCATAACCCAGAACCAATGCAATCATCATGACGCCGATGAAGACTATGGCGGAGATCTTCTGACTGGTCGCGAAGCCAAGCCGCAGCCCACGGTGACTCGAAGATCGTCAGAAATCCTGGTGAGTTTTGACAGACAAGTTCGGTAGCATGTACCACCGCTTTGGCGGACTTCGTTCGCTTGGCTCGGAGTTCCTTCAGGCGACAGTACAGTAATGTGGCCCAGCCGCCCCCGGCTGGGATCACCCCCGAGGGCGGGGGTGCCACACGGTTAAGGCGGCTCGAACGTTGCGGTCTGGTCTCCCAGCCCGGTAAGGATCAGTTGCTCGATCCCCTGCCCCTCGATGCGAAGCTCCCCGACCACCTCCTGCCCGCCGTACGCCGCGACTGCTGCAACAGAACCGATCAGCGAATCGCAACTGTCAACACAAGCGAACGACGTTTCGTCATCCCTCGTTCAACCAGCCGTTATATCTACTTGTCTTTGCAGATCGTGAATTCCCGTGTCCCGGTCACTGTGCCATAGAGCTCCTGGGTTTTGTAGGTCACTGTGATCGCAAGCGTCTCTTGGCCGCCGCTGAGCTTCAAGTTTTCCGGTACTCGCCACGAGTACCCACAGGTGCCGCCTCAGCCAAAGGGCATCACGCCCTCGGCCACGATCTGGCCGTTGGCGCGTGCGATGGTTACTGC
>CAZDTD010000419.1:0-3013 GCA_964507995.1 uncultured Pirellulales bacterium | reverse complement strand
GCCGCGAGGTCCCGGCCGCCCTGGGCGTGAATGAACTTGAACAGGTAGCCGGCCAGGTATTTCTTCTGCCCGAGCCCGACCACCACCCGCTCAAGCTCCTCCAATGTCATGTCCTTCAAATCTTTGCTCATGCCTCCATTCTATCAGATGCCCGCGTGCAGGTCTGCCGGGATTTTGACGCCCTTGTCGCCCATCAACTTCCACGATATTCCAGACATCATTGAAACTCCACGAGGCGTCGAGAAACGTCTGTGCGGTTTGCATCTGGGCCGTGGTCTTGTGGCCGTCGCCATTGAAGACGCCGGTGAAGGGGGTAGCCTCAAACTCCAGGTGCGGGCCGGTCTCGGTGGCAGGGGCTATCACAGTATGTGAGGAACCTTCATATTGCGAAACTCGCCCTTGTCGCGACCGCCGGGCGTACCTATTACCTGGACCGCCATGTTCGACCACAGGAGGGCAACACGAACCCGGCCTCCGCGGGCGGTCTCATCGCCCGCTACCGCGCCGAAACCCTGTCGTAGGTCTGACTCTATTGATCTGACGCCCACTATGTGATAAGATGTGATTCACACATGAAGAAAGGGAACCGTCGTGGAAAGAGTTGACCTGTCTGTTTCTCGCCTTTCAATGGCCCAGAAGCTGGACCTGATGGAGACCCTCTGGGCGGAACTTTCCCGGGAGGAGAGGAATCTTGAATCCCCTGCATGGCATAAGGCCGTCTTGGAAGACCGGGAGGAAGCCTTCAGAACCGGGAAGGTCTCCGCATCCGACTGGGAACAAGCCAAGAAGAGAATCAGGAAGAACGTCTCGTGAAGATAACGATTCTCAGCCCCGCGGAGAAGGACCTCGAAGAAGGATACCGATTTTACGATGCACAGTCGCCGGGCTTGGGAACGTACTTCCTCGACTGCCTCAATTCGGACATTGACTCTCTGGCCTACTTCGCGGGAATCCATCCGATAGTCTTCGGATTTCATCGTCTGCTCTCCAAACGGTTTCCCTTTGCGGTCTACTACCACGTTGCCGATGAGACAGCGATCGTATTCGCCATTCTTGACTGCCGCCGCAACCCGAGTTGGATCAGGGAGAGGCTGATGAACAACTGACGCGACCCCCATGGCCCGCGCCGGCTTCACGCTCATCGAACTGCTGGTGGCCCAAAGGCGGCAACCTCCCGCCGCACAGCGGCGGATACCGGATCGGTCCGTCCCTTCCTCAGCGTATGGGGTATGTTGTGCACACCATTCCGATCCAGACAGAGCATTGACAGAATCCCCGGACAAGAGCATACTGACGGCATGAAAGTGAGAGTGGACCTGTCATTGTGATCCGCACAAACGGGCGAAACTGAATACGTCATTCTACGGGAGATGCGGGATATGAGCGACACAAACCAAACCGGCGGGATGGAGGCCTACGAACATTTTCTCGGCGACTACGCCTGCGAGTCCACACCACACTGGACGATGCTCACCGTCACCCGCTCCGGCGACGACTTCGTCTTCACAATGTGTGGAGGAGTGGCGCGTGGCGGACTCGTGCTTTCCGAAAACAGCCTGACAGGCACAGTACTCGGCAGTCCAATTCACCTGTCTCGCGAAGACGGGAGCGATCGTTATATCCTCAGCGGAGAAGCCCAGCCCACGACACCCGGCGCACGGTCGGTGCCGGTCGCGCTAACCCTGGTCAAGCGCGTGGCGCCGCCGAGCGAAGCGCTGGAACGCCAGTTCGGCGTGCGCGCGGAGACTCTGGTCCGCCATGTGCGCGAGAACGAGCAGTGGATTCATCAGGTCCGCAGCCAGCATCTGCGGGCGGAATTCACATGGACCCAAACGCCGGAGGGTATCGCGCATCACAGGAAGGAGCTGGAAGCGCAGTTTCCCGACAAAGACTTCACACGAGAAGAAGAAAAGCCCTATGGTCTTTGTCCCTCGGCGAAAGGCGTCGAGGAGATTCACATCGACGACGGGAGATTCCGCCACTTCCACAGCGACAATCGCCAGGAGAGCCTGGCAGTATGGGACGGCCGGACCTATATGACACACATCAAGTATCTCACCCACGACCAGGAGAGCTACAGCATTGCCCCGAGCCTCGATGACAAGGGCGCGCTTCTGCTGGCCGGCTTCTCCTGGCCGAGGATGACGCAGCGCCACAAGTTCTGGTGGATGGGCGACGCTTCGAATGAGGTGGATGAGGGCGACAGGTTCGGCCGGGCGGAGGAATTCCTGCTCGTGGGCAAGCAGGATTATCGCGGCGTCCCCTGCTACGTGCTGGAATGCCTTCCGGGGCGAGGAGATGTCAATCGCTGGTTCGTGGGCGTCGAAGACGGTCTGCTGCGCGGCAAGCGCATCTACCAAGCTCAACTCCGATCCGAGTTTTGGATGGACGAATACAGGCAAGTGCGACCCGGCTGGTGGTTCCCGATGCGACAGGGCTATAGCACATTCGACTACGACGACGCCCTGCGGCCCTTCCTTTACGCCCAGTACGATGTCACTATCACACAGATCGAGCTCGACGCGGACTTTCCCGACACGCTGTTCCAGGTCGAATTCAAGGAAGGCGTTCGCGTGTTCGACCTCCGCTTCGGAGAGCCGGTCTCGTACAAATTCCGCAAGGACATGACGGAACAGGATTGGGAGCGGATCCGCGCCCAGGGCCGCCGGCGAGCCCAGGAGGATGCGGAGGACAAGAGGCGTCTCGACGCTCGGATTGGCCGGGAGGCCCCCGCCTTTCCGAGCGAATGCCAGTGGCTCAACACCGCGCCTCTGACCTGGCGCGACCTGCGCGGCAAGGCGGTGATCCTGCAGTTCTGGTCTTGCGGCTGCGGGCCCTGCCACAACCATATCGCCCAACTCCGCCATCCTGCGGAAGGCAGTGACATCGTGCTCATCGGCGTTCACATCGCGGGCGACCCGATCGATGACATCCAGGAGTTCATGGCCAAGTACAAGGCTGACGGTCCCGTCTGCGTCGATGTGCCCGGCGACCGCGAGGAATACATGTGGGG
>CAZDTD010000418.1:0-3024 GCA_964507995.1 uncultured Pirellulales bacterium | reverse complement strand
TGGCGCTGTCGGCCTCGCCGTGCACGACGAACAGCCTTCGCGGCGTCTTCTTGAGCGAACTGAGCCAAGCGAGCAGTTCGTCTCTGTCCGCGTGGGCGCTGAAGCCGTGGATCTGAACGACGCGGGCGTTGACGGGGTACTGAGCCCCCAGGATTCGCACTTCTTTTTCGCCGTCGACGATCCGCCGGCCCAGCGTGCCCACCGCCTGATACCCGACGAACATGATCGTGTTCTCAGGCTTGGCGATGTTGTTGGCCAGGTGATGTTTGATGCGACCCGCGGTGCACATGCCGGAGCCCGCGATCACGATGATCGGGCCCTTGATCGTGTTGATCGCCTTCGACTCGTTCGTCGTGTCGGTGAACGTCAGGCCCGGAAACTGGAACGGGGATTCGTGGGTCGCCATGAGTCGGCGCATTCCGCCGTCGTACAGGTCCGGATGGTGCCGGAAGACCTTCGTGATGGCGCTGGCCATGGGACTGTCGAGGAAGACCTTCAGGCGGGGGATGGCGTTTTCGTGCCGCAGTTCGTGGATGTAGTAGAGCAATTCCTGGGCCCGCTCCAGGGCGAAGCTGGGCACGATGAGGTTGCCACCGGCGGCCTGGGTCTCGCGGATGACCTGCCCGATGGCGGTTTTGATGTCCTCGGGTCCGTCGTGGACACGGTCGCCATACGTCGATTCGACGACGATGTAGTCCCCGTCCTCGGCCCCATCCGGATCGCGGATGATCGGCCGGTCGCGCCGGCCCACGTCGCCCGAGAACAGCACGCTGCGATAATCGCTGTCGCAGGTGATGCCGACGTTGATGAACGAGGAACCCAGGACATGCCCGGCCTCAGAGAACACCGCCTCCACATTCGGCGAGATTCTCACTGTGTCATCATATTCAACAGGCGACAAGAGCGGGAAACACTGCTCGGCGTCTTCCGCCGTGTACAATGGCTGATCGCCATGCGGTCCCACGCGGCCCTCCTTCTTGTGACGCTTCTGCTTGTAGGCCGCGTCTTCTTCCTGGATTTTAGCTGCATCAAGCAGGATGATGCGTGCGATGTCGGCGGTCGCGGACGTGCAGTAGATCGGGCCGTTGAACCCCTCCTTCACCAGCTTGGGCAGCAGGCCGCAGTGATCGAGGTGGGCATGGGTCAGCAGGACCGCCTGGATGCTCGAAGGCGGCACGACGAACGGATCCCAGTTCCGCGAGGCGAATTGACGTTCCTGGTACAACCCGCAATCGACCAGAATCCGCGTGCCATCGATTTCCAGCATGTGACGGGACCCGGTCACGTTCTGTGCGGCCCCCAGAAACCTCAATCGTGCCTGCATGGGCGCTCCTGTTGAAGATAGGTAAACCAAAAAGTTTATTTTACATCTATCATCCGGATATGTCAACGGCGAAGCACAGTGAGCGATGTGGACCGGTCGATGAAAGGATGTCGGCGTGCGTGTTGGGACGGGCTACTGAACAACCGGAACAGGCGTCGCGAAACGCCCGACCGACCAGGGAAAAACCGCAAGGCTCAGCAAAGGGCCAAATAACTGGCGATCGCCAAAACCAGAATGCGTCGCTTGGTCATTGTGAAAGGCAGCCAGATTTCCCAGTAAAAACGAGCCATGACTGATTTTCTACCCCCCCTGGGCCCAACTACTTCTGATTTCAACAACGAACGTATTATAGCCGAAATCAGCACTCCCATGCAAGCAAAAAAGTGTGTTGCATTCATAACCCTCTGATACACAGGCACTTAGATACGCACAGGTCGCTATAAAACCGTCACACGGGCCCCGTTGTCAGAACTGAGACGCCCGTTATTATTGATCCGTACATGCCGACGGGAGGCGATATCGTTTTGTCTTGACGAGGCTTTGCCAGGCGGCTATATTGATTTTCAACGTATCTGTAAGGGCGTCGCGAAGGCGCTACGCAGAGGGGGCCACAACATCCAGGTAGATTCCAAAGTACGTACGTATTGGCGTTTCGAGGTCCGAACGCCCCAAGGAGCTTATGATGTTACAGTCGATGCATGCGTTGGCGTTCCTCACTATGCCGGGCCACATGGAGTGGATTATCATTCTGGTCATTGCCCTGCTGATCTTCGGGAAGCGGCTGCCCGAACTGGCCCGCAGCGTGGGCAAGAGCCTGACCGAGTTCAAGAAGGGCATCAACGAAGCCAAAGAATCCACGGACGAACTGGTGGACGATGTCAAGAAGACCAGCAATGACGCGATCTCCGACGGCAAGTCCTCGTCCGATGCGAAGGATTCCGGTTCGCGTTAACCATCCGCTTCTCTGTCTTGTCTCGATTGTGTCCACGACATGGTAAAGATCAGGAAGAACCTCGATCCCAGCCAATGCACGATGTCTCTTGGCGACCACCTGGAGGAACTCCGCGCTCGCCTGATCCTGGCGATCATGGGCCTGACCATCGGGGTTGTCGTGGCCATGGTTTTCGGCACGCATATTCTCAACTTCATCAAGAGACCCTATGTCCGTGCGATCAGCGAATGGCTCCAGAAGACGGAGATGCCCCGGGTGAAATCCGAGATTTCACTGTTTGCCGAGATGTTCTTCGACACCCTGACTGTCCGTCTCGATCCCAATGAGCCTCAGATCGATCCAAACCGGATCCAGTTCATTCGCAGCGTTTCCGCGGACACCATTGATGCCTGGGTCAAGAAGACGCGGGCCGCAGCAGGCGATCAGACGCTTCCGACGTATGCCCGCTTACAGACTCTGGCTCCGGCGGAGGCGTTCGTCGCCTATATGAAAGTCTCGTTCATCGCGGGTCTGATCCTCACGTCGCCGTGGGTGTTCTACCAAGTCTGGATGTTCGTTGCAGCGGGTCTATATCCGGCCGAAAGGAAGTATGTCCACACGGCGGTTCCGTTTTCTACGGCACTGTTTATCATCGGCGCCTTGTTCTTTCTCTTCGTCATCGCGCCGCTGACACTCAACTTCTTCCTGGGCTTTGGCGATCTGGTGGGGACGGCGAGCAACTGGACGCTCGATCGGTACATCTCGTTCG
>CAZDTD010000417.1:0-3027 GCA_964507995.1 uncultured Pirellulales bacterium | reverse complement strand
ACTTGCCTCCGGGGCGATCCTCGGGCAAGATAGTGCCCAGGCCGCGTGGCTTTGCTGACTGGCTTTGTCGGATCACATGAAGACAATGGAGATGACAACTATGTGTGCCAAGCGATTCATAATCCCTGTGTTGCTGCTGCTTGCGGCGTCCCTCTGTGCATCTGCCCAGGACGGCCGCTCCTCAACCTCGAATGACTGGGAGAATCCCGAGGTCATCGGGCGGAACAAGGAGCCTGGGCACTGCACGCTTATGGTGTATCCCGACGTCGAGACGGCGCTGGGTTGCGACCGGACGGCGTCCCCCTACCACCAGTCGCTCAACGGCAACTGGAAGTTCAACTGCGTGGTCAAACCCGCGGACCGGCCGATGGACTTCTACAAGCCCGACTTTGACGTGAGCGGCTGGGCCGAGATCCCAGTGCCCTCGAACTGGGAGATGCACGGTTACGACAAGCCCATCTACCTGAACATGCAATATCCGCACCCGACGAATCCGCCCTTTATCGCGCATGATTATAATCCGGTCGGCTCGTACCGGCGGCAGTTCACGATCCCGGATTCCTGGGACGGCCGGCAGGTGTTCCTGCACTTCGACGGCGTCATCAGCGCATTCTACCTCTGGGTCAACGGGCACATGGTCGGCTACAGCGAGGACAGCATGACGCCCGCGGAATTCAACATCACGCCGTACCTGAAGAAGGGCGAAAACACCCTCGCCGCCCAGGTCTATCGCTGGTGCGACGGCAGCTACCTCGAAGACCAGGATATGTTCCGCATGAGCGGCATCTATCGCAATGTGTACCTCTTCGCGGCCCCCTCGGTGCACATTCGCGACTTCGCGGTGCGGGCCCTGCTGGATGACCGGTACGAAAACGGCGTCCTGCAGATCCGCCCGAAGGTGGCGGTCTATGGGCAGACCGATCTGCAGGGCTGGACCGCCCAGGCCCAGCTCTACGACGGCAAGCAGGCCGTCCTGTCGCAGCCGCTGAGCATCAACGTCCTCGACCGGATCATCAACGAGCGATATCCTCAGAGGGACAACGTCCCGTTCGCCCTGATGCGAACGACGGTGCCCAACGTCAAGCCGTGGTCCGATGAGACGCCGAACCTCTACACGCTCGTCCTGACCCTCCACGACGCCGACGGCAAGGTGATCGAAGCCGAGAGCAGCCGGATCGGGTTCCGCACGGTCGAGATCAAAGACGCACAGTTCTTCGTCAACGGCCGGTCCATCAAGTTCTTCGGCACGAACCGCCACGAGCACGACCCCGACACGGGCAAAGCGGTCTCCGTCGAGCGCATGATCCAGGACATCAAGCTGATGAAGGCCAACAACATCAACGCCCTGCGGATGTCCCATTATCCCAACGACCCGCAGATGTACGAGCTGTGCGACCAGTACGGCATCTACGTGATGGACGAGGCCAACGTCGAAACGCACGGCGTGAACGGCCTGCTCACGAACATCCCCGTCTGGCATACGTCCTTCGTGGAGCGGGCGATCCGCATGGTCGAACGGGACAAGAACCACCCCTGCGTGGTGATCTGGTCGTTGGGAAATGAATCTGGCGCCGGGCCGAACCACGCCGCCATGGCCGGCTGGATCCATGATTACGATCCCACCCGCCCGATCCACTACGAAGGCGCCGCCAGCCGGCCGTTCGACTATCCCTACGTCGATATGATCAGCAGGATGTACGAACGGATTCCCGGCATCATCCGCCTGGCGACCAACGAAGACAGCCGCCCGGTGGTCCTCTGTGAGTACGCTCACGCCATGGGGAATTCGGTGGGCAATCTGCCCGAGTACTGGCAGGCGATCCGCTCGCACAAGCGACTCATCGGGGCTTTTGTGTGGGACTTTGTCGATCAAGGAATTCGTAAAAAATCGCCCGACGGCAAGAGTTACTGGGGTTACGGCGGCGACTTCGGCGATGTCCCGAACGACGACAACTTCTGCTGCAACGGCCTGGTCCAGCCCGACCGCAAGCCCAATCCCTCGTTGGCCGAGGTGAAGAAGGTCTATCAGCGGATTCACTTGACACCGATCGATCTGCGCACGGGGGCCTTCACGGTGGAAAACGAGTATGATTTCCACAGGCTCGATTTCGTGGAGGGCTCGTGGGAACTGGCGTGCGATGACGCCGTCGTGGAGCAGGGGAAAATGCCAAAGCTGACCCTCGGGCCGAACGAAAAGGGACTAATCCGGGTCCGGTTCACCAAGCCGCAGCCGAAACCCGGCGCGGAATACTGGCTCACAATCAGCTTCGCTCTCGCGGAAGATGCGCCGTGGGCGCAAAAGGGCCACGTGGTCGCCTGGGACCAGTTCCAGGTTCCCGTCGAGGTGCCGCCCGCGACGACCATCGCGGTCGATTCGATGCCCTCGGTCGTGCTCGCCGACGAAACCGGGACGTATACGATCAGCAGCCCGGACTTCTCTGTGGCTATCGGCAAAACCAGCGGCGCTATCGAGTCCCTCAAGTTCAAGGGCAACGAGCTGGTCACGAGCCCGCTGGTCCCGAACTTCTGGCGCTGCCCCATCGACAACGACGACGGCAACAATATGGTTCGCCGTCTCGGCGCCTGGAAGAACGCCGGACCCGGCAGGACGGTCGAATCCATCAGTGCCGAGCAGGTCCGCCCGCAGCTCGTCCGCGTTACCGCCCAGGCGAAGCTCCCGGTCGGCGACGGAACGAAATATACAACGGTCTACGACATCTACGGCTCCGGCGACATCGTCGTCGAAGCCGGCATGGAGCCCGCCGGCAGAGTCCCGGAACTGGTCCGGTTCGGCATGCAGATGGCGCTGCCCGGCAAGTACTCGACGATGACCTGGCTCGGTCGCGGCCCGCACGAGAACTACTGGGACCGCAACAGCGCCGCCGCCGTCGGCCTGTACTCGGGTTCGGTCGAGGAACTGCTGCACGTCTACACCCGCCCACAGGAGAGCAGCAACCGCACCGACGTCCGATGGCTGACCCTGACGGACAACAACGACTCCGGCCTGCTGGCGGTCGGCATGCCGCT
>CAZDTD010000416.1:0-3032 GCA_964507995.1 uncultured Pirellulales bacterium | reverse complement strand
CGTACAGGTCATTTGTAGGGTGCGTATTGCGCACCGCGCAAGATCACAATTGCGCAACTTCCGACAGGCCCTCGACTTGCCGCTCGGTGATCTGGCGGATTCGGGATTGCAACTCGTCCTGGAGGGCCTTGGTCTCGCTTTGCAGGGTCTCTTTGAGTCGGCTCTGGAAATCCCCCCTCATTCTCGCGATTCGCGAGGGCAGCAGGACGTTCTTGACGATCCAGGCCGGAGCGTTCCAGGTGTCGGCCATCTCCTTGGCCTTCGACATGCCATAGCGAACCGCCAGGAATGCGACCAGTGCGCCGATGATCGCGCCGGTGATCCAGCCAATGGGACCGGCCGCGACCAAGGCCATTCCGCCTCCGCCGGAGATCGAGGCGCCGACCGCGGTCGCCAGTGCGACGACGAACCAGCCGACGGTGTCCATGATGCCGCTGTAGAGGTCCGGCGTGTCCGGCTGCACGATCTCCTGGCCGATCACCCTGCGTTGGGCCTCTGCGATGGGCTTCTCGCCCACGCTCAGGCCGTAGGACTCGAACCATTCGCGCAGCAGCTCGTTGAGTTCGCCCGGCAGGCCGCGTTGCAGCGTGTGCATCCGTTTGTCGAGGATGGCCCGAAGTTTGCCTTCGTTCGCCTTGACCTGGGCCGCGATGGACTCCCGCAGGGTCTTCACGGAGCCGCCCTTCTCGCGGAACTCTTCGACAATCGGTCGGATCGTCCGGTCGAACAGCTCCGAGGTCACGTCGGAGGCCACGCCGGCGACGTAATTGTCCGTCACCCGCTGCGCCAGCGGTCTGACCCGGGTCTGGCAGAATCGCGGCAGGTCCCGCCGGAGCTTGTCCCGCGTCTGCTCGAAGTTCTTCTGCAGCGCGGGCAGGATGGCCAGGCCCTGGGAGATCACCGCATAGGGCCGGTCGCTTCGCATCAGCCGTGACCGGTCGATCCCGAGCGTCTCGGTCACGACATCCGATACGAACGGCCATTGACTGCTGCCGCCTGCCAGGATCGCCCGGCTGATCTGGTCCGTCGCCACCGCTTTCTCCGCCAGTCCGTGCGACAGCGTGGTCCGGAACCAGTCGATCAGGTCCATCGATTGCTTCCGCTGGAGGATTCGCTGGGCCCGGACGCCCATGCTCTCCATCTGGAGGATGAACGTCGGGCTCGGCAGGTAGCTCTTCGCCCGCTCGATGAACCCGTCCCAATCCATGCCTCGCAGGCTGCCGTAACGGCCGACGGATTTGTTCACCCGCTCCGAGCGGTCTCGAGCCATGGTCAACGAGAAGAACTCCTTCGCCTCCCGGCACAGGTAGGAGTGGACGTAGTACGTGTCGCCCGCTTTCTCCATGGTCTTGAGCACGCCGGGATTCTGTTCGAGAAACCACTGGAAGAACAGGTCGTCGAACAGCCGGCCGCCCAGCTCCATGTCGCCCCAGGAGTGGCTCACCTGGAGGCTCTGGAGGAAGGCGAAATCGCAGGTGCCGCCGCCGAAGTCGATGACGAGAATGCCGCATCGGGCCTCCTCCGGCGAGAAGTCCTTGTGCCAGAGATGGTGCAGCAGGGCGCCTTTGGGCTCGTCGATGAGTCGGACGTCGCCGTAGCCGGCGTCGCGGGCGATCCCCGAGATCCGCGTCCGAAATGGGCCGTGCGATTCGCTCGGGACCCCGATGATGACGTCGTGTTTGGCCGGGTCCAGGGCGATGTGCTGGCGCTGCGCCTGCTCGACCACGACGCGGAGGAAGTCGGTGGCCGCCTTCGCGGCGTCTTCGCTCGAGACGATGTCGGGCTTGAACTGCGTGCGGAGACGATACTGGCCGCGTTCGCCGTCGGAGGCCTCGCCATATTCCTGGAGCGCGGGCTCGCCCACCAGCGGCTCGCGGTCGCTACGGTAGAGGATGGCTGTGGGCAGTCCGTCCCGACCGGTCCCGAAGTCGATCCCGACGGGCGAAATCTGGTCCGCCGGACACTTGCTGAAGTACGTGTTCGTCGTCCCGAAGTCGATAGCTAAGATGTTCTGAAGTTCCATGCTACTTATCTGTCCCAGCATCGCGCAACACGTGGCGAGAGTGTCCCGCTCTTGTTTCTTCGTGGCGAGGACATCTTGCCCTTGCTCTTCGTTCTTTTCCGCCGGCAAGATGCCGGCGAGACGCGAGGGCGGGACGCCCTCGCCACGACTACGTCTTGTCCCGGACCTTTCTGACCAGTCCTCGCTGCACGATCTGGCCGCCGAAGACTACGGCGGATCGTTCGACCGTCACGCGGTCGCCTTCGCTGATGTGCCCGAACGTTTCGTATCGGCCCGCGAGGTCCGGACTCCAGGTCAGGACCTCTTTCTCGTCCTGACTCGCCTCCAGGAACACCGGCTCGCCCTCCAGGCCTTCGAACCCGCTGTTCTTGGCCTCCTGGATCAGCTCGTGAGCCACGACAGGCAGCGAAGCCGCCTGGGCCTGATGGAGCAGGTAGATCAGCTTGCCGAGCCGCTTGAGGGCCTTGTCCTTGTCGGTCTTTGGCTGGGGCACGCCGGCTTTGTTCAGGCACAGGACCGCCAGCATCGGGATTGCCCAGTCCAGCCACTGCTCGACAGCGATGCGCACCGCTTTCTCGTGCTCGCTGCGGATCGTCCCTCGCAGGGCCTTGGGCTTTACGAACAGCCAGGGCAACGCCTTCGCGAGGAGTCGGACGCGAGCCATCTGGGACATCAGCAGCACGGCCAGAAACGCGCCGAGCGGTCCGCCCACCGCCAGGCCGAGGTCGCGCATATCGTAGGCCAGCCGCATCAGGGCTGCCCCGAGCAGGGCGCCGCCGAGGGCTCCGCCCGCTCCGGCCAGGGCCAGCGTGAACGACTTTGCCTGTGTTCCCGTCGCCGGCGCCGGCGTTCGCAGAGGCCGCGCGATGGCCTCGAAACCCAGGGCGATCGTCGCCACGCTGTCGTCGTCGAGTTGGGTTCCGCCGTTGACGAGCGTCATGGACTGGGCGGAAAGCAGCTCCTGCTTCAGCACCGCGTTGGCCCTCGCCTGGGCAGCCTCGAAATCGCC
>CAZDTD010000415.1:0-3038 GCA_964507995.1 uncultured Pirellulales bacterium | reverse complement strand
GACGGCAACGGAACCCATTAAAATCCTCGCGTTCATAACCCACACTCCCTCGTGCCCTGTGCGATATGCGACTTACTTGCTGCGGTCTGCTGCGATCAAACGGTGCATCATAAACGATAGACAGCGAATCATCAAGGGGCAGTATAACTTCGCGGGCCGACAATTCCAGGATGACGGACCAGCACAGCGTGATCCGGCCATTGTCCCGGATGGGCGAATCTGATAGAATACAGCGTAACGTCGGACAGGTTTCGTGGTATCGCCCATGAGTAGGTTTCTCTGCACACTCGCGGCATGGATGTTCCCTTTGCTGACTTCGCCGGCAGTCAATCCGACGAACGACGGTTCTGTGTGCGTTCCGCCGGGCGCTGCGCCGGTCTACCAGTTCCACTCGCCCGTCTGGAACCGGGATTTCTACACGCTCGACACGGCCGAGAGAGACAGGTTGCTGGCGCAGTGGCCCGATGTATGGGCCTACGAGCGGATCGCATTTCGCGCCTTTGCCTCACCCGACGCGGACGGCCTGGCGCCCGTCCACCGCTTCTGGTCCGTAGCTTTGAACTCGCATTTCTACACGATTGACGAGCACGAAGTAGATACAATTTTCGCTGATTATCCCGACATCTGGGCCTATGAAGGCATCGGGTTCTTTGCCTATCCCACGGGTCTCCAGCCGGCGGGAACGATCCCCATCCATCGCTTCTGGTCGAATCCGCTCGAGAGCCACCGTTACACAGCGAGCGACCGGGAACGCTTCAAGCTGGCCTATGAGGATCCGACAGTCTGGCAGTATGAGGGCATGGCTTGGCATGCCTATCCGGCGAGCAGTTCGACGGATGTGGAGATCGTGAAGGGCCCGGCCTTGGAGTGGATCACGACTCGGTCCGCAACGATCCTGTGGGAGACCCATGTCGCTGCGGAAACGCATGTCGGCTATACGGCCAATTCCGCCGACGAATTCGAGTTTTTCGACCCTGCCTGGGTCACCTTGCACAAGGTCGTTCTCTCCGATCTTTTGCCGGACACGCCCTACGCATACGCGGCATCGTCGGGAACTGCCCACATGAGCGGCAGTTTCCGCACCGCTCCGTCGGCCGGGCAGCGATTTCGCTTCGCCGTATGCAGCGATACCCAGTGGGACCCGAATACCCACAGTCAAGTCGCAACGGGCATCCTGGAGCATCGGCCAGGGATCGTCCTGCACGCGGGCGACCTCACCAGCATGGGGCGAAGTCTTGACATCTGGGAGACTGAGTTTTTCGGACCTGCGGCACAATTGCTCGCCACTACGCCTGTGATCCCCGTCCCGGGCAACCACGAGTACTTCGGACAGGGCCCGCCGTGGTTCTTCTACTTCTTCGACAGGCCGGTAGACGAGGGATGGTTCGCCCTCGACTATGGCGACGCACGTATGATCGGCCTGCATACAGGCGCCCCCTTCTGCCCGGGGAGCCCTCAGCATGAATGGCTTCTTCGGGAGCTGACATCACCCGCGTGTCGGGACGCGGCCTGGCGCGTGGTCATCTTCCACGAGCCGCCTTTCACGTCCACGAGTGGCCACAGGGATAACCTCGCCGTCCAGGAGCATCTGGTCCCACTCTTCGAACAGTACGCCGTGGATGTCGTCTTCAGCGGGCACAGCCATGCGTACGAGCGATACACCCACAACGGCATCTACTACCTCGTCACTGGCGGAGGCGGCGGCTATCTCTACACCCTGCTTCCGGACAAGACCCCGCCCTTCCGTGAGTTCGGCCGGAGCGTCCATCACTATTGCATCGTGGATGTCGATTCCGCCGGCGGCACGTTCACGATCCAGGCAATCGACACGGCGGGCGAGGTCTTCGACCTGGTGGAGCTGCGTAAGTAGTTCCACGCCGGCCGGCCTCACACCGGGCCGCCATCGGCAGGCGACTTTCGCGGCTCGACGGGTAACCGCCAGGCAGAGATGACATTGTCGCTTCCGCATTCCAGGCACCGCATGCCGCCGATGACGGCGCCACACTCGGGACAAACCGGTTCCGCCTCGAAGACATCGAAGTTCTTTCTGCAATCCGGGCACGCCCACAACTTGCCGACAGGCGGAGCCGCGCCGCAGATCGGGCACGCAACGCCCTGCCGCCGGGGCGCTCGGGCCACGCGGAGGAGTCGCAACCCATACTGCAGCCCGTTCCAGCAGTTCAGGAGAATGAACGCGGAGAGCACACCCAACCAGACCGATTTCGACACGACGGCCAGCGCCACCAGCCCCACGACGCCCACAAGGCCCAGGATCGTCGCGATGGTCATGCTCCAGGCGCGTCCGACCACGAACCACAGGAGCGAGCGAACGATCTGGCCGCCATCGAGGGGGTAGATCGGCAGAATATTGAAGATCAGCAGGCCGGCGTTGATGTAGGTGATCGCGTGTAGCAGGCGGTACAGGTCAGGCGCTGCGTGGAGGGAACCCAAGCTATGAGCCCACCTCACAAGAAGGTACAACACAGGCATCAAGACGACATTGACGAGCGGTCCGGCCGCGATGCTCCAGAGCATGGCTCCCGGCCGTTGCGGCGGCTGGACGTAGGCGACGCCCCCCAGCGGCCACAGGACAATCTGGTCCGCCTGCCCGCCCACCTGCCGGCAGGCGAGCGAGTGCCCGAACTCGTGCATCAGGACGATGGCGAACAACGCCAGATACTCCAACACGTTCCAGATGGGCGACGAGTACCATCCGGCCCGCTGACTGATCCCATACCAGGCGACGAGAAACCACGTCCAATGCAGGTACAAGTCGATGCCTGCAAGGCGGAACAAATGAATCGAACCCTGTCTTGTCGGTGTCATGCAATCCTTTTAGCGTCCCGCCAGGGCTTCGAGTTTCCGCAGCCAGTCGTTGAAGTGCGGGCACTGGTCTCGCATCACATCCAGGCCGATCTTCTGACTAATGCGGATACCATCCGTGACTTTGGCATAGCGTGGCTTCAGTCCCAGTATCCTCTTGGATGGGGCGGTTTGTTCACTATCATTGATCTCTTCGGGCGACTTGAACTGATCGG
>CAZDTD010000414.1:0-3056 GCA_964507995.1 uncultured Pirellulales bacterium | reverse complement strand
CTGCTCGTGGTCATCTCGATCATCGCGATTCTGATGGCCATCCTGATGCCGGCGTTGAACCGGGTCCGCGAGCAGAGCCGGCGGCAGTCCTGCGCCAGTCAGATCCGCCAGCATTGCCTTTCCTTTCTCATGTACGCCGACGACTACTCGGGAAAACTGCCCCGGCCCGATACGCCCGGCGGCTGGCTGTGGGACTTGGACGTGGACGTCGTCAATTTCATGCTCAACTCGGGCATGACCAAGGAGATGTTCTACTGCCCCTCCAACAAGACCATGCACGGGGACATGGACCACTTCTGGACGTTCCAGGCGCAGGTCGTGAGCAGCAAGCAACTGACCGGCAGTTTCATCGTGTCCGGCTACTGCTACATCCTGGAGTTGGCCGCCAGCACAAACTCAAAGCGGCCGGAGATCCAGAACGATCTGAACAAGTCCAAGATCTGGCTCAAGACAAACAACGAAAAACAGCCTGCCATGCGGGAACTCAGCGTGGACGCCACGTTGTGCGACTGGTCCCAGCGGGGCAGCAACTTCCCCAACGGCAACTTCGGCTTGGTGGCCGGCGGGACGCTCGACCAGGTGCAATTGTACGACCGCACGAGCCACTTGAAGAGCGATGATCTGCCGGCCGGCATGAACGTCGGCTTCCTCGATGGGCACGTGGAGTGGCGGCATTTCCTCGCCGGGTGGGAGTCTCCCGAGTACGACCTGTCCGACGACGTCCCGAAGCCCCGCTACGGCGCCGACCGCCGATTCTGGTGGTAGGCCCTCGCTCCTCGATTCCAGGGTCGGTCTGTAAGCCGAGTTCTGTCCCCGCCGAAAAGGCGGATGGCGGTCATTTATCTGGACCAGCCGTTGCCGACTGGCTCTCCCTCGCCACTGCGCCGAAGCGCGTTGGCGTTGTGGGACGCGACCTACCCGCCGGTCCCGCGGCCGAAACCGCGGACGCCCGGGCCGAGCGTAACCGGCTGCTTGGTCTTGCAGGCGGTGGGGTTTACCCTGCCAGCGACGTCGCCGCCGCCGCGGTGCGCTCTTGCCGCACCTTTTCACCATTGCCTGATCCCTTGCGGGCCATCGGCTGTGTGCTTTCTGTTGCACTTTCCCTGGGATTGCTCCCGGTGGCCGTTAGCCACCACCGTGCCCTGTCCTGCTCGGACTTTCCTCCCCGCGTCGCATGAGGCGAAGCGGAGCGACCGCCCGACCGACCCCGGAATCGATGAGCGATTCAAAACGATCTACGATTTCAAAGAACGTTGTTCCAACGCCGTACGCGATTATACCGCATCCGTCCGGATTTCTCCACCTTGCTTGGGACCATTCGACTTGACGCCGCGTTTCGTCGTTTCTACACTGCGCCTCGACCAATGTCGTATCTCCGTTCGAGGGCAGCACATGTGGCAGATCATTCTGGTAGGGGCCGGGGGATTCGTGGGCTCGATCCTCCGATATCTTGTCTCGGGGTGGGTTCAAGGGCTCATGGACCGGCCCACGTTCGGCTGCGGGACGCTGAGCGTCAATGTCCTCGGCTGTCTGGCGATTGGCCTGCTGGGCGGCTGGGCGGACAACGCCGGACTGCTCGGCCCATCGGCGCGACTGTTCCTGCTCGTTGGCGTGCTGGGCGGTTTCACGACGTTCTCCACGTTTGGCTATGAAACGATGGCGATGCTCCGCGACAAAGCGACGCTCGGCGCCCTGCTGTACGTTGGGCTGCACCTGCTGCTCGGCTTCGGTGCGGTGGCGCTGGGCTACGGACTTTCGACTTTGAAAGGGTGAATCATGCTCCCGAGGGAAGGGCGATTGCTTCGGATCTACATCGGCGAGAGCGACCGGCATGAAGGCAGGCCGCTCTACGAATGGATCGTGCGCAAGGCCCGCGAGGAGCAGATGGCCGGCGCGACCGTGGTTCGCGGTCTGGAGGGTTTCGGCCTGCACAGTCGGGTGCACACCGCCAAGATCCTGCGTCTGTCCCAGGACCTGCCCATCGTGATCGAGATCGTCGATACGCGGGAGAAGATCGAGGGCTTTCTGAAGATCGTCGATGCGGCGGTCCCCGAGGGGATCGCCACGCTCGAGGACGTCGAGGTCCACTTCTATCGCGCCGACCGGGAAGAACGGCCGCCGCAGCCGAAGCAAGATGGCTGAATTCCGACATTACATTCTGACGCGGTTCAACACGGGACTGTACGACCCCAATCCGAGGATCCGAATTCCGCCCGAAGAATGGATGGACCATCGGATGGGCCTGTTCACTTCGATCACGCTGCCGTCCCTGGCGGCGCAGAGTTGCCAGGACTTCACCTGGTTGGTCCTGATGGACCGCCAGACTCCCGAGCGATACCTTCGCACGTTGGAGCGACAGGCGTGTCGGAACATGAAGCTCACGTATCGGGAAGCCGGGCAGCCCGCCTGGCTGCGGGATTTCGCCCCAGGGCAGTACGACCTCATCACGACCCGGATCGACAACGACGACGCGTTTCAACGGGACGCCGTCAAGAACATCCAGGACGCCTGGCGGGCGGGACCCGAGCGGCAGGGCAGGCCCTGGTTGATCGTCTTTCCCTTCGGTTTGATCCTGGACCTGGCCGAGCGGAAGATGTGGGTGATGGAATACCCGTTCAACAACTGCCCGACGCTGGTGGAGGACTCGCAGGACCCTGGGACGGTGTACCGATGGCAGCACAGCCAGATCCCGTCGGAGGTGCCGAGACGCCACATCAAGGACGGACCCTACTGGCTTCAGGTCGTCCACGCGCAGAACCTGCTCAATGCCATTCACAGCGACAATCCGTTGCGGATCGTCCACACAGAACTGCCCGGTCGGATCGAATGGCTCTCCCAGTTCGGCATCGATCCGGCCCGCCTTCCGGCGTCCTGAACCGCTCGGCTCGGGTGCCATGCAACGCCGTGAACTCAGGCCGGGTGCCATGCGTACGCTGGCGTAAGCATGTTCCTGAGGTGGAGAAGACATGCCCACGCGAGCGTGGGCATGGCATCCGGCGCCCGGTCGCGATCCCAGGGAGATACAGGAGCTCTCGTTTCGACTCTGTCATTCCTGC
>CAZDTD010000413.1:0-3059 GCA_964507995.1 uncultured Pirellulales bacterium | reverse complement strand
CTAAAATCTTGAGCATTTCCGCGATACTTTCCTGCACGATGTCGGTGGTCAGGTCGCGATCCAGGGTCAGACGTCCGACGTACTGCGCCAGGCGGGGCTCGACGAGCCGGAGCAGATCCCCGCGCGCCTCCGCGTGCCCTTGTTGTGCCAGTCGCACCAACTGGATGGTATCCCTTGATTCGCTCATCTCGGATTCGACCGAGCCCCGGTTTCTGCAAGCTCGTCTCAGTACAAGGTGATCGCCGCACCCAAATGTTACGCAAATTTCTCCCGATGCACAGCCTTTTCTTGAGGTTTGTTCTTGCAGGGTGCGCACCTCGCAAGATTCCTATCGTGGTGTTGGGGACTGAGAGTATCCTTTGTCATACAAGGCCGTCACGGGTACACTGTGCAAAGACCGGGTACTTCAGATTCTTTCGGAGATCATGGACTATGGACAAGGAACGACGCAGTAAACAGAGTACAGGCCTTACTGCCGAACGGGGAACCTCACGGCGTGCGTTTCTGGGAGGAGTTGCCGCCGGAGCCGTCTTCAGCATTGTGCCGCGGCATGTCCTCGGCGGAAACCGCCAAATCGCTCCCAGCGAGAAGACCACCCTGGCCTGCATCGGAATGGGCGGACAGGGGCACGTAGACCTCTTCAACCTCCTGCAGTTTGCCGAAGTGCAGGTGACGTCGGTCTGCGACGTCAATCGCGAAGGGCCGGGATACATTTCGTGGGACTGGATGGAGGGGAAGGAAGCCAAAGTCGGAGGGCGCGAACCGGCCCGGCGTCTGGTGGATGGACACTATGCTCAGAACAAGGATGTCGCTCAGTACCGCAGTTGCCGGGCCTATGCCGACTACCGTGACTTGCTGAACCGGGAAGATGTGGACGCGGTGGTGGTCGCCACGCCGGATCATACCCATGCGGTGATTGTCATGGAGGCCTTGAAGCGGCGCAAGCACGTGTACTGCGAAAAACCCCTGGCCTATACGGTCCGGGAGGCGCGGATGCTGACCGAGGCCGCACGCCGCGCAGGCGTGGCCACGCAACTGGGCAACCAGGGACAGGCAACCGACCAGGCCCGCCTGACCCAGGAGATCATCATGGATGGCGCGATCGGTCCCGTGCGCAAGGTCTACGTCACTCTGGGGACGAGGTTCTGGGCGGCCCCGGCCTCGGGCGATCGTCCTGCGGATACGCCGCCGATCCCGGACGGATTGGACTGGAATCTCTGGCTGGGCCCGGCTCCGGAGCGTCCTTATCACCCGGCGTATCATCCCTGGCGCTGGCGGGACTGGAAAGACTTTGGCACCGGCCCGTTGGGTGACATGGGTTGCCATATCCTCTCGACCGTATTCAAGGCGCTCAAGCTGCAGCATCCAATCAGCGTCGAGGCCGAGTGCGCCGAGATCGGTCCCGAGGTGTATCCGCGCCGCTTCAAGGTGGAATACGCGTTTCCCGCACGGGGCGACATGCCGCCGGTGACGTTGATCTGGTGTGACGAGGGGTATACGCCGCCTGTGCCGCCCGAGCTGGAGCCCGGACGACGCGTGGGATCTCCCCTCTATATCGGCGATAACGGAACCCTGATGGACTACCTGCTGATTCCCGAGTCCAGACGGAAGGCCTATGGCGAGGCTCCGAAGGTGCTGCCACGCTCCCGGGGACAGTATCAGGAATGGATCGACGCCTGCCGTGGGGGCGTCCCGGCCGGCTCGGATTTCGTGGCCCACAGCGGCCTGCTGACCGAAACGCCGCTGCTGGGCAACATTGCCATGCGCGCCGGCAAGAAACTGCAATGGGACGGACCCAATCTGAAAATCACGAACGACGAAGCAGCCAACCAGTATCTGCATCGCACATACCGTGAAGGCTGGACACTATAGATGGCATCCCATCTCGATAAGATTCAGGAGGAAAACAACATGCGCAAGAGTCTCACAATCTGTGTTCTCGTGGTCACGCTGATTGCCGTGGCCGCCTATGCCGGACATCCCGTCCGGTTCGACGTCAAAGTCCTGACGATCGACGACAACGAAGGCTGCGACGTGGCCGACTTCGACGGCGACGGCAAGCTGGACGTCGTCGCGGGACGCAACTGGTACCGCAATGGCGAATGGGTTCCACGACCCGTTCGGATCATCGAAGACAACAGCGGCTATGCCCGATCCAACGGCGAATGGGCCTACGACGTCAATGGCGACGGCCGGCCCGACGTGGTGTCCATGGACTTCATGTCCGGCGGCGTCTACTGGTACGAAAACCCGGGTGGAACGACCCTCCTTCAGGGTTTCCTCTGGCCCAAACACCTCCTTGTCGACACCGGCTACCCGACGAATGAAGTCAGCTATCTGATCGACCTCACCGGCGACGACAAACCAGAATGGTACTCGAGCCAGTGGGTAAAAGACGTTCCCGCGATCATCTGGAGTTTCTCCACGGAGCAACGCGACGTCCAGATCGCCACAGGGGGCAAGACCGAGACGGTCCGTCGTCCGGCGCCGACGCTCGTGGGGCACACGATCGGGTCGATCAACGGACACGGTGTCGGATTCGGCGACATGAACAAGGACGGCCGCAAGGATATCCTGTTCGCCATGGGCTGGTACGAGTGTCCGGCAGGCGATCCGCTCGGTCAGCCATGGGCGTATCATGCCGATTGGGAGAAACCGCATGCGGCCTGTCCGATGCTCGTGTGCGACCTCGACGGCGACGGCACGAACGATGTGATCGACAGTGTGGCCCACAACTACGGGATTCACTGGTGGCGGGGCCGGGGCCCGGATGCGAACGGAAAACTGCAATTCGACGAGCGTCTGATCGACGATTCGTTCTCCCAGGCCCACTGCCTCTGTCTGGCCGATCTCGACGGTGACGGAACCGACGAACTGATCACCGGCAAGCGAGTCCGCGCGCACAACGGCGGCGATCCGGGCAGCGCGGAGCCTCCGATCATGAGGTATTACGTGTGGGATGCGAAGAAACAGACCTTCAATGCGTATACGATCAATGAAGGGCAGGTCGGCGGCGGTCTGCAGATCCGCACCGCCGATCTCGACGCCGACGGCGATGT
>CAZDTD010000412.1:0-3062 GCA_964507995.1 uncultured Pirellulales bacterium | reverse complement strand
GACGACAGGGGTCCTGGAGCGGTCGATCTTCGCCGCCCGGTCCTCCCGGTGGGAGTACCGCAAGGGCGTCGGTGAGCCGCCGGAAGATTGGATGTTGCCCGGTTCCGACGAGGGCAGGAGTTGGCTCGGCCCGGTCGCTGCGCCCATCGGGTACGACGTCGCCGACGCGTATCCAATCCAGACCCGGCTCAACGACATGCAGGGTCACTACAGCACCCTGTACCTTTGCTCTTCGTTCCAGATCAAGGCCGCCCAGGGGATTCCGGATGCGCTGGTCCTGCGATTGTTCGTGGACGACGGCTGCATCGTCTGGATCAACGGCAAGGAGGTCGTCCGCCAGGGTGTGTCCGCCGGGACCCAGGCCTACGATGCCCTGGCCGAGCCGCACGAAGCCGTCTGGGAGCGGATCGAATTATGGCCATCCTGTCTGCGGGTCGGGACGAACTGGCTGGCCGTCCAGGTGCTCAACGACCGCCTCGACAGCGACAGCCTGGCCTTCGATCTGGAGCTGCTGGGCTCGGACCTGGCCGAGGACAACGATGCCTTGCTGCTTTGTACGCCTGACGCAGCGAACAGCGTCTGGTCGGTCAACACGCCCCCGCAGGTCCGGCAGGTCTCGCATACGCCTGCCCAGCCCGTCGCTGGCGAATCCATCGTAGTTACCGCCAAGGTTACAGATCCCGAGGGCGTGGCGCAGGTCAGCCTGTCGTACCAGCTCGTCCAGCCGGGATACTACGTCCCCGCCTGGCTGCCGGTCCCGCTGGACGATCTGAGGGCCAACGCTGCGACGCCTAAGCAGAAGAACCCCGACTTCCACGATTCAGCCAACTGGATTACACTGGCGATGGCTGACGACGGCGGGGGGGCCGACGCGGAGGCCTTCGACGACGTCTTCACCGCCGTGATTCCAGGCCAGTCCAACCGCATGCTCGTCCGCTATCGAATCACCGCCCTGGATGCGGCGGGCGAGCCGCTGGCGGTCACCGTGCCGTACGAGGACGATCCGTCGATGAACTTCGCCTGCTGGGTCTACGACGGCGTCCCGGCCTATGTGGCGACAAACTCCGTCCTCGGCTCGCCGCACATCTACAGTCCGGACGTCCTCCAGGGCATCCCGGTCTACACGCTCGTCACGCGGGCTGGGGACCTCGCCCAGTGCTACGCCTACCGGAGCAGCGACCAACTGACCTGGAACAACAGCGATCCGTCGCGAAAGGCCTTCAATTGGGAAGGGGCCTTCGTCTTCGACGGCAGGGTCTACGACCACATCAACTACCGCCTTCGCGGCGCCAACGGCCGCTACCACCTGGCCGGAAAAAGGAGTATGAAGATCCGCTTCAATCGCGGCGCCGATTTGCAGGCCACGGATCGGTTCGGCCGGCCCTATCCCGAAGGCTGGCGCGATCTGCTCATCAGCAAGATGTTCGACAACCGGACCCAGGAGTACGGCCAGGGCAACTTCGGCATGACCGAGGCCGTCAACTCCGTCCTCTGGAATCTCGTCGGGGTCCCGACCTGGGACGCCTACTGGTTCCACTTCCGCGTCGTCGACGGCGAAGAGGAGGCCCCGGACCAGTATCACGGCGACTTCTGGGGCCTGTTCCTCGCGATGGAGGACTACGACGGCCGGTTCCTGGATCGCCAGGACATGCCGGACGGGAATCTCTACAAGTTCTCGTCGGGCATCTCGGACCTCGACGCCCAGCGGCATCAGGGCCGCGACGCGGTTGACGACGCCTCCGACTGCGCCAACCTCGTCGGTCAACTGACCTGGGGCCGGAGCGAACAGACCCTCCGCCAACTGGTCAACTATGAGAAGTACTTCCGATACCTGGCGGTGTGCGAGGCCGTGCGTCAGTACGACAACGACTACGCCGGCGAGAAGCGAAACATCGCCTGGTTCTTCGAGCCGGACGCCACGGGCCAGAACCCCTATGGCCGGCTCTGGCTCCTGCCCTACGACACCGATCTGACGTGGGGACCCAACTGGAATGACGGCCCCCAGCAGCCTTGGAAAGTTCTGGAGCCCGGCGGCAACGACAGCAAGGCCCATACCGACAATCCCGGCGGCATGACCGCCATGAAGATGGAGTTCCGCAACTACCTTCGCGAGTTCCGCGACCTCGTCTGGAACGAAGAGACGATCGTTCCGCTCCTCGACGACCTCGCCGCCATCGTTCGGGACTTCGCCCCTGCGGACCAGGACCGGTGGACCCGTCTCCCGTCCTCGGCCTACAGCGCCGACAAGCAGGGCCAGCACGTGACCGGCCACTACAGTTCCGGCACCTTCACCTGGTCGCTCGACGACAAGGTCAACGACATGAAGTTGTTCGCGTTCCTCGGCGATCACACCTGGTCCAGCGGCAACGTGAGCGGATACGTCCCGCCGGGCGGCCGGGCCGCGGTGCTCGATGCGATGGCGGGATTCGAGGGCGACGCCGCCGCGGTCCCGTACACGCCGACCGCGCGCTACGCGGGTCCCGCCGGCTACCCGCGCGACGCACTGACGTTCGAAGCGGGTCCCTTCGCCGATCCGCAGGGCTCGCAGACCTTCGCCGCGATGCAGTGGCGGATCGCCGAGTTTAGCGACGTGAGCTGTCCCGACTACGACCCGGCGGATCGGAAATTCGAGATTCATGCCCTCTGGCAGAGCGAGGAAATCGCGCCGTACCAGGCGACGGTGACAATCCCGTCCGCGGGTGTGCAGGCGGGCCATTTGTATCGCGTCCGGGTTCGAATGAAGGACACCACCGGCCGCTGGAGCCACTGGTCGTCGCCGGTGGAATTCGTCGCAGGGATGTCTGCAAAACCGGGCGAATAGGCCAGCCGGTGTCGGGAAAGCGTTGTCTGTCGGCGCTGGGGTACGTCCGCAAGCAAGCCCGTTCCATCGTCTGCCGGAGCAACCTGGGGGCAGATGTGCCGGGCCATGAATCTGTACTCCCTCGACCCCGCCGACCACACGATGCCATTTTCAGGCTCATCCGGTTTCAGCGTACTTCCTGATCCCGGCACGCCCGAAGCGGGCGTGCGGGGGAGATTTTCCGCTCATGTCATTGCGAGCG
>CAZDTD010000411.1:0-3084 GCA_964507995.1 uncultured Pirellulales bacterium | reverse complement strand
ACCGCGGGCATCCCGTCGGCGATCAGCGCGATGGGCCCGTGTTTCATCTCCGCCGCGGGCAGGCCCTCCGCGTGGATATAGCTGATTTCCTTGAGCTTTAGCGCGCCTTCGAGCGCCACCGGGTAATTGAATCCCCGCCCGAGGAACAGCCAGTTCTCTTTGTCGATATTGGCCGCCGCAATCTCGCGGATGTGGTCGGATTGTAAAAGAATCGAGCCGATCTTCTCGGGGATCTGCGACAGTTCGTCGATGTATCGCGCGGCATCGTCACTACTGATATGACGCCTGCGGCCCAATTCGATGGCCAGCATGCTCAGGACCGCGACCTGCGCCGTGAACGCCTTCGTACTCGCCACGCCGATCTCCGGCCCGACGTGCAGATAGATCCCGGCGTCGGTCGTCCGCGCGATCGTGGAGCCGACGACGTTGACGATCCCGAGCACGGTTGCGCCGCGTTCCTTGGCCTGCTCGACGGCCGCGAGCGTGTCGGCGGTCTCGCCGGACTGGCTGATGGCGACCACGATGGTGTCGTCCCCGATGATCGGATTGCGGTATCGGAACTCGCTGGCGTACTCCGTTTCCGCCGGAATGCGGGCGAGGTGCTCCAGGAGGAACTCGCCCACCAGACCGGCGTGGAACGCCGTGCCGCAGGCGGTGAAGATGACATGCTTGGCCTGCGTCAGTTGTCGCAGGTAATCCCGGATGCCGCCCAGCTTGATCTTGTCACACTGCCGATCCAGACGCCCGCCCATGCACATGCTGAGCGAATCGGGCTGCTCGAAGATCTCCTTGAGCATGTGGTGCTCAAAGCCGCCCAGTTCGATCTGGTCGAGCGAGAATTCAATCTGTTTGGGGTCTTTGGCCACAACCACGTTGTTGATGGTCTTCGTATAGAATCCGCCCGAACCAACCGTAACCATCTCGTTGTCGGACAGATAGATGGCCTGCGTGGTATGCTCGACAATGGCCGCGGCGTCCGAGGCCAGGACGTATTCCCCGTCGCCGACGCCCAGGATCAGCGGGCTGCCCCGCTTGGCCCCGATGAGCAGATCGGGGAAATCGGAGCACACGATGGCGACGCCGAACGTGCCGTGGAGCTTCTGCAGGGCCTGTTGGACCGCCCATTCGAAGCGGTTCTGGTCCCCGCAACCGTCGGCAGTGTCCTGATTGTGGTAGAGGTAGCCGATCAGGTTGGAGATGACCTCCGTATCGGTCTGACTGACGAACACGACGCCCTCGCCCCGCAGCCAGGTCTTGAGCGTGCTGTAGTTCTCGATGATGCCGTTGTGCACCACGGCGATCTTGCCCGTGTAGTCCACATGGGGATGGGCGTTAACCGTGTTCGGCTCGCCGTGCGTCGCCCACCGGGTGTGGCCGATGCCAAGGACATCGGCGTTCCGGGCTCCATCCAGGACCTGTTCCAGAGCGCTGATCCGACCACCGGTCTTCTTGACGTAGATGCCGCCCTCTCGAAGCAGCGCGATGCCCGCCGAGTCGTAACCGCGGTATTCCAGCCGCTTCAGGCCTTCGATGAGGATCGGCTGAGCGGCCTTTCTTCCCAAGTACGCAACGATGCCACACATAGACGCTTTCCTAATTCAAGTCTGCTGGGTACTATTGAATCGGCTATCGCAAACTCGGACTATACAGAAAAAGCGAAACCAAGCTCATCGCTCAAACGGCTGGAGTGCGAGCGATTATAGGCCGCCTGTGGCCGGAGGCCCAATCGATTCGGCTTACAGATCGTATCAGTTATTCTCATTTGACGGTCGGGACTGTGCGTGATAGAACGCTCCGCATGATCGTGGTAATCGACTATAATGTGGGCAACGTCAAGAGTGTCTGTAACGCTTTTCGGCACATTGGCTGCGAGGCCGAGTTGAGCCGGGACCCGGCCCGGATCGCAGAGGCGACGGGTCTGGTCCTGCCCGGCGTGGCCGCCTTCGGCTACGCCATGGAGGCCCTCGGCGATGCCGCCGAGCCGGTCAAAAAAGCCGCGGCCGCCGGAAAACCCATTCTCGGAATCTGCGTCGGCCACCAGTTGCTCTTCGACGAGAGCGAAGAATATGGTCCGCATAAGGGCCTCGGATTGATCCAGGGACGCGTCGTGCCCATCCCGTCGGGACAGACGGTGCCGCACATGGGCTGGAATCTGGTGCAGTTGCCGGGGGATATGGATCTGTTCGCAGGTCTGGGCCCGGCCAAGCACTTCTACTTCGCCCATTCGTACTACGCCCGGGTTTCCGACAGCCAGGCCAAGACCGCTCTGGTGGACTACGGCTCGCCGCTGACCGCGTCGGTCCAGAAGGGCAACATCTACGGCGTCCAGTTCCACCCGGAGAAGAGCAGCACGCAGGGCTTGCAGGTGCTGAAGAACTTTCATGCGTTATGCGTGAAGCGTGAAGTGTGAAGCGTTTGAAGAATACGCGTCACAAACCCCGCCTCACGAGGTGCGATCCATGCTGACAAAACGAATCATCCCATGCCTGGACGTGAAGGACAACCGCGTCGTCAAAGGCGTGAACTTCCTGAACCTCCGCGACGCGGGCGACCCGGTGGAACTCGGCGCCAGATACAGCGACTCCGGCGCCGACGAGCTGGTCTTTCTGGACATCACCGCGACGATCCGCTCCCGCAAGACCATCGTGGACATGGTCCGTCGGGTAGCGGAGAACGTCTTCATCCCCTTCACCGTCGGTGGAGGCGTCCAGACCGTCCATCAGATCGATGAACTGCTGCGCAGCGGCGCGGAGAAGGTGTCCGTCAACACCGCGGCGGTGAAAAACCCGAAGCTGATCGCGGAAGCCGCCAAGCGGTTCGGGAATCAGTGCGTCGTCCTGGCCATCGACGCCCGACGTTCGAAGACCAAGCCAGGCCACTGGCAAGTCTGCGTCAAAGCAGGCTCCGAGCCAACAGATATCGACGTCGTCGAATGGGCGGTGCGGGGCGAGGAGCTTGGCGCAGGCGAGATTCTGCTGACCAGTATGGACGCGGACGGCACGCTCGCCGGCTACGACAACGCGCTGAACAAAGCGGTCTCCGACGCGGTGAACATCCCGGTGATCGCCTCCGGCGGCGCGGGCA
>CAZDTD010000410.1:0-3086 GCA_964507995.1 uncultured Pirellulales bacterium | reverse complement strand
TCACATGGGGTCTGGGCCTGTACCCAAACCACGTGATGATCTCGTGCCAGGTCAGAGCAGTGAAAGCCAGGTGCTGGCCAACCCGCCGGGAGACGCCGCGTGCGATCCGTTCCCGCTGGGCGTCATCCAACTGATCCCAGTCGGGCGGAGTCGTCAGCGTAATGAAATACACCGTGGGTTCAATCAACTTGCATCGGAAGCGAGTCTCCCCCCTCTCCAGATGCCTGAGCGTCACTGCGGCCAGATGTCCCGTGCTGTCAATGGCCTTGCGGGCGTGGGCGATATCAATGTGTCCGCCCCGGCACGTGTAGGCGATCCCATTGTGCTCGGACCATGAAAAGCGATAGCTATGGGGACCGAGGTCCCCCGCGTCGATGAAGCGCACGCTGACCGTCGCGCTGGCATAACATCCCGGCCGGATTCGCGGAGGCACGCGGGGATTGAGTCCATTGAAGACCCACTGGTCCGGCCCGCCGCGGTCCACACGCAAAGACGGACGCTGGGAGATGGCGGCGCTCGCACAGAAGATGGCCGGCCGACATCCGGATGCGCTCACAAGACAGACCAACAACAAGAGGACCACACGACCGTGGCGACAGCAATCCATGCCCTACCCTGTTTCACGTTGGAACGGCAATTCTACGATCTGACATCGTAACATGAATAACTGGAGCAGACAACCCGGTTGCATCATCTATTGCAGCGGCATCCTGGAAATTGCGTGCAACCAAATCGGCGGCGCCTTATAATACCCGCATGAAACTGCCAGAACTGGAAAAACCTGATCGATACCAAGGGCTTTATGTCTTCGATTTCGGCGATCACGCCGGGGTGGGATTCACCGCGGACGAGGTGGCCGAGTTGCTGGACAGCGAGCGATATGGGCAAGGCAAGGTATACAAGATCCACCGGGCATTCCCGGACGGTCGACTGGAACTCAGGGGGGTACCTGCCAAACAGTTTCAACTCGAGGCCGGGATGTTGTTCTACGCAAAGGACGAGGCCACGGCACGAGAGGATTTCAAACGCTTGGTGAACCTGGCTGTTCAAATGATACCGCCCTGCCGGGCGAAACTGCATCTGGCAAGGCGCAGCGACGATGACTACGTCGTGGCTCTGATCTATCCGGCGGAGCATGACGAGGAGGTCAGCTCCTGGCTGCTCGCCGGCAGCTATCGAAACTCGGGACCGGCCGAGGGCGGTGTCGGCGCAATCGAACGATATTATCGGGATGCCTGCGAGGTCCTGGATCGCCATCAGTTCTTTGGGGCCAGCGACACGATCAGCCGGAGCGGAGAGGAATTGCTGGGTTCCGTCGCCCGGGTTGTACAAAGGTAAACACATGCGTCTGTTGCGCATCGCCCCCAAATCATGCCCTCCTGCACAGGTCAGACGATCAACGTCCGCATGGCTGGGCTTTGCAGGCGGCCTGCTGGCGCGGTGGTTCGGGGGCCGCGTGCCGCGGGTGCGCACGGAGGATTTGCGCAGATGCGACTATCGCGCCAGCACACAGCGGCTCGGAGTGCACTTCTCCGAGCGGATTCGCGATGCGTTTCGGTCCCGCTGGATCAAGAAGATATCGTAGTAGCCGCCCGCCCCCCCAGTTCCGACGCAACGTAAAGAAACAGAATTTGCACGGACGGGCGGCTTTGTTTACTTACTTTGGGAGTTCGCTCAGGCTCCAGTACCGGCAGAGCACACGCAACATCTCGGATGCCCCTGCGTGATCCGGCGATCGTACCATGTAGCCGGCTGCCCCGAGTCCAAAACTCTCATCGACCATGCGACTGTCTCCGGATGGACCGATCACGACCACCGGGACGGTTTTGAGTTGTTCGTCCTGTTTGATCGTTCTAAGAGTCGCCAACCTATCGTCGCTCGCCTTGTCCACGGTCAAAAGGACTACGCACGGCCGCTGTTGCCTCTGGGTTTTCAGGTATGTCAACGTCTCCAGCGTCGTGGTCGAGTGTATGCGGTCGGTGATCCCCAGATCGTCACCGGCACACTCCCCCCCCGGCATATTCGCCGCAGGGGCTTCCACCAACAATATCGGTTTCCTGGATCTCATCATGTGCTACCCGATTCTCGGACCAACGGCCTCGAAGGCTGGAGTACATCAGCTCAACACCAACATATACCCACTGATATGATCGAATCCAACCGGTCCAGGGTGAATGGGCACTCTTCTTGCGGGGAATCGTTTTACCCAAGACGTGAACCAGTTTTCCCCAGGCAACGACTTGCCTCTACCAGCTTTTTCCGGGAACGAGACCAAATTCCATCGAGGTCCGTCACGGAAGGCCACCAACGGCCTTCTGCGTCAACCGAACGAGCTCCACGACGCTGCTAACCCCGATCTTCTCCAGGATGTTGGCACGGTGGAAATCCACCGTCTTCTGACTGATGCCAAGATCGAAGGCGATGTTCTTATTGCTCTTGCCGGCGACCAGGCGGTCCATTACCTCCTTCTCCCGCTGGGTGAGGAGCTGGATTCTGGCCCGGACATCCTGACGTTCCCTGTGCTGGCGGCGAACCCGCAGATCCAAATCGATGGCTTTCTGAATGCCGTCCAACAAGACCTGATCGCGGAACGGTTTCTCGATGAAATCCATCGCGCCGGCCTTCATCGCCTCGACGGCCATCGGAACATCGGCGTGCCCGGTAATGATGATCGTGGGAATGTAGATCCCCAGTTCTCGCAGCCTCGACTGAAGCTCCAGCCCGCTCATGCCCGACATCCGCACATCCAGTACGAGACACCCCGGACGGGAAGCTTCGTATCTCTCCAGGAACTCCCTCGCGCTGGTGAACGTTCGGACCTCCATACCGATGTCGCCGATCAGCAGACGCAGAGACTCGCAAACGGCCTCGTCGTCATCAACCACAAAGACGACCGGATTATCCTTCTCCATGTGTGTCTCCTTCAATGGGTAAAGTGAACCTGAACGTAGCGCCGGACCGGCCGTCCGACTCGACCCAGAGCCGCCCATCGTGAGCCTCGATGATCCGCCGGCTCAAAGACAGACCGATTCCAAGCCCGCCGGGTTTGGTGGTGAAGAACGAGTCAAAGACCTTCTCCGACAACT
>CAZDTD010000409.1:0-3098 GCA_964507995.1 uncultured Pirellulales bacterium | reverse complement strand
CGACCGCGATGTTGTCCTTCGTGATGCACTGCTGCGGCGGCACGTCGATCGCCTGTTCCTTGAGCGTGTGCTTGTAGGCGACCCGGTCGACGAATGGCACGAGCACGTGGAAACCTGCTTCGAGCGTCGTTGCATATTTGCCCAGCCGCTCGATGATGTAGGCCTGCTTCTGTGGCACGATCCGGATCGTCCGCACGAAAATGACGAACGCGAATACCAGCAGGGCAATCAAAATGACGGTCAACGGATTGATGGGTAACTCTGCAAGCATAACGGTCTCCCTTCGAAAGAAGTTCGATGTTTGAAGTATGATCTTTGATTTTTTGAAGCAAGAGGCGCACGGTTGACTTCCCAAATCAACAATCAAGAATCAACAATCAAACTTTACACTCTCTACACGATCTTGACTTTAAGCGTCAGGTTGTCCTTGGTTACGACCTCGACCGTACTGCCTTCGGCGATCTCGTCGTCGGCTTGGGCCTGCCAGGTGCTTCCGTGAAACTCGACTCGGCCCGGCATGTTGGGCGAGATCTTCTGCGTCACGACAGCCCGCTGACCGATGAACTCGCCCAGATCGATGCTCCCGTCGCTGCGGGAACTGACGTAGCCCGTGAACATGGACTTGAGCCAACTGCGCGCCAGCGCCAGCGCCAGGACGGACGACGCAATGAAGAGGGCCAACTGCTGATTCAGGGTCAGCGGCTTGCACAACTGCACCGCGGCCACCACCCAGGCCCCGAACCCGAAGAAGGCGACGATCAGCCCGGGAATCACCATCTCCGCGAACAGCAGGATGAGGCCGACGAAGAACCAGATCAATTCCGGCCTGAGCCAGTCACTCCACGGTTCCATCGAATCTCCTTTCACTCGACGACGACCGCCGTCCCGTAGACCAGGATTTCGGCGGCGTGCATCATGACTTCCGAAGTCGAGAAACGCAGGCCGACAATGGCGTTGGCGCCGAGGTCCTGCGCGTGCTCGACCATTCGGTCGATCGCCTGTTCCCGCGATTCGGCCATCAGCTTGGTGTACTCGGTGACTTCGCCGCCGACCAGGTTCCGCAGGCCGGCCAGGATGTCCTTTCCGATGTGCCGCACGCGGATCGTATTGCCGCGGACCAGGCCGAGGTGCTTGGTGATCGTTTTTCCAGGTATCGTGTCCGTCGTTGACAGTATCATGGCATTACCTCCTGACGTCTCTGTAGCGGTCCCGGCTCCAGAAATACACCCGTTCCCGCAACACGGAAACGAACAGTATAACCAATCCGCCCAGAAGTGCCAGCAGGCCGATCTTCAGCAAAATACCCACGGTCGGGTCCTCGATGATGCTCTCGATGAGTTGAAAACCGCCATAGATGAACAGGATGATTGCCGCTGCCGAGAACAGGAGCCAGCCTGTGCCCCGCTCGATTCGGTTGTAGACGTTGCCCCAGTACTGCTCCCAAACCCGATCCTCCGGCTCGACGAGAGCCACGCAATCGGTCATTTGTTTGAGCCTGCGAAACTCCTCCAGCTCTCGCGCGCAATCCGGACAACCGGCCAGATGCTCGTCGAACGCCTGCTTCTGCCGCTCATTCAGTTCGTTGTCCAAGTAGGCCATCATGAGGTCTCTTTGATCCTGGCAGGTCATAACGTCTGACCTCCTTTCTCGGGCTCCCCAAGGATGCACTCGGCATCTGGGGCACCCCTCTGGTGTTCCAAAATCTCTTTCAACTGCTGGCGGGCGTAGAACAGGCGGCTCGTCACCGTCCCCCTGTTGCAGAAAAGCACCTTCGCCATTTCGTCATAGGACATATTTCTGAAGTGCCGCAGGATGATTACCTCGCGATGCTTGTCATCGAGCCGGCTCATGGCTTTCCAGATGCTATCTTTGGCCTCGTTTCGCTCGGCGATGGCGTCGGGCTCGAAACACTCCTGGCCCTCGGGCTCGGGACAGCCATACTGGGTGTCGTCCAGCGAGCTGGCCCGCCGGACCCGCCTTTTCCGCAGGTGGCTGAAGCACAGGTTCCGAAGTATCTGATAGAACCACGGGAAGAACTTGCCCTTGGATTGGAGGTCGTCATAGTGCTTGTAGGCCCGAAAAAACGCCTCCTGCGACAACTCCAGAGCATCTTCGCGGTTGCCGACCAGACCCAATGCGATCAGGTAGGCATCCTTCATGTGGCGTTTGACAATGACCTCAAACGCCTCTTTCCGGCTGGAATGCGCATCCCACAGAGCCACTGCATTGTCCTGACACGTGCCGTTCACGTTTGCTGCTCCTGGACCCGACGACGCCTGGAACGGGTCGCAAAGCCTCAGCGTCTGCCAGTATAGACTTCCAGCGGCATATTTTCTTCAAAAGAATCGCGAGGGGCTCGTCAAATCTGGCAGATACGGCACCGGCCGTCGATTAACCCACCTCCCACGCGGTCCCGGTGAAAATGGTAAGTGAACGTCGCGAACAGTGAATTGTGTTGGCTGTCGAATCTCGCACTCATGCAAGGCCAGGTTTTTGAGGGCCACATCGGCACAAGGAGAACCCGATAGTGCATTTTTCGCATAACCAACGCCGTTTTGTCGGCCGGAGTTCAAAATGAACGGTCGCATCCGCAATAAAGTCTTGACTTGCCGGTGTTTGTGTCGTATCTCTATAGATTAGATGGATCTGACCTGCGTAAAGATCACGTCAGTGGCAACGGTCATCCGGCCACAGGCGGAGGAGGATCGTGCCATTCGCTGAGGAAGTAACCAACCAATCGTTGCAGTTGTCTATGGGAGGAGGTGCCAGCGAAGAAAGAACATGCAGTTTGCAGGACGACGGATGTTCTCGGCAGATGCCGAAACACACAATCTCGATGTCTTTCTCGAAGGAGGCCCGTATGAAAAGCAGAGTATTGGGTTTGTTGATTGCGGCTGCGGTCGTGATCCTGTCATCCAGTGCCATGGCGGATGAATTCGCGACTTCACCGAGTCCGGCCGACGGCGCCGCGAATGTGGATGCGAGCGTCGTCCTCAGTTGGGTGACCGGCGACACCGCCATGATCCACTATGTGTATCTGGGAACCGATCCGAACCTGGTGGCGGCCGCCGATCCGAATGTCTTCATGGAAATGGCGA
>CAZDTD010000408.1:0-3105 GCA_964507995.1 uncultured Pirellulales bacterium | reverse complement strand
CCCCCGGCTCCGCGCCATCGGCGACAACAATTTCTCCTTGGCGTCCATGGCGCCGGGTGCCATGCCTACGCTGGCGTGGGCATGTTCTTCGGGTGCATCCGGCCGCCGGGACGGGCCAAGACCGCGTAAACGCGGAACTCCGAACTCGCACCGCGAAGAGCACGAAGCACACACGAAGCGCGGAATTGACTCGACGATTCAACGGCAGGGCTTTCTTCACTTCGCGTCCTTCGTGGTGAACTGCTTCTCAACCTCTGAGGAACGTAAATCCGAAACCCCCCGATTCAAAACGGACCGGCCGATGGCCGGCGGCATTTGGGTCATTGGAACAGGAGAATACGCATGACCAAGCTGGAAGTGGAACGATTCATCGAGGAGGAGGTCAAAGGCCTGTGGCCGCAATGGGATGCGACGGACGCGGAGCTTCGCGTCTGGATGTCCAGTCTGGCGCCCTTCGACTACGGCCGGGCCCGCGCCGCGGCGATGGCGTGTTTCCGGGAACAGACGGTCAACTCGCGTCGTCCCATCCTGGGCCGGTTCCTCGAATGCCTGCGGGTTTTGTCGCCTCGGGCACGGGGTCCCGGCTCCGAACGTTCCGACCTGACGACGGACGTGTTCGTCGAGTGCTACGAGCCGCCGGCGGATCGGCCGCACCGGGCCGGCGTGCGAAAGCCGGTCTACGTGACGCCCGCGTCGCGGCAGGGCGACCGCCAGTACGTCCGAACCTGCGGCGCATCGATGGCCGCACGATTCGACCGGCTCTACGGTGGCCGCTGGATCGTGGTCCACGCTCCCCTCTCGCAGGACGATGGCCTTCGTGGTCAACCCGCGCGGCAGCGGGCCTACGGGCGGATTGCGGCCGGTCCCGACACGCCGGGCAGGCGATTCCTCCAGAACTTTCTCACCCGACAATCGGCAGATCCCTCCCTTGGTACGATGCTGAATGCGGTTGCCGACGCGGGCTTGAAATGGAAGTCATCCGAAAAAGGATGACGAGCCGGACCGGCCCGAAGGCGATCTGCCCCTGCTGCCATGAACCGCACTTGAAGCGAATCGTCGTATTGGAATGCTCTCGTTGCGGCTGTCACAAGGTCGAATTCGAAACCGATGCCGACCGTTGACGACCCTCGCAACGGCTGATCCTCGTAGGGTGCGTATCACGCACCATCTTCCTCTGTTGTTACGTGGTTCGCAGCAGGAGCTGATACCTGGCGTCCACCCTGTACGACGCGGCTCACGAGGCCTACGGCGTGACATCGCGGTTGTAGATTCGCACATCGTCGATCAGGCCGGACCAGAAGGCGTCCGGTTCGAGGTTCGCTCCCGCTCCGATGTGCAGGATTCCCGACAGATTCGGCAGCAGGCCGGGCTCGTCCTCGGCTACGACTGCATCGTCCAGATACAGCGCACGATGGGAGTTCTCCCACGTGAGCCCCACGCGATGCCACTCGCCGTCGACGAGGACCACCTGCGAAGAAAGACCCGTCGGGCTTCGGCCGGACCTCTTCAGGTCCGCCATCAACGCACCGGCCGAATCGGTCAAGAGCCAGTTCTGCCCGCCGGACTGCGACAGAATCACCCGACCGGCGATTTCCGTCTTGACCCACGCAAGAACGCTGAACGAGCCGCCGTCGAGATTCACCTTAGAGGACGTCTCGACTCGATCCTCGACACCGTCGAACTCCAGCGCGCCGCCCACGGCTCCCTCCTCCGGCCGCCACGTTGCGCCGACGACGACGCCGTCGTTCGCGCCGGCGCTGTCGAAGGCGACGGCGCCTTCGCTTTCATCCAGCTTCCACCAGGCCACGAGCGTGACGTCCTGAACCTCCTGCCCCCAGTAGCCCATGAGGATTTCCAGATCCGCTGCATCGACGACGCCGTCTCCGAAGGGGGTCGGCCCGATATCGACGGCCGGTTCATCCTGACCCCACGATTCAATCATTCGCAGAAGGTCTTGGATGTCCACGCGTCCATCGCCGTTGAAGTCAACCGTAGGACGCGGCTCAAAAGCGGTCAAGCCGCCGTCCTGGGTGCCGATCCAGATCGTCCCGTCGCCGTCGAAGGTGATGCAGTAGACGTTGTCGTCGGGCAGCCCGGAGTTGCTTTTGTTGTACACCGTCCAGCGGACGCCGTCGAATCTTGCCAATCCGGCCTTCGTGCCGGCCCATACGTTGCCCTCAGGGTCCACGCTCAGGTTCCAGATCCAGTTGTCCGGCAGCCCGGAGGCGGCGGCGGTGTAGGCCGTCCAGCCTGTGCCATCAAACTTGGCCAGGCCGCCCCCGTACGTGCCGGCCCACACGTTGCCCTCGCCGTCGGCGTCGAGAAAAGAAACGTCGTTGTGCGGCAACGCGGAGTTTCCGATGTGGTACAGCGTCCAGTTCTGACCGTCGAACCGCGCCACCCCGTTGCCGAACGTGCACGCCCATACATTCCCGTGGGCATCGACCGCAACGTCCGTGACGAAGTTGCCGGGCAGTCCGGAGTCGCCTGTGCGATACACCGTCCAGTTCTCGCCGTCGAACTTCGCCAGGCCGCTATCGGGGAACGTGGCGATCCAGGCGTTCCCTTCGCCGTCGAAGAGGGGAGCGCCCGTGTGATTGCCCGGCAGCCCGGAGTTGTGGGTCTGATACACCGTCCAGTTCGTACCGTCGAATTTCGACAATCCATTCTCGGTTCCACTCCATACGTTCCCGCTCGCGTCGATGGAAAGACCGACGTGATCGTTGTCGGGCAGTTTCGAATTGCCCGTGTGATAGACCGTCCAGCTCGCGCCGTCAAATCGAGCCAGGCCGCCACCCGCGTGGCCCCACCATCGCCCCGTCCCAATCCATACCGTCCCTTGTGCATCCACGGCAAGGGCGGTGATGCCGTTGTATGGCAGTCCGGAATTGGCGGTGTTGTAGACGGTCCATTCGCCTGTCTGAGACCATGTCAAGGCAGGCAGAAACCACATCAGAAAGACCGTGCCGATGGCCTTTCCTGCTCCCCGTGTTGTCTTTTGCGTTCTCATGGCGGAATTCTCCTCGTTGAAGCAGATGTACGTTATCGCCGCGCACGCCGGCGGCAATGGGCATTTTGCTTAGTCGCAGCGCACGCTGGGGAATA
>CAZDTD010000407.1:0-3121 GCA_964507995.1 uncultured Pirellulales bacterium | reverse complement strand
CCAGGTCGAGGTTGAAGTCGAACTCGTCCATGATGTACTGCCGCAGACGCATGAGCCGGCGGTAGCGGTTCTTGCCGCCGAGCTTCGCGAACGAATCCACGTCCCGCCACTTCCAGATGACCGGGCTCATGATATTGGCGAGTACGAGGCTATAGATCAACTCGGGGAAGACGAACAGCTCCATGTCCGAGAGCGTGGCGGCCGACGAGTATTTCTCAAGATCGTCTGAATTCATAGATCGCAGTCTTCCCTTTCTTCACAGATCTCCCGCAGTTCGCACGACAGGCATTGTACACCCGGACGGCCGGTGCAGTCCTCTATAATCCCGATTCGCGAGAGCGCAAAATCGTATTTGACCGGGTCGACGGGCTCGATTCGGGCAAATCCGGCCGTGATCTTCACGGCAGTGGCGAGCGTGGCCGTCTTGCTGTCGTGCAGGCCCAGGATGCGACAGAGCCGGCCCATGTGGACGTCCACCGGGACGATGAGTTTCGCCTTGTCGACGCCGGTCCAGAGCCCCAGATCCACATCGTCCTTGCGGACCATCCACCGCAGGAACAGGTTCAACCGTTTGCTCGCACTGCCCCGGCTCGGACTGGCCAGCAGGTAGTTGAGGCCTGCGGGAGTCCGAGCGCATCGGTACAGGTCCGCGTACACCCGGCACAGAGAATCGCAGAACGCGCTCAACGCCGGCAACACGTTCGCGTGCTCCTCACGATAGCCCCTCAGAAAGAACGCTTCGAGACCGCCGTACTCGTCGAGAACATGGCGAAACAGTTCCAGCAGATCAGAGAGAGCATCGCCCGTCGTGAAGCGATGCTTGAAGCTGTGCAGCCTGGCCCGCCTGCGACCGTCAAATCGCGAGGCGAACTCGTACGGCGCATCGTCCATCCTGTCGAAAAGCTGCGTCAGACTGCGCTCGATCTGTTGGACCCGTCCGTAGGCGAGGGCCGCCGCGAGGAACGCCGCGATCTCGACATCCGACCGGTTCGCGTAGCGATGCGCGAACTGCAATGGATCGGAGCCGATGAATTGCTGATGATTGTAGCGTGCGTACACGCGGTCGAGCGTGACCCGCAGCCTGTGCGATGAGATCATGCGCGATGGCGACACGAGAGCCGTCACGGGGCGGCCCTCCTGCCGGGAATATCGCCGGCGAAGCGACAGGTGATTTCGCCCGTCTGCGTGTTGAAACGGATGCGCCGGCCCCGCGTTCCGCCGACTTCCTGGCCGGCAATCCGGATGTGCGCCTCGCGCAGGACTTCCAGGGCCGCTTCGACGTTGGCTGAGCCGATGTGACCGTCGGCATGAGCCGTCTTCAGGACCGCGGCGCCGCCGATGACGTTGGCGCGGTAGTGCGTCGGCTCCGGGTCCATTGCCACCATCGCGTCGATGATATGCCGCGTCGAGGTGACGCCATAGCGGCCGATGTCCACATCCGCCGGATTTTTCGGCCGGTCCATCAGGAAGTGGTTCATCGCACCGAAGCCCTGCTTGAAGTTGTACAGACAGACTGCGACGCAGGACCCGACCAGCGTCTCCGCGACCGCCGGCGTATGGTCCGCGTAGAACTCGCCCGGCCTCAGGAACTTGTGCAGCAATCCAGCCACGATTCCATTTTCCCCCAGATCACTCAGACGTCGTCCATACGGACACTCGCGACATATCGCCCATTGCTCTTGAGCACCTCGACCCGACAGTCGAACAGCCTGCTGAGCCAATCCGACGTCAGCACCTGCCCGGCTGCGCCTGTGGCGAACACGGCGCCCTGCTTGAGCAGGATGACCTGATCCACCATCCGCGGCAGCTCATCGAGATGATGGGAGACTATGACTACGGTCGGATGTCGCCGGCGGTTCAGCAGCCGCTCCAGGACCCCGACGCTGACCGCCCGAGCGCCCATGTCCAGGCCCGCGGTGGGTTCGTCGAGCAGCAGCAGGCCCGCCTCGCCCATCGTCGCCCTCGCCAGGAGCGCTTTCATCTGCTCGCCGGTCGAGAGCTGGGCGAAGACGCTGTCCTGCATCTCGCCGAGTCCGAGCAGATCGATTTCGGCCTCGACCCGCCGCCACTGGGCGGCTGTCACCTTCCGTTGGAGGGGCAGGCGGATCGTGCCGAACAAACCGGTTGCGACCACCTCGCGAACCCGCATCTGCTCATCGAACGCGGGACTGCGGGATGGCTCGATCAATCCGATCCCCCGCCGGACCTGGGCGAGTTCCACCTTGCCAAACTCCTGGCCACCGATGTTGACGACGCCGCTGCTGGGCCAGGTGTAGCCGCTCAGGACGGAGACCAGCGTGGACTTGCCGGACCCGTTAGGCCCCAGAATCGCGCAGCAGGTCCCCTCAGGCACCTGCAAGGAAACACCGGCGAGCAGAGACCGCCCCCGCCGGACAACGCTGACTTCTTGAAGATCAACACTATATGCATTCATACGGCCCGAGATCATACCCGGATTGGCGCCCGAAAGAAACGAAAGAAGCCGCAAGAAGGGAGAAGAACCATCCCACGCGGAAACGCTGAGATGCCCAGAAGCGAAAACCGCAGGTGAACGGGACCTGACCCCAGCAAGCGTTTCGATGGACTATTTGGCTCGATGGCGCTCCAGGTACTCATTCAGGGCCACGGCGTTGTTGAATCGCTGCTCTTTCGATCCGAAGAGGATCGTAACGGGTCCCGCCCGCATCTTGTCCCGAAGCACCCTGACCTCGTCCGAGTGGGCGTCGAGTTCCTGGAAGTACCGCGTTCGGAACTCGTCCCATTTTGCACGGTCATGGTTGAACCATTTCCTTAGAGCTGTGCTCGGACCGATCTCCTTGAGCCACAGGTCCAGCTTCAACGCGTCCTTGCTCACGCCACGAGGCCACACGCGATCCACCAGGACGCGAAAGCCGTCCCCCTCGGCGGGTGGATCATAGGCTCTTTTACGTTGAATACCCATCGCTTCTCTCAAGACACGAGGCTTTTCATCAAATCTTGCAGTCTCTCGACATCGACCTGCCTCTCATAGAGCGGCCGGGAGTCTTCGCGGTAGACGCCCGTGTTGTCCTCGAACGACGGCTTGTCGGGACTGAGGTAGAAGACGCCCAACGGGAGCTTCTCAGTCTCCGTCGCCTTTTGG
>CAZDTD010000406.1:0-3139 GCA_964507995.1 uncultured Pirellulales bacterium | reverse complement strand
TGAAAGAACAAGGTGCGCCGTCGAATGCCCGGCGCACCTTGCATATTCTACCGAATCCCGAGCGGATGTCAACAAGTGATTTTTTACTTGGCGACTGCCGCCTGGGCCGCCGCGAGCCGAGCGATCGGAACGCGGAACGGGGAGCAACTGACGTAATCGAGGCCGACCTTGTGGCAGAAGGCCACGCTGGCGGGCTCGCCGCCCTGCTCGCCGCAGATGCCGATTTCCAGATTTTTGTTCGCCTTGCGACCGCGTTCGACGCTGAACTGGATCAGCTCGCCGACGCCGTTCTGGTCGATGGTCTGGAACGGATCGTTGGCCAGAATCCCGCTGCGGAGGTAGTCGGGCAGGAAGCCGCCGATGTCGTCCCGGCTGAAACCGAACGTCATCTGGGTCAGGTCGTTGGTGCCGAAACTAAAGAACTCGGCGATCTCGCCGATCTGGCCGGACTGCAACGCGGCTCGCGGGATCTCGATCATCGTGCCGACCATGTGCTTGATCTTCTTGAGGCCGAACTTGGCGCAGGTCTCTTTGTAGACCTTCGCGACGATCTCCTTCTGCTGCTTGATCTCGTTGGCATCGCAGACGACGGGGATCATCAGCTCGGGGAAGGGCTTCTTGCCTTCTTTGAGCAGCTCGGCGGCCGCTTCGAAGAGCGCCCGGGCGGTCATGGCGGTGACCTCGGGATACGTGATGCCGAGTCGGACGCCGCGATGGCCCATCATCGGGTTGCTCTCGTGGAGGCCTTCGGCGCGGTGCTCGAAGTCCGCCATGTCGATGTTCAACGCCTTGGCCAGCGCCGCCTGCTTGTCCGGGTCCTGCGGCACGAACTCATGCAGAGGCGGGTCGAGCAGACGCACGACAACCGGCAGGCCGTCCATCACTTCCATCGTGCCCTTGATGTCCCGCTTGACGTACGGGAACAGCTCGTCGACCGCCTTCTTGCGCTCCTCCTCGGTCTTGGACATGATCATCTTGCGGAGGATGAACAGCGGCTCATCGCTGTTCTTGCCGTAGAACATGTGCTCGGTGCGGAACAGGCCGATGCCCTCGGCGCCGAAGGCGCGGGCCTTGGCGGCGTCGGCCGGGGATTCGGCGTTCGTCCGGACGCCCAGACGCTTCACCGAGTCGCAGATCTTGAGGAATTCCATGAGGACCTTGTTCTCTTCGCCGGCGGCCATCATCGGCAGTTGACCGCCGTAGACGTTGCCCTTCGTGCCGTTCAGCGTGATCCAGTCGCCCTCGCGGAAGGTCTGGCCGCCGACGCTGAACTCCTTCTTTTCCAGATTGACGTGCAGGGCGCCGCAGCCGACGATGCAGCACTTGCCCCAGCCGCGGGCGACAAGCGCCGCGTGGCTGGTCATGCCGCCGCGGGCGGTCAGAATGGCCTCGGCGGCTCGCATCCCCTCGACATCCTCCGGGTTCGTCTCTTCCCGGACGATGATGACCTTCTTGCCCGACTTGAACCAGGCCACCGCGTCGTTCGCGGTGAAGACCACCTGGCCGGTGGCGCCGCCGGGACCGGCGGGCAGGCCCTTGGCCAGGACCTTCTGCTGGCTCTCGACCTTCGGATCGATGATCGGATGCAGCAACTCGTCGAGCTGAGCCGGCGTCACACGCAGGACCGCCTCTTCCTTCTTGATGAGCTTTTCCTTGACCATGTCCACCGCCATGCGGACGGCGGCGGGACCATTGCGTTTGCCCACGCGGCACTGCAGCATCCACAGCCGACCCTTCTCGATCGTGAACTCGATGTCCTGCATGTCGTGATAGTGCTTCTCGAGCTTCTTCTGGATGCCGTCCAGCTCTTTGTACACCTTCGGCATCGCGGTTTCGAGCGACGAGAGGTTCTTGTTCTGCTCGCTCTTGGTCGCCTCGTTGAGCGGGTTCGGCGTCCGAATGCCGGCCACCACGTCCTCGCCCTGGGCATTGACCAGCCATTCGCCGTAGAAGTGCGGGTCGCCGGTGGCCGGGTTACGGCTGAAGGCGACACCCGTGGCGGAGTCTTCGCCCATATTGCCGAAGACCATCGACTGCACGTTCACTGCGGTGCCCCACTCGTCCGGGATGTTCTCAATCCGACGGTAGGCGATGGCCCGCCTGCCGTTCCAGGACGCAAACACGGCGTCGACGCCGCCCCAAAGCTGCTTCTCCGCATCGTCCGGGAAGTCCTTGCCCAACACTTCCTTGATCTTGGCCTTGAACGAGGCGCACAGTTCCTTGAGGTCGGCGGCGGTCAGCTCGGTGTCCAGGGTAACGCCCCGGGCCTTCTTCATGTCGTCCATGATGTGCTCAAGCTGCCTGCGGATGCCCATGTCGTCCTTCGGCTCGACGCCCGCGGCTTTCTCCATCACGACATCGGAGTACATCATGATGAGCCGCCGATAGGCGTCGTAAACGAACCGCTCGTTGCCGCCGGTCTGCTCGACCATGCCGGGGATCGTCTTGCTCGTCAGGCCGACGTTCAGCACCGTTTCCATCATGCCCGGCATGGACTTGCGAGCGCCCGACCGCACGGAAACCAGCAGCGGGTTCTTCACATCGCCGAACTTCTTGCCCATGACCTTCTCGACCTTCACCAGCGACTTGGCCACTTCCTCTTTCAGGCCCTGGGGGTACTTCCTCTTGTTCTGGTAGAAGTACACGCACACATCGGTGGTAATCGTGAAGCCGGGAGGAACGGGCACGCCCAGGCTGGCCATTTCCGCCAGATTGGCGCCTTTGCCGCCCAGGAGATTCTTCATCTCCGCGTTGCCCTCGCCCTTGCCGCCCCCGAAAAAGTACACCATTTTCTTTGCCATTCCTGCCGTCTCCTTATTGAAATACCGTCTGATCCTACCGCCCCCGGCTGGAAACCATCGCCACCCGATGGCGGGGGTCCTGCTCGTCAGCCACACGACACCTGTGAAATCCGTCGGCCCATTCCGTTGAACTCGAACGCCGGCGATCCTGGGGCAAATAAAGTGCGCGAGTATAGCCCTGTCCGACGGCCCTGTCAATGCCCAAGAATATCGATTTTTCAGCATTGAAGTCCCCTTCCCCAGCCTCTCCCAGCCCCCGCAACAGCCCCCCGCCCGTCGCTTCACGCCGCCGAAGGCCGGAGGGGGGCCGCAGGAATGCACTTGACGCAATTACACAA
>CAZDTD010000405.1:0-3145 GCA_964507995.1 uncultured Pirellulales bacterium | reverse complement strand
CTCGAACCCTCAACCTTCGGATCGACAGTCCGATGCTCTAACCAATTGAGCTACGGCCCCAGATTCTATAAGATCCATACTATAGCGACGTGCCCACTGCACTGTCAACGGTTTTCGAGACAATTTCTTGGAATCTGTCACAATGTTGGTGTTTCGATGATCCATCGGGAGGCGACGGCGAGACGTTCCCGCTCGGTCTTGTGTGATGTCCGGTTGGCGGACCGGCTGGACCCGCCCAAAACCCAAGGCTGTAACTCTTTTTCATAACATAGGTTGGTGTATTTGTCCAATCCCGTGGCGGGAACGGGAAGAAAGACTGTTGACATCTTAAACATTCGTTTAAAATGGCCGTATGAAACGGTTGTTTGGAGATGGGCATCATGGCAGCACCGCATCAGGACATGCGCACGGACAGCACCACCCGGGGTGTTCAAGAAAGGTTGATTGGCGCGGGGGAGGACCTGTTCAGCCGGCGGGGGTTCAACGAGACGAGTGTTCGCGACATCGCCGCCGCGGCTGACTGCAACGTGGCGTCCATCAACTACTACTTCGGCGGCAAGGAGAACCTGTACGTGGAAATCTGGCGCCGCCGGCTGTCGCAGATAAGGGACGCCCGGGTGGCCAGTATCGAAAAGGTCCTGTCGAGCACAGGCCGGCCGGAACTTGAAGACCTGCTCAGGTCCCACGCGGTTTCGTTTCTGGAGCCTTTGCTCAAGGGGGACCAGCAGTGTCCTCTCGTCAATCTGATAGCCCGGGAGATGGTCGATCCGCATCTGCCGCAGGGGATGTTCCTGGATGAGATGGCGATGCCGGTGATGTCGGTCTTGGGTGGGGCTCTGATGGCGATTTGTCCGTGGCTCGACAAGACCAAGATTCAGGCGTTGGTCCTTTTGCTGGTCGGCCAGTTGGTACATGCGGTGTGTGCCAGGGAGATGTTCGAGAAAAGTGGCCGGGCGGGGATGATGCACATGAGCATCGAAGAACTCATTGAGGATATCGTCAAGTTCTCGGCAGGTGGCATTCGCGCGTGCGCGAACGACAACGGCACATAGTTTCCGGCGATGAATGAAGTGTTCGAAGGGCGGGAGAACGATGATTGCTTTCGAATTGACAAAAGGGATGAAGGCTGTGAGAACGGGTGTTCACCTGTCTGTGGCTGCGGTTGTTGTCTCCGCGTTGCTCGCGGGCTGTGGCAGCGAGCGGGAAATGGCTCGCGAGGTTCGCCAGACGCGAGTGGAGGCGTACCGGCAGTGGGAGAGCCGCAAGATGGCTGAGGACGAGCAGCAGCCCGTCATCAGCGGCATGCTCAACTTGGCCGACAGCGTCAAGCTGACGCTGGCCCACAACAAGATGCTGCGCAAGGCGATGGAGGAACGCGAGGCGGCTCGCGGCGCCGGGGTTGGGGCTCGCTCGGCATATCTGCCGAGCCTCTCGCTCTCCGGCGAGTATCAGCGGCTCGACGAGGTCTCTTCCTTCGAGATGGAGACTCCCGATGGAAGGCAGAGCTTCCAGCTCGGCGACGTGGACAACTACTCGGTGGGCCTGACCGTCAGCCAACCGATCTACGCGGGCGGCGCCATCTCCGCGAGGGTGCGGGTCGCAAGGTTGATGTCGCTGTCTGCCGATCAGACGATTCGGGCCTCCATGCAGGACGTGGTCTATGCGGCCGAAACCGCCTACTACGGTCTGTTGCTCAGTCAACACCTGGTCGAGATCAGCATGGATGCCGTGCGGTCGTCGAAGGCGCATCTGGAGAATGTCGAGAAGCGGCGGGCCAGCGGCGTCGTCTCCGATTTCGACGTCCTGCGGGCCGAGGTTGAACTCTCGAATTTCGAGGCCGATCTGATTCGCAGCAAGAACGCCATCAACATCTCCCGGGCCAATCTGATCAAGTACATGGGCGTCTCGCAGAACAGCGATTTCACGCTCTCCGACGAGTTTGTCTTTGTGCCCATGAAAGTGTCGGTCGAGCAGGCGGTCGAGCAGGCGTTCACCAATCGTCCGGACCTGTACAGCCAGGAGATCCAGATCCGCCAGCAGCGGGAGCAACTTCGGATCGCACGCAGCCGGTACCTGCCGACCGTCGGCGGCTATTTTACGAACACGTGGGCCCGGCCCGATCCCAAGAGCTTCGCGAGCACTACGAGCGACTGGGGCGACACCTGGGTGGCGGGAATCCAGGCGGCCTGGCCGCTGTTTGACGGGTTCCAGCGCGAGGGCCAGATCATCCAGGAGAAGGCGAGGTTGCGACAGGCCGAACTGGGCCTGGTGGATATCGAGGAAACCGCTTTGTACGAGCTGACCCAGGCGCTGCTGAGCATGCAGAACGCGGAAGAGTTCGTACAGTCGCAGCAGTTGAACCTCAAACGGGCGACCGAGGGCCTTCGGCTGGCGGAGGTCGGCTACGAGCAGGGCATCAACACGCAGGTCGAGATGATCGACGCCCAGGCCGCGCTGACGACGGCCCGCGTGAATTATTACGAATCCATCCATCGCCACGTGGTCGCCAAGCTGGCGGTGCAGCGGGCGATGGGCACAATTGTGGGCGAGAACGTGGTGGAGCAGCCGGCTGCGGAGCCGACCGCCCAAGTCGAGCAGAAATGAGATGGGCAAACCTCAGATCGAAATCGCTCGCGATCCACAGGACCTTGCGGAGCGGATGACGAGGTCGTTCCTCGCGGCGGCGCAGGACGCGATTGCTGCCTCTGGCGGCATGTTCCGGACGGCTCTGTCCGGCGGGCGGACGCCTATGCGGTTCTTGGAGCGGCTTGCGAACACGCCGCAAACGCAGGACCTGCCCTGGGACCGCGTGCACCTGTTCTGGGTGGACGAGCGCTACGTCCTGCCCGACGCCGAGGCCAGCAACTACCGGCTGGTTGCCGAGGCGCTCCTGAGCCGGATTGCCATTCCGGCGGCGAATATCCATCGTATTCCGACGGAACCTGAGGATAGGGACACTGCCGCGAGGGCCTACGAGCAGACGATGCGGCATGTCTTTGGTCTGGGGGAGGGCGAAATCCCGCAGTTCGATCTGATCGTCCTGGGCATGGGCAATGACGGCCACACCGCGTCGCTGTTCCCAGGGTCTCCCGCCATCCGCTGCGTGGACCGTCTGGCCTGTGTCGTCCGCGCCGATGAGCATGTG
>CAZDTD010000404.1:0-3152 GCA_964507995.1 uncultured Pirellulales bacterium | reverse complement strand
CGCCGGCGCCGCAATCGAAGACGAAGGAGTCCGATTTGCCCTTGGCGTTGCCCACTTCGACGAAAATGCTCATCATCTGCTGCACGCGTCGTGCGGTCGGCGGAATGGTCGATCCGAGGAACGTGATCCGCATCTCGTCGGGTTCGAGTTCCGTGCCCGGTGTGAACTCCTCCAGCTCATCGAAGTAGGTGTACGCCTGCGTGGGATCGTACGTCGGGTCGTCCGCTCGAACGGTGCCGCCCGTCACGTGTCCGGCCGCCAGGCCGCCCAGGGTCAACCCCGAGAGTTTCAGCACGTCTCGTCTCGGCAATGCTGTGTGTCTTGTCTTCTTCTTGGAGTTCTTCATAGCGGTTCTTCCCTTCATTGTAGGCTTCTTTGATTTCGATCAATTCACTACCTGGTTGGCGCCTTTGCCTGTCCAACGACCTGCATCAAGTCGTCCACAGTCGACAAACGGGAGTGTTCGCCTGACAGCACGAGCATTCTATGGGTCGTCAGGTCCACCCCGATGAGCAGAGTCGTCGGGCTCTTTTGCAGCAGGGGGATGGCAAAGCCCGGCTGTCCCTCGCCCAGATCGAACAGAATCACGTCGGGGAGGTCCGCATCCGGCATCCCGATCGCATCGCGGGACAGGTCTTGGACGCCTCGCACTTCCAAGTCCGGCATCTGCTGCAAACTTGCGCAAAGAGCGGACATGGTCACGCTGGTCCCATAGATTGCGATGCTGAGCATCTTCTTTCATCTACCCTTCTGGGGTCGCCGCCCGCATAAAAAAAACGACCAATTCGCAGTGTAGAGAAAAGCGGTCACCGAAACAATGCCAAAAAGTATAGTTTTGGTATAGTCGATGGGGAAAAAGGGATAGGCACGGACCGCCGATCCGGGGATAGCGTTATTTGCGGTCCTGCTCCATCCGCCGGGCGTATTCGATCACCTGCCGGCGATTCTCCAGGTGAAGCCGCTCGATGATCTCGCCCATGTGATACTTGATGGTGGGTTCGGTCAGGAACAATTTCGCCGCGACCTCCTTGTAGGTCAGGCCCTGGGCGACCAGGGTGAGAACCTCGGTCTGTCGCGGCGTGAGGGGCTCCGCTTTCCCCGCCGCCGGGGCGGCCGATCCGCGGGCGTTTCCCTGCCGGGCGAATTCCCCGAGCACCTGGCCGGCCAGGACGGGCGACAGGGGCGCCTCGCCTCGCATCAATCCCCAGAGCAGGTCCAGGAACTTGTCGGTCTCGTCGGCCTTGAGGAGATAACCGAAAGCCCCGCTCTTGATCGCCTCGAACAGGTCCTCGTGGCTCGCGGACATGGTCAGCATCACGATTTTGACCTCGGGCCGCTCGGCCTTAATCCGGCGGGTGGCCCCCAGGCCGTTGAGCCGGGGCATCTCGATATCCATCAGGATGACCTCGGGTTTCAGGTCGCGGGCCTTCTCCACTGCCTCCAGCCCGTCGCGAGCCGTTCCCACCACGTCGAAGCCGCGAACGGTCAGCAGGGTTTTGAGCCCATCCAGAAAGAGGGGGTGATCGTCGACCAACAGGATCTTCATGCGTCCGCCTTTCGCCACGGGACTTGGACTGTCACCCGAGTCCCTTCGCCCAGTTTCGAGTTCACCTGGAAAATGCCGCCTATCGCTTCCGTGCGGCCGCGCATCGACCGCAGCCCGAAGCCGGCTCGGCGGGCAATGTGGTCCGGATCGAAACCGCGGCCGTTGTCTTCGATTGTGACTTCGAGTCGGCCGTCGCGGGGGGTGAGAGTCACGCGAATCGAGCCGGCCCCTCCGTGCCTCCTCGCATTGGCGATTGCCTCCTGAACGATCGGCTGGAGCTGGACCTCGATGACCGGATCGATTCGCTGGCCCTCCAACGCCGGCGGCGCCGCCAGCTCGATCCGGATTCCGTAGTCGTGGCTGTACCGGTCGAGGTACCGGCGAAGCACCGGAATGAGACCCTGTTCCGGGAACGAACGCGCCTGGACCCCGAGCAGGTACTCGCGAACGGATTCCTTGGCCTCCTGGGTCGCTTCGGTCAGCCGGTCGAGGCACGAGTCCGCAGCCGCCGTTTTGCCTTGTGCGAGAAGGCCCTTCGCCGAACGGGCCTGCAGGTGCGCCGCGGCAAGCGTTTGCGCGATGCCGTCGTGCAGCTCTCTCGCCAGCAGCTCCCGTTCGTTCAGCATGGCCAGCGTCCGCTGGTGGTCCAGAATCTGGTCCTGGGCGCGCTTGAGATCGGTGATCTCGTGCAACAAGACGAGTCGCCCGAGTTGGAAACCCCGCTCGTCGATGAGCGGCGAAATGGAGACCTGGTAGAAGCGGTCGTTCCCGGGAAAGACCTCGCTGGGGGTCTGTCCTGGGGAGTCGATCAGGGCCAGGAGATCGGGACGCGCAGGCAGGGCCTCCGCTACGTGGCGGCCGACGGCCTGGGATCGGACTGTGCCGAGGAAGGTCTCTGCGGCCCGGTTGAGGTCGGCGATGCGATTGCCTGCGTCCAGCACGATCATGGCGTCCGCCATCTGCTCGATGATGAGGTTGCGCGCGACAGGGACCACGTCGAACATGCGGAACCGAAAGACCGCGAGGGCATACGGCAGCAGGGCGAACGCAGTGACCACGACCATCGGATCGAATCGCAGGACCGGGGTCCAGTTCGTGACCTTGAAGAAGGAGACGCAGCGCACGGTCAACGCGGTGAGGATGAGGGCCGCCGCGATCCCGCGGTGCCGTGGCGATCGTACGAAGAGCCAGGCGAGCACCAGCAGGTGCAGCACGCTCAGGGAATAGGCATAGACGATCGCCCACCAGCTTGCGATCCCCTTGTCGCCGCGGACGTAATCCTCGAACCAGATCCGCGTCCACATGAGATGATGGGCGGAGTCCGTCAGGATCAGCAGTGCGCACGCCAGGGGCGCGACCGCCAGCAGCGCGACCGTTCGGCGGGTCAGCCGCCTGCCCAGGCCGGCGTACTCGACCGCAAAGCACAGGCCTGCGGTCACCGTCGGCAGCGCGAGGGCCGTCTGGAACTTGAACCAGAAGAACCTGGTCGGGTCGTTCGTGCCGACCGTGGCCAGGCCGTTGGCCACGATCCACGCGAGGATGCCCGCCACCAGAGCGACAAAGGGAACGGCCCCCGGCGCAGAACGATACCGAATGCCCTGGATCA
>CAZDTD010000403.1:0-3162 GCA_964507995.1 uncultured Pirellulales bacterium | reverse complement strand
GCGCCTTGTCGTTCGACGACGAGACGCACGAATCCGTCCGCGGCTCGCTCGGCGCCCGGTTGACCCGCCGACTGATCGAAAGCATGGGGAGTTTCCAGGCCGATCTCCAGTTGCGGGGCCGCTGGGTCCACGAGTTTGGCGACACCTGCTCCAGCGTCGATTCTTCTTTCGCCAGCGATCCAACGGTTGTGTTCGACGTTCGGGACGAAGACATCTCGCGCGACAGCGCGATCCTGGGCGCGGGCCTGCTTGCGAACCTGAACAAGCAGACCCAGGCCTGTTTCGACTACGATGCTCGCCTCAACAGCGACGAATCGTCGCATATCCTGAGCGCATCGCTGCAATACCGCTGGTGAACCGCACGATGACCGCGTCCAGAATCAGCCTTTTGAGGCCGGTGGGCCACACCGTCCGGACATCCTCGGGGCGATCCTATTCCGCGTTCACTTTTCAACAGGGTGGCGATTCCCGACGAGATAGCCGAGACAAAACGTCATGGCTGTCGCAATGGGGAAATGCCAGGGCCAGGCCAGCGTGATGTGCACGGGCCGCCCGTCCGGCGCAGCGCCGACGACGGCCAGACTGAGGATCAAAACCAGCAGGACCGCCAGGCCGATGTAGAGAATCTTCTCGGGTTGCTGCTGAAGCCGGCGAAAGGCCTGGACCAGCAGAATCCCCGAGGCCGCCACGACAATCCACTGCGCAGCCGCCTGATGCCAGCTCAGGGCAAAGACCATCAGCATGGACAAAGGGACGCCCCACAGCAGGCCCAGGTCGTCGCGCCGCGTCGGCAGGAAGGCCAGCAGGAATACGCCCAGCAGGCCGCCGTAGGTATAGGCCGCCATGGCCAGTGCGAACTGAATCAAATCGGCGTACGAGCGGGCGATGACGTCGCAGTAGATGGCAAAGGCGGTCAGCAGCACGCCCCAGATCAGGACGATGACGCGAGAAGCCCTGACGTAATGGCGTTCGGAAGCCTGGGGCTTGAGGAAGGGCTGATAAAGGATGGAGATGGTGGATTGCGACAGGGCCGCCAGGAGCGAGTCGAGCGTGGAGATGGCAGCGGCGAAGATGGCGGCCATGAGCAGGCCGGACAGCAGCGGCGGCATCACGTCGACGATGTAGACGGCGAACACTTTCATGGAGTCGGCATCGATCACTATCCGCTCGGGGGCCGTCAGCGGGACGTGGCGGTAGTAGACGAAGACCGCGGCCCCGACGAAAAGCAGCAAAAGGGTCAATACCTGTGACAGGCTGGACCAGACGATGGCCTTGCGCGCCTGCTGGGGACCCTTGCAGGTGAACAGACGCTGCACCAGCAGTTGGTCGGTGCCGTGCGAGGACAGGGTCAAGAAGCCCAAGCCGATCAGTCCACACCAGAGCGTGTATGCTTCATGGGGATTGAGATTGAAGTTGAGAACTCGAAACTTGCCGGCGTGATGGGCTTCGGAGACGATTGTCGCCAGACCGCCGTCGACGCTGGTGGCAGCGAACGCCACGGCGGCAACCGCCCCGATGACGAAGAGCAGGAACTGAATCGCGTCAGTCCACACGACGGTTGTGATCCCGCCCATGATGGTCCAGCCGATGGAGACCACGCCAATGATGACGATGGACGTGGTGACCTCGGTCCCGGTGACGACCTGAAGCGCTTTGGCTGCGATGTAGACGCGGGCGCCCTGGGCGAGGATGCCGCCGATCATGAACAGGCCTGTGGTGATGTTCTTCACGCGAGGACCCAACCTTCGGCCCATGTACTCGTATGGCGAGTAGATTTCGCGCTCGTAATAGGCTGGAATGAACAAGTAGCCGATGATGAAGCGGGCCAGGATGGTCCCGAGGGCAAGCTGGATGTAGGTCATGTCGCCGCCGGCGGAGAAGACCAGGGCCGGGACGATGAGGAAGGTCGCGGCCGACAGCTCTGTGGCGATGACGGAACCGCAAACGGCCGGCCAGGGCAGCTTGCGCCCGCCGAGAAAGAAGTCCTTCATCGACGCCTGCTTGCCCGCCAGCAACCCGCCCAGCACGGTCGTCAGGACGAGATACGCGACAATGACGAGCCAGTCCCCCGTGGTGAAATTCCGCGAGATGGCATCAAGAGCCGCTCCGACGCGACGGGACTGAATCTCCTGTTCCAGGGCGGCAACGCGCGTCTCGGCTCGCTGGAGCAGGGCCTTGTACTCGCGTGCAACGCGCAGGGCGCCCAGATACACACGCCCCATGTCGTTATGGCCCTCCATGCGTTCGGCAAACGAGGTCCAGCGGGCCGCGGTCTGCGCGAGTTCGTCACGCTTGCCGCGGGCGGCGCGCCACTGTGCTCGCAACTCCTTCAACTCCGCCAGTACGGTGTCCTTCTTTTCGCCGCCGACAGCGGCAAGCAGATCGTCGTCGGAGATATCCCCTGCGGAGACCTCGGTCGTTCCGGAATCCCCAGTCGACTTGGGGGGAGAGATCGTCTCCCAGACCGCGCGAGCACGGGCCTGTACGGCAGCAGGAAACGAACCGATGAAATCGTCGAAGCGGACGGGGTCCTGCGCCGTCGCCGCGTGGGCCACCGACAAGACCATCAGTGTGACAATCGTCATCAACGGCATACGGGCGCGTGGTCGCATGTCAGTTACAGTCATTGCGTCTCTCCGGAGTCCACAATCGCCCGTCGCAGAGTCTGGCCGTTGCTTTCCAGGATAACCATCGCCCGGGCGAGGTCCACGCGCCGGAAGTGCATCACGACGGCGGCCTTGAGTTGCCCATCAGCCCGTCTGAGCAGGATCTGGGCCTGCCGGCGCGACAGGCCGGTCAGTTCCTCGATGATTCGCAACGAGCGATCGTGGAGTTTCTTGTTGACTGCCTGCAAGTCGACCATGAGGTTGCCGTAAACCTTGCCCAGCTTGATCATGGTCGTGGTCGTGAGCGTGTTGAGCACGAGCTTGGTAGCGGTGCCCGCCTTCATTCGCGTCGAGCCGGTGACGACCTCGGGACCGACGACCGGATTGATGATGATGTCCGCAGGGATCGAGCGGACCGCCTCGGGCGCGCAGGTCACGCAGATTGTCGCGGCGCCGATTCGTCGAGCCCGCCGCAGCGCGCCGTGCACAAAGGGCGTCACACCGCAGGCGGCCAGGCCCACGACCACATCGCGGGACGTGACGCGTCGTTTGTCGA
>CAZDTD010000402.1:0-3167 GCA_964507995.1 uncultured Pirellulales bacterium | reverse complement strand
CCGTCCAATTGGCCACGGTGCCCCAGGTGCTGTTGCGGCCGCCCGCCTTGGGCAGTTCGTCTTCGTAGTCATTGGCATAGATCAGCATCGCCTTGCCAATGCCCGACAGGTTCGTGCCGCAGGTCATTCGGAATGCCAGTTGGCGCACGCGAGCCAGCGCCGGCATCAGAATGCCCATCAACAGAGCGATGATCGCAATCACGACCAGCAGCTCGACCAGGGTAAAACCTTTCTTCTTCATTCGATTCTCCTTTCACTTCTCTGAGATTCGCAGACCGACCGTTCTCCAACTACGCCACACTGGCCAAATTAACAGATAACTGCTTGTTGCCGCCTGACTGGCAATTGCTCATGCGCGAATCTCCGGACCAAAACACGCCTTTCATTAGGAGAACGGGCCGGTTTCGTTCCAGCAAAGCATTGCTGTCGCAGGATTTCTGCCTAAGTTTGGGTCGTAGACCCTACGATGCTCCTCACGTACCACAGTAGGTTATGTGTCCTACAACATCGAGGCAGGCGGATCTGGATATGAAGTGCTGAAGTATTGTTATGATGGCAGTTCGAATTATGATAGTACAACTTCTGCAAATCCACCTATCCTTTATGTTAATACTACCCCAGGTCCAACAAGGTGTCAAACTTTTTTCGCCCGATTCGGTCATTTCCTTGAAATATTTTCACTTTCGCGTAGTATCTCGTGGATTGAGGTCTTGGAGAACGATATGCCCGAAGGAACATCGGTCGAGAACGTCAGGGGGTTGCTGGCGGAGCATCATCAGGAGCACCTGCTTGCATTTTGGCAACCATTGAGCGCGGACGAGCGAGAGGCCCTGCTGGCCCAGATCCAGGAGCTCGATCTGTCGGCAGTCGACGACTGGGTGGAGAGTCTGGTCAAAGGCCAGCCGCAACCCTCGATCCGGCACGATTTCGAGCCTGCGACGTCCTACAGCGCAAAGCCCCATAGTGCGGACCAGAAACGCAAGTATGCTCAGGCCATCGAGTTAGGAACAGAACGGATATCCCAGGGCAAGGTGGCGGCCCTGACCGTCGCCGGAGGCCAGGGAACCCGCCTGGGCTTCGAAGGTCCCAAGGGCAATTTCCCGGTCAGCCCGATCCAGAACAAGACGCTGTTTCGCATCTTCGCAGAGACAATCGCCGCGGTTTCGCAGCGGTACGGCGCGGTGTGCCCCTGGTATATCATGACCAGCCCGCTCAACCACGAGCAGACGCTGGCCATCTTCAAGGCCGATAACTTTTACGGTTTGGACCCTCGCAACGTGTTCATCTTCCAGCAGGGAACGCTGCCGAACTTCAGTCTGGACGGCAAAATCCTCCTGGCCGACAAAGGGCAGATTGCACGGTCTCCCGACGGTCACGGCGGGTGCATCCGGGCCCTGGCCCGCAGCGGGGCCCTGGCCGATATGAAACAACGCGGCATCGAGCACCTCACCTACTGGCAGGTGGATAACCCCTTAGTCAGGCTCTTCGATCCCCTCTTCATCGGGCTGCACGCCCTCGACGGCGCCCAGATGTCGTCCAAGGCGGTCATCAAGAACGGCCCGAAGGAGAAGGTCGGCAACTTCTGCCTCGTCGACGGCAAGGTGACCGTCATCGAGTACAGCGACCTGCCCGACAAGTTGGCCGAGATGCGCCGGCCGGACGGGTCTCTGGTCTTCCAGCTCGGCAGCATCGCAATCCATATCATCGATACAGCCTTCGTCGAGCACCTGAACACGAAAGGCCACACCCTGCCCCTCCACCGGGCGGTCAAGAAGGTCCCGCACATCGACGCGACCGGCCGGCGGATCGAACCCAGACAGCCCAACGGCGTCAAACTCGAATCCTTCATCTTCGACGCCATCCCGCTGGCATCCCAATCGATCATCCTCGACATCGTCCGAGGCGAGGAATTCGCGCCGGTCAAGAACGCCACAGGCGAGGACAGCGCCGAGGCGACCCATCGGATGCTGATCGAGCGGGCGGCCGCCTGGCTGGAATCGGCCGGCGTGAAGGTCCCCCGCAAGGCGGACCACTCGCCCGATTGCGTGATCGAGATCGCTCCGAGTTTCGCCCTGGGCGCCGAGGACATCCAAGCCAAGCGGAACCAGATCTCCCCGATCCAAGCCGGCGACAAGGTCTATCTCGCGTAGCAACCTCATACTAATTCTGAACAAATTAGTATGAGGTTAGTACAGACGTACCGTTGCAACGGATCATGCCTTCTCCAGATGGGCAGCCAACACCCTATGGATGGCCGCAAGGACGAAGTCCTTGTCTTCAGACCGGCTCTCGGCAATCCACACTGTAAATCGGTACAGCAGGTCCATGTCCATCGTCAACCATTTCCTGTTGTTCAACAGAAAGACCAACAGCGTCGTGATAGCCAGCCGCTTGTTGCCATTCTGAAAAGGGCGATTTCTGATCATCAGGTAGAACAGGATACTCGCCTTGGCAATGAGCGTCGGGTATGCAGACCGGCCGTAGAACCGCTGGAAAGGGACTGCAAGACAGCTCTCCAACACATTGGGATATCGGCAAGCGAAGTCCGGGATGGGCTCGTCAAACGCAAGGTGCCTCTGCGCCAGGTGAAAGGCAACAAGCTCCACTTCGTTGACGGTCAGCTCCTTCATTACTCGCGGCTCAAGCGTTTGAGGACAGGACCATACTCTCGAACCACGCGGTCCACCGCATCCTCCAACCACCTCCTACGCTCGGCGCTCAACTCATCACCAACAGCTACTCGTGCGTCGTGGGCAGAAACGATGTATTGACGGCCGACCTTTGTCGCAGGGATTCTCCCTTTTTTTACCTTAGTCCAAGCCGCTACGCGACTTATGCCGAGCTTCTCGGCCAGTTCGGGTATGGTCAGACCGATCCGCTCCACCACTGCGTTGCCTCCTTGGAATGACGTTAAGATCATATAGCATGTTAACACTTGTTAACCACTACTATGACCTTAACATAGATACCGAGCAAAGTCAAGTGATCGATGGAAAATCAAACCAATCAGATCGTCCGGAGCATGTGTGCGGCGGACTTCACGCCTTTGACGAAGCTGTCTAAGCTGAAGTGCTCGTTCGGACCGTGCGCGCCGTCGCTGTCGAGGCCGAAGCCCATCAGGATGACCGGGCAGCCCAGATGCTCTGCGAACGTGCTGACCACCGGGA
>CAZDTD010000401.1:0-3170 GCA_964507995.1 uncultured Pirellulales bacterium | reverse complement strand
CCGCGTTCATCCGCTGCATGGACTCGGTGCCCGTGTCGGCGGCCGTGCGGGCCTGAACGGCCAGCGTGTTGGCCTGCTGGGCGTTGTCGGCGTTCTGCTTCGTCATGGATGCCATCTCTTCCAGGCTGGACGAGGTCTCCTCGAGACCGGCGGCCTGTTCGGTGGCGCCCTCGGCGAGCGACTGCGACGCCGCGGAGACCTGGCCGGAGGCGGCTGCCACCTGCTCGGAACCTGCGGTTAGCGCGTCGATGATTCGCTTGATCGGCTTGATGATGCTCAGGGTGATCACGATGGCCAGGACGATGCCCAACACGATGCCGGAGGTGGCCACGGTCATCATGATGGTGTTGGTTCTCGCGGTTGTGGTTTCCATCCTGTTCTTCAACGAGGTCTGGAGACGGTCGATGGTGTCCACGATCGCCTTGGCGGCGGTTGCCATCTCGGTGAGGGCGGTTTCGCGGCTCTGCATACCGGTATGATACTGCTGGCCGATTTGGTCGTAGCCGTTCAAGTGGCCGGCGATATTCTGGGCGACCACTTCGATCTTGGCGTCACCCTTGACCAGAGTTGCCCAAGCATCCAGATTGGTCTTCACTTTGGCAAGCTGCTTCTGGTAGTTTGCGTACTGTTCTTCGTTCTTGTGGGACATCAGGTTGACCGCGTTGATGCGCAGGACGAGGAATTCCTGAAAGACCAGTTCGTCAAGTTGGGTTCCGATTTGGGTCCATCGAACGATCTCATCGGTGTTCTTGGTTTCCTTCGCGGCTTTTATCGCCGGTTCGATGACGTCGGCAATCACTTTGACGACGGCCTGTGTCATTTCACCGCCGACCTTGCCCCAATTTGCAGAGGCCTCGTCCATCACTTTGCGGGCGTCCATCTGATGCTCGAATGAGGTCAGATAGGGAGGCATCTTAGCGAGGGCCTCGGTCACAATCGCTTTGTCGCTGGCCACGAGGCCCTTGGTGTTCTCCAACGCCTGGAGTTTGCCTGTCAAGTCGGTGTATGCCGCCTGCCAGTTCTCGGCCGCGTTCTTGTCCTGATTGGCGGCTTTTTCGAACCCCTGGATTGTGAAGTCCTTGCGGAGGGAGGCGCACTGATTGAGTCCCGTCAGGCAGTCGTTCCCGGCCACGTTCAGGTCGGCGTTCAATGCGACGTTCGACAATCCGCTCCACCCGACGAGGCCGAGCACGCCGGATATGACCACCAGGACGCCAAAACCGACTCCCATTTTTGTTGCAAGTTTCATCTTTTTGAACATTCTCGTTTCCCTTAAATCTCTTTGTGAGTTTCTCTGATCTGTAACGACTTTGCGCCAGGACGCCCGCTCTTGCGGCACCTTGGCGATCTCTTACGCTGCGACGTCCCGCAGGGATGCCAGATCGGTGCCGCCGAGGACCCGATCTATGTCCAGCAGGATTTTTACCGAATCGCCGATTTTGCCCATGCCCAGGATGCAATCCGTGTTGACGCCGACGCCGAAGTTCGGAGCGTCCTCGATGTTCTCCTCCAGGACATCCAGGACGTCTCGTACACGGTCCACGACGATTCCGGTGTTGCATTTCCCGGAGTCCTGAGTGGTTTCCACCACGATGATGCAGGTCTCGGATGTCGTCTCTGCGGTGTGCATGACGAATTTCGATCGCAGGTCGACGACCGGGATAACCTGCCCCCGCAGGTTGATCACCCCCTTGACATAGCTGGGGGTCTGGGGGACTGCGGTGATCGGCATATAGCCGATGATCTCCCGAACTTTGAGGATTTCGAGGCCGAACTCCTCCGAGCCGAGAGCAAATGTAAGGTATTTGCCCGCGGCTGCGCGCGTTCTCTCCACGGTTTGCATTTCTGATCCCTTTCACCTGTACTTCGCTCTTGCCGTCCACAATGGACGAGTTCCGCAGGATGCGGAATTTGCCGTACAATCGCAGTAGCGTGTATCCACCCCATTGAGAGATGCGGCGCATCCTTGTGCCTACCCGAGGTCCGTCGACCGTTGTTCTCTCGACCCGCGTTGATCACGCTGTCGTTTACTGCTGCCGTAACATCGTACCGATTGCGGTTCCACCTTCATCTTGTGGGCGGGGTGGAATGGGGTAATGGAAGAGGGGGCTTCGTAGGGAATATTTTTCATGTGCTGCGTTTTGTGGTGCAGCAAGGCCATATTATGTACCGATAGGTAAAAAAGTGTTTACATCTGGGTCGAATTCCTGTTTCATTGGGCATGAATTCCGTTGGACCCCATAACACGGTAGGTAGGGTACCTGCCCTGAACTGCTTAGGAAGGAGTTCGCTGTGAACAGCGATTACGATTTTCGGATCATCCGAGTCCTGCGAAGGCGTCTGAACTTGACCCTGCAGGGGTTGGCCGGTCGCGCTGGACTGACGTATCCGACAGTCGAATCCGTCGAGACGAATAAGACGATGCCATCGTTGAAGACCTTGGACGCCCTGGCCGGGGCGCTCCAGATCTCCACGAGTGACCTGCTGGGGCTCTCCGAGCGGCGGCTCGTCCAGAGACGCAAGGCCCAGCTTGAGGAACGCAGCCACGCGACTCGGTCGGACAAGGGGCTCGAAAGGTGCAAGGTCGCGCGTTTCGACAAAGGCAAGCTCATCCGGGTTGCGGCTTTGGCAGGGGATTACGTCCATGTCATGGGGCTACACGAGGACATTCACGAGTTTTGCTACGTCCTCAGCGGCTGCGTCGACCTGCAGATCGAAGACAGGACCTTCAGGCTGGGCGCGGACGACACGATCCTTTTCGATGGACTTCTGGACCACTCCTACACGCAAGTCGAGGCGGGAGAATACGTTACCGTTCATATTCCCAAGGATATCCGCATCATTGAAAAGCTGCTCGAAGGCAAGGCGGATGAATCCGGCGATGGGGGATGACCGAACGCGTCTTCTCGCCTCATTTGAATGTCGCGATCAGATGCGTTCTGCATGCTCCAGCCTCGCCGGTGGGGGGAACCAGTCCTTCGTTTTCAGGCAGATCCGGACCAGCATCAGCATCACAGGCACCTCGATGAGCACGCCCACCACAGTAGCCAGAGCGGCCCCGCTTGAATAGATGGCGATTGCGTCCAGAGACTTTGCGATCCCGGGCGCGATCTTCCCGAGTCCGATGCCTGCGACGATGCTCATCGCGACCCAGATCGTCAGATATCGCT
>CAZDTD010000400.1:0-3171 GCA_964507995.1 uncultured Pirellulales bacterium | reverse complement strand
GCCAGCTTCAGGCCGTACTTTTGCGGATCGCGCGTCGCACAGACGATGTCCACGATGTAGTCTTTGACCTTCTCGTCGATGTAGATCTCATCGACGACCGCCCGCACCTCGGCGATGTCGCTCGGCGTGATGACCGGCTTGACGTCGAACTTTTTATTGGTCACCGCCATGCGGTCGAGAATCTGTCGCTCCTGTTCCTTGCTCGGGTAGTCGATCTTGAGCTTGAGCATGAAGCGGTCGAGCTGGGCCTCGGGCAGCGGATAGGTGCCCTCCTGCTCGATGGGATTCTGCGTCGCCAGGACGAGGAAGGGACTGGGCAGAGCGTATGTCTGCTCGCCGATGGAAACCTGGCGTTCCTGCATGGCCTCCAGCAACGCACTTTGGACCTTGGCGGGAGCCCGGTTGATTTCATCGGCCAGGATGATGTTGGCGAAGATGGGCCCTTTTCGCGTGATGAAATCACCGTCGGACTGGCGGTAGATCTGCGTGCCGATCAGGTCCGCGGGCAGCAGGTCCGGCGTAAACTGAATCCTTCGGAAGTCCGCATCGATTGCCTTGGACAAAACCGTCACGGCCAGCGTCTTGGCCAGACCAGGGACGCCCTCCAACAGAATATGCCCATTGGCCAACAGGCCGATGAGCATCCGTTCGAGCATGTATCGCTGGCCCACGATGACTTTGTCGAGCTCGGAGAGCAACGCCCTGACGAACTCGCTTTTCTGCTGGACCAAGCCGCCGATCTGCTTCACATCCATCGCCATAAAGACTTACCCCAACCAAGATTACAACTGCCGTTAAGTCCCTCAGATCCTGTCCAGCCGGATGGGCTGGCTTTTGTGCACAGCAAAAAACAATGCGGTTACTACGTCACAAACCGCGAGATTGTTCCTAAGTACACGAAGGATCGCCGGCTTTCAAGGGCAAATGGAACCTGTAGGACACATGGGACTCATCGGACCCGCTCTATCGAAGCCGGCTGACCGCCTGATGGGCCAGACGAGTGGGCTCTGGAATGCGGTATCTCGTTGTACAGGCGAGGCTTATGCGAATCGCGTCCTCCAGCGTGCACCTGTGCCCGACCGAGACGAAGATCGGCTTGACCCGGCTTCGCGTCCGAACCACGGCGCCGATCTGCTCCTCGCCGTCATACAGCGGCGTATGGTTTCCCTTGTCGAGGGCCGGCTCGTCGAATGTGCCGATCAGTCGGCTCTTGGCGCAGCCGACCGTGGGCTTGTCGAAGAACAGGCCCAGATGCGACGCGAGCCCAAGCCGCCGCGGATGCGCAATTCCTTGCCCATCAATCACATACAAATCCGTCTCGCGACTGAGCTTCCTCACTGCCTCCAGACACACCGGCGCCTCGCGAAACGACAGCAGGCCGGGGATATAGGGAAACCGCGTCTTCTGCTCGGCCGAAACGGTCTCAACGTGCCTAAGCTCGAAGGAATCGCCTCGCACATCGGCAACTTCCAGCATCACCGCCGCCGCGAAGGTCCGCTTGCCATCCCTGCTGAAGGCACAGTCCAAGCCAACGATCAACCGGGGCGGCTTGTCCAACGGTTCAAACTGCACCTGGCCCGCCAGTCGGGTTTGAAGCTCCCGCGCCTCGGCATAGGACAGATCCCATTCGTGCAGGTTCCGCATTCTTACTGCCCCTGTTCAACCCGCTTCTACCTGCGTTCCGCCCACTCGCGGGCCAGTTGGACGAGTCTCTGGATTTCCGAGAGTATGTCCTCGCTCAGGCCTTCAAGGTCATTGAGCGTCAGGCGGTCCTCCGCCACGAGCCTGACAAAGACCAGGACCAGAACCGAGTACCGGTAATCGTACTTCTCACCGATCTGCCTTCGTTCCCTGTCGAGGAAATCGTGAATCTGCCACAGGTCGCCCGGTTCCCGCGCCTGGTCGGCCATCTCTCTGACCTTTGCCAGAAGCTCGGCACACTCGGCCTCATACGCCTTCTTAAACGCCTGTCTGGCAATCTGCTTGTCGCTATTCGACCATTTCAGATCATTCATGCTGCACGACCGCTTTCCTGCTCAATGACAGAAACCCGCTCAGCGTGGACTCTCCACACCCGCGTCAGGTCAAAATCCAGATCACCCACCAGAACACGATGATCGCCAATCCCGTGAAGAAGAACGCCCGTCTTCGCCTGTCTCTGAGATAGGACTGAGCGAGGGCCTCGTCGAGATAGCATCTGTCGCCCGACCTTTTGACGGCCCCATATTTGATCAGCCGGCCATAGTACCACCGGTCCGAGTAGGGAACCGCCACTTCGGGAATGGCAGACTCCGGAGACACCGCCCCGCGCTCCCGCAAGAACGAAAAGATCCGTTTGATTCGTACTGCAATAACTGCCGCCGCGGACATTCTATTTGCCCACCTCGCTTTCTTCGGCCTCAATCATTCCGCTCTTATCATCGCACACACCGGACTTTCCGTATCCTGTAAGGAACCTGCAAGTCTCAGGCATTTCAACAGCCCTTAGACACAAGTACGCCCACTCGAATCATCTCTTTCCTTGAGCCGGTTGTAACAGCCATCACAAATAAACTGGGATCGAAGTTCTGACCTGTATAGGGGCACAACACCTTCCATCCACCTTCAAATGGGAACCAGCGGCCTTCGCCCGCATCATCAACGGTCTGCTTAAGTTCAGCGGGAGTCGCCTGATTCTTGGGTACGACCGCCACGAGAGCATCCGCCCCCGGATACGCCGTTCGTTTGAACATCTCCGCCCCAAGATATTCAAGTGGGTCACCATCGGCCTCGCAAGGATCAGCCCTATCTCTTATGTCCGACATGATCAAATCCCAAGAATCACTCTTCATCAGACAGGCACACCGTTGCAGGCTGAACCCCGCAGTACATGATTCATCTCGACGGCTCCATTATATCGTCTGTCATGGAGTCGGCAAATGGCAAACCGACTCCGGTTTGCAAAGGGTGCGCCCGGAATATGGCGGCAGTCTGTGCGGCTTTCGTAGGGCGAGCGTCCCCGCTCGCCTATTTCGAGGACCCATGATTGCGGTAGATGGTGTGTAAGAACGCACGGTAAGGAAGGCGAGCGGGGACGCTCGCCCTACGCAGAGCGTAGAAACGGCCGTTTCGCCCACTTTGCACAAATCCCGCGAGGGGGTTTTTGCCTTTTGCGGCCGGCGTGTTACAATG
>CAZDTD010000399.1:0-3175 GCA_964507995.1 uncultured Pirellulales bacterium | reverse complement strand
GTCCGATGCGAGCCGATGGCGCCGTCTCCGGAGGAGATTGCCTCGATCTGGTTGGTCATTTCGATGAACGAGGTCTTCGGCTCCACCTGAAGCGAGACCGTCGAGCCGAGTCGCGTGGCCGTGAGCTCAATGCAGTTGAGATTGTAGTTCAGACCGCAGATCTCGCACTCATACCATCTGTTCAATTGCGCGGGGTCCCAGTTCGGATGCACCCGCTCGTCGTCGAAGACGGTCGTGTCGATCACGATGTCGTTGATCTCGGAGACGCCGCGATCACGCAACGCCTGGCTGATCTTCTCAAAGATCCAACCGTCTTGTCGCCCGTACTTGCCGTCGGTTTCTCTGTCGCCCAGAATCGGATCGCCGCTGCCGATGACGACCAGCGTGTCGTTGCTCAGGCCGACGCGGGTTCTGTACGCAAAATCGGCGCCGAGGTACTTCAACGCGGCCGCCGTAGTCACAAGCTTCATATTGGAGGCCGGGATCAGAGGCTTGTGCGAATTGTAGCTATAGATCACCGTCCCGGAATCTGGTTCCACGATGGTGACCGAATACTCCGAGACTTTCTGTGGGTCCGCGATCTTCTGGATACGCTGTGACAGCGAGGCCGAGGCGACCCCGCACAGACCAACACAGACCAAGAGAACACTCAGACATTTTTTCATAACAACATTCAGACCTTGCGGCATTGCTCGGCACCCTCTGACTCTCGTCGGATGTAGAAAATACCCCCCTGTGACGACATGACGGCACAGGTCGCCGCATTTTTCAAGAAATTCGCAAGATCGTCAACCCGGAAATCCGGCCGCAACGCAAATATGCAGACAATCACCCGGGTTACGGCAGCGCCGATTTGATTTCCGCAATGCCTACCCCGAGCGTGGCCTTCGCAATCGCATCGAGCTGCGACTCCTCGCCGACGAAGTGGAAGGTTCGGTGCGTATGGACAAGGCTCCCGCCCGGCGTCAAAGCCCCCGCAGGGGAGGATGTCTCCAGCTCGTAGAACGGGCCCATCGGCTTGGCGCCGGGGGATGCAGGGCCGTCGTTGTACGAATTGACCACGTCGCCTTTGAAGGGCTCCTCCTGAAGCTCCCACATGGAGTTCACATAGTCCATCGCGTCTTCCGGTTTGTCGTACTGCACAACCGTCAGGACGCGATTGGCGGCGTCATAACTGCCGGCCACCTTCATCGCACGCTGCGGCGACAGGCCGATCTTGCTTCGGTATGTCCCGTCTGCGCTGAAGAAGAGCACATCGTCTTTGACGACCAGACGATCCTCCGGCACCTTGCCGAAATACGCGTCGTTGACGACGGGTCCGAGCTGACTTTCGGCCCCTGCCTTGAACGGGATCACGATGGTCGTTTCCGGCGACGGGTTGAACATGCCCAGGATCCAGATCGAGAGCAGGCCGGTCTGTTTGGTCCAAGCTTGTGAGCCCGTGTTTACGATCCTGTTGTTCGATTCGAAGGCGACCATATCGACTCCGGGACCGACAGGCGCATCGAGCCTGTCCAGGGCCACGCTTCGGTCAAGAACGCATATCTCCCGATCCACCCTCAGATCGAACACCGTCCCGGAGTAGTTCTTCAACTGGATGGTCTTCTGCAGTCTCGCCGAATGGGCGGATTTGGAGGCCAGTGTCCAGGATTCCGTGTCAATGGCGGCCGGCGTAAACCAGTGGTCGAAGTCGAACGGGACGCCTTTCTCGAAGAAGACGGAGAATTGCCCGCCTTCGGGTCCCAGCCAGAAGCGGTCCTCGCCTCCGAAGCCGTTCATGTGTTCGATGAACTTGCCCGAGGCGATGAGTTCTCGGTTGATCCATCCGAAACTCAGCCCATTCGGGTCGCCCGTTGTGCTGGTCATGACGCGGCCCTGCATCTTCGGCAGAACGGCGACCTGCCCCTTCCCGGACCGGTCCTTCAAAATCACCACGTCGGTATGGGCCCGCAAAAACGCCACGTCTTCGCCAAAAGCCGTGGTAGGAGCAGATTTGTGCGAACGAGTCGTCTCGCAGCCAGCGACGGCCAACGAAATCGACAACAACACAACCACCTTCCGATTCATGCTCAGCCTCCCTTTTAGCCTGGACTACGGATATTCCTGCCCTCTGCTGGCCTTCCAGCGTCGAGGCAGACCAACCATGAGCATAGCCCATCCTGATTTCGCTGGCAAGTCCTCACAAATGCTTCTTGGGTGTTGATTTGACGGCCAACGTGTTTATCATTGGGCAAGAGTGACTGTGATCGTCGGCAATGTCTGAACATAGGGTTTGAGCACATGGCTGAGAACGAGGGATTTGGCTGCGATCCATTGTCTGCTGCATGTCGGGAGGGACCGGCCCAGGCGATACTGCACACGGTCATCGATTTACTCCCCAACCCCCTGTATGTGATCGACGCGTCAAATTGCCGCGTCCTGTTGGCCAATCAAGCTGCCCAGCGGATGCACGGCGAGCAGATTTCCACTTGTCATGCGACCATGCACAAGCAAGAGACGCCGTGTCGAACGGCGGAATATCCTTGTCCGCTGCGGATCATCCGGGAAACCGGGAAACGTGTCACGGTCGAGCACGTCCACCAGGACAGCCAGGGCCGGTGTCATGCCGTCGAAATCCACGCCTTCCCTCTTTTGGACGGCCAGGGACGTGTGGCCCAGATCGTCGAGTACTGCGTGGATATCACGGAGTACAAACGCGTTATCGAAGAGCATCAATGGGAGCTGGCTGTCGACGAGGCTCTGGTCGGCCTGGCGGACGCACTGATTGATCCATCATTCTCGCTTGAAGAGGTAGCTGCGACCGTCCTGCAGCAGGCTCGCCGACTCACCGACAGCGAGCATGGTTACGTCTCATCGATTGACCCGGAGACGGGCGTCAGCATCGGGCACACGCTCACAGGGATGATGGGCCAGCAGTGCCAGATAAAATCGCACGGTCAGAGCATATCGTTCCCGCCCAATCCCAACGGGGTCTATCCTGCTTTGTTCGGCCACGCGTTGAACACTCGTCGTGGTTTCCATACGAACGCCCCAAGCCGCCATCCGGCCTCGACCGGCCTGCCAAAGGGGCACATCCCGCTGAAGAATTTTCTGACCGTCCCGGCTGTCGTATGGGGGCAAGTCGTCGGCCAGATCGCGTTGGCCAACTCGTCGCGAGACTACTCGGACAGAGACC
>CAZDTD010000398.1:0-3184 GCA_964507995.1 uncultured Pirellulales bacterium | reverse complement strand
TTCGGCTACTGGGAGGCGCGAGTGCAGTTCGAAGACACCGCCGGCATGTGGTCGGCGTTCTGGATTCAGACCCCGACCTTCGGCCGGCCGCCCAACGATCCGGCCGCCGCCGGCACGGAGATCGACGTAATCGAGCACCGCGTGAGCGACCGGACCGGCAAGGACCTCTCCGGCCTGATCCACCACGCCCTGCACATCGGCGGCGCCAAGAGCCAGACCCACGTGGCCGAGGACCCGAACCTGCGCGCCGGCTTCCACACCTTCGGCGTCCTGTGGACCGAGACCGAGTACACTTTCTTCGTGGACGGAAAAGCGACGTGGAAGGCCGCCCCCGTCTCGAAGCGAGCCGAGTACATCATCCTCAGCTCGGAAGTCCAGGACAACAGTTGGGCGGGCGCGATCCCCACCGACGGCTACGGCCCCCTCGAATCCAGCAAAACCAGAATGATCGTCGACTACGTCCGCTTCTACGAACCCAAGCCGAACTCCGCAGGTTGAACGGACCCAGAGGGAAAGGACGACACCTATATCCAAAGCCCGAACCCTTTTCCTCCCTATGCCCTCCAATTGAAGAGGCTCAGCCCAGAGCCCTCCGCGAGATCCTCGAAGTACATCTCGATGAGCCGTCGACGCATGCACCGGCTCTTGTCGTCGCCGTCCGCCTCTTCCGCCTTCTCGCTTTGCTTCTCTCGATACTCCGTCAGAACCTCCACCAAGGTCTTCTCCCTGGCTTTCTTCTTCGTTTCGTCCTCTGTCCTCTTGTCGTCATCTTCCTGACCGGCGGTTCTCGTGACGGACCAACTGCTCATCCCTCCATTTTCATCGATCACGACGCCGCCGGCGACCACTTCCCTTCCGCTGAGTGCGCACATGCTCTTGAACCAGTTTTCGGCCGCAGGGATATCGGACAGATTCTTCTCCAGTTCCGCGGCCACGGCGGAATCGTCCGCGGCCTTCTCCAGGTACCTCGGATCGATCATGACGTTTCCCGTTCCGCTGCCGGCGACAGTTCCTGGCGTGTAGCGTCCCTGCGAAATCTTCAGATTGGAGAAGGCGTCGCAAAGTTGATTGTAGTATTCCGCCGCGGTCTTCCCGTCGGCCTTGGGGGTCGTGGTCCCTGCCGCCGTCTCTGTGTTGGACGCAACAACCGCCGTTTCACGATTCACACTGTAGCTGCCGTCGATATTCACTGTCATAACGAACGATCCCTCTCACCAATTTGTCACAATGAATGCTGCTCTCCTGTTTCAAGCCTTCATCCGGCCCGACCGGCCGCTGCGTCGCCAGGCCGTCGTATGCAGTATAGATCGGCGCACAGATCACGCTGGAAAACCGTGGGTCGATCAAGACGTGGCGGCTCACGACTGCGAACACGCGGCGCTTCTTCGGATCGCGCGCCGAAGGATGAGTCACTCTGTAGATCTCGCCACGGTTCATGGGAGTGCCTGGTACTCCAGTGCGTCGATGGTTTCCAGCAGTTCACCCGATAGTGTGATGGAGGTCTTGACTTTCACACTACAAATCTACGCCATGCGTGATACGTTGTCAACGATTGGGTCGCCTTTGGGCTCAGCGTCTCGTCGCTACAGCGGGCGACGAATAAGGACTTGAAGGACAAAACGTTGGAGGAGCTTGATCGCGTGGTGGGCGGACTCGGGCAGAAGAAATACCTGGCCGGCTACCTGTTCAAGTTCATTCACACCCAGAACAACCGGGACCTCGCGGCGATCAGCACCCTCAGCAAGGTGTTCCGCGCGCAGCTCGCCGAACAGATGACCCTAATCTGTCCTCGATGGGAACTGTGGTTCAAGACCTCTCTTCTTCGGTTCACCACGAAGGGCACGAAGAGCGCGAAGTGAAGAAAGCCCTGCCGTTGAATCGTCGAGTCAATTCCGCGCTTCGTGTGTGCTTCGTGTTCTTCGTGGTGCGAGTTCGGAGTTCCGCGTTTACGCGGATCGGACCGGTCTTACCGCCTGAAGGTGGGATTCCGAACATCAACCAGACAGATGGTGGACGGAGTCCACCCTGCCGCTGTCGCCACTCCTTGGGGGCCTCCCCTTCTTCCCTGCGTCCCTCGGCGTCCTCTGTGGTTCCAGAGTGGCGTTTTGTGGTGTGGCGTGGTATTATGCTTGGGACGCTGGCAGAATACGATGCAACGGGTTCAACACGGGAAGATCGCAATGAAGATGAGCAAGCGTGACTTCATGATGGGGGCCGGGTGTCTCGGAATGGCGGGTCTGGCCGGAACCTCATTGGCATCCTCCTCGGAGAAGGCGGGTGCGCTGAGTCCTTCCGTTTTCAACGTGCGCCAGTTCGGCGCCAAAGGCGACGGCGAGACGCCGGACTCGGAGGCTGTCCAGAAGGCGCTGGACGCGGCCGGCGCGGTCAGCGGCATGGTGTATTTTCCCGCGGGACGATATCGCTGCCACGACCTGAAGGTGCGCCAGCATACGACGGTCATGGCGGAACCGCAGTGGGGGTATCGAGGCGACGCTGGGGCCATGTTGCTGCTGGATTCCGATGAGGCGGACTGCCTGCTCAACATCACCGGCGCCTTCGGCGTGCATCTGAGGGGACTGTTCCTGCAGGGGCGACGAGACGCACAAAAGGCGATTCACGGCGTCCTGCTCAACAACGCGGAGAAATACAGCCCCAAAGAGGACTCCATCGTCATCGACGACTGCAAGATCGCCGGCTTCTCGGGCCACGGCGTGCACCTGCTGCGTATCTGGCTGTTCATCATCCGGCACAGCATCATGCAGAGCAACAAGGGCTGCGGCGTCCAAATCACCGGCTGGGACGGCTTCGTGACGGACAACCAATTCTCCGGAAACGGAAGTCACGGCTTCGGCTGCGAGGAGGTGGGCGCGACCGTCATGTTCACGGCCAACCGCGTCGAATGGAACCAGGGATATGGCCTCTACCTGTGCTCCGGCGACGCCTGGAACGTGACCGGCAACTGCTTCGACCGCAACTGGGGCGCGGGCATCTGTGCGACGAAGATGCGCACGACCTCCATCACGGGCAACGTCTTTCGACGCTGCGGAAAGGACAGCAACCTGCTGGCCGAAGGGGAGCGGTCGTGCCAGATCCGCCTGGAGGAATGCAGTGGACTTTCGTGCGTCTCCAATACGTGTGCGGCCGGGCGCGACGACGGCGGCCAGGGCAAGTACACGCCGCAGGT
>CAZDTD010000397.1:0-3206 GCA_964507995.1 uncultured Pirellulales bacterium | reverse complement strand
GTTCCAGAGCCCCTCGGCCCGCGCCGACAACTACGGCGTGCGGGCTCGCGCCTATGTGACCCCCCCCGAGACGGGCGACTATACCTTCTGGGTCGCCGGCGATGACTACTGCCAGCTCTGGCTGAGCACCGACACCGATCCCGCCAACGCGACGATGATCGCGCAGGTCCCTGGCTGGACGGGTGTCGCAGAGTGGGGAAAGTACCCCGAGCAGACGTCGACCCCCGTATCTCTCGTCGCGGGCCAGGCGTACTACATCGAGGGCCTGATGAAGGAAGGCGGCGGCGGCGACAGCCTGGATGTCGGCTGGGCCGGACCGGGCATCGGCGATGCGACCACGATCCTCGCCGGTCAGTATTGCACCCCGTTCGTTCGCTATCAGGCGCGGGCTCCTCAACCGGCCGATGGAGCCGTCGATTGGACGGACCCGATGTTGGGATGGGCTCCAGGGGACACGACAAAAGCCAGCAACGTATACGTTGGGACCACGCCCGATCTGACGGAAGCGGATCTGCAATATGGCAACTGGACCATGGACATGATCTACTTCGCCGGAACCTTTGAGCCCGGCGCCACCTACTACTGGCGGGTCGACGGCGTCGAGGAAGACGGCGGCATCGTCACGGGCCCCGTCTGGAGCTTCACGGTGCAGCCGTTGACGGCCCACTTCCCCGGCCCGAAAAATGGCGCTCTGCTCCCGGGCAGCGAGCCTCCGACCGCGTTGAGTTGGACCGCCGGCCAGAACGTCGTTTCCCATGACGTGTACTTCAGCACGGATCAGGCTGCGGTCGCCGCGGCCGATCCCAACGTTGCCGTGAGCCTGGCGCAGACGGAAACCACCTTCGCCATTGACGCCAACGCGCTGCTCCCGTTGACCACCTACTACTGGCGAGTCGACGAACTGGATGGCGCTGGGGTCGTGCAGCCGGGCGAGGTCTGGAGCTTCCGAATCACCGACAAGACCAGTGATATGAACACCGAGAACTGGGCGTTCGGGGTCGAGTCGGCCGAGCCCGGGTTCTTCGCCACCTATGTCTCGAACGGCACTTATGACATCGGGACCTTTGGCGACGAAATGACCTATGAATTCGTCGTTCGAGGCAATCCTGACGAGACCATGACCAGTATGTGCCTGATTGGCAGGATGAATTTCGGTGACACGAAAGCAGGTCTCAAGTATGAGCAGTGGGAGAATACCGGGACTTATGGTGCGACCGTTTTTGGCGTGACGGATTTTGACTATGGCGTTCCCACCTCGCCTGGCGAGTACACCCACCTGGTGTTCGTCGCCAGCACCGCCGCCGGCACGACGGATCTCTACGTCAATGGCGAGCTCAAAGGCAGTGTCGCGGCCGCTATTGTCCTGTCCGGCCAGGTCGGCATCGGCCGCGCCATTCGCGAAAACGGCACGTTTGTCGACAACTTCGACGGCGACATCTTCGGCATGGCGATCTACGACAGATTGCTGACCGCCGACGAGATCGCGGCGAATGCCGACAAGTATTTCAATCCGATCCCCATCACCGATCCCGATCTCCTGATCTACTACGATTTCGAGACCGGCGAGGGCACGAGGGCAGTTGACCAGTCCGGTCACAGCAACCATGGTACGCTTATGGGCAGCCCGCAGTGGACCCAGGGTCTCTTCGGAGGTTGCTTGTCGCTCGACATTGCGACGGGCGACTACGTTCAGGCCGCACCGCTGAACATTGTCAGCAACACCGTGACGGTGTGTGGCTGGGCGAAGCATGATGCGACGCCGGTGGGTTGGTCGGGTATCCTGACTCACAGAGGAACCAGCCCCGGTAACGTCGGTCTGCAGCACAACGGCTCGGAAGGTCCGTTGGGCGCCGAACTCCGGTACATGTGGGGCGCCGACAGTTACTGGTCGTTCTCGTCGGGATTGGTGGTTCCCAACGGCGAATGGTATTTTGCCGCTCTGGCGATCTCGCCGACGCAGGGCAAGCTGTATCTCAATGGCGTGGATCAGACAGCGACCAATGTCGCCGAGCATGTGCCCTCCAACTTCGACAACGTGATTCTCGTTGGCAGAGACACAGATGCCGCTCGACTCATGACCTGCTTGATCGACGAGGTCCGGTTCTACAACAGGACTTTGACGGATGTCGAGATTCAGAAGCTGCTGGTGTCCGATGTCACCGGTCCCAGCGACGTCGTCCAGGGGGTCCCGAATGACGGGGATTGGCCGGGCGCCGAGTATCCTGCCTTGGTGATTGACGACAACGCCAACACGAAGTTCCTGCACTTCAAAGGCGAACTTCTGCCGACCGGAATCCAGGTCACTCCGGCTGTCGGCCCGACCTTCGTCACGGGTCTGACGTTCACGACGGCGAACGACTCCCCTGGGCGTGACCCGGTCAAGTTTGAGCTGTCCGGCTCGAACGACAGCATCGATGGACCGTGGACGCTGATCGCAGCAGGCGACATCGCCGATTTCAACCAGGTCGGCGAGTGGCCGCGATTCAAGACGAATGCAACGGCGATTTCGTTCGCGAATACAGTTGCCTACGTGCACTATCAGATTGTGTTCCCGGCGCTGCGCAACCCGGTCACTGACCCCATGATGCAGATCGCCGAGATCGAGCTGCTGGGAACCCTGGCGCCGCTGTTTGTCGAGGATTTCGAGGCCTATGAGGTCGGCAGCGACCTGCACGGCCAGGCTGGCTGGAAGGGCTGGGGCGGCGCCGAAGCGGCGGGCGCACCGGCGTCGAACGCGTATGCCTTCAGCGGAACGAATTCGGTCGAGGCTGTCGCCAGCGCCGACCTCGTGCATGAGTTCGACGTTGCCGGCGGGGTTGTGACCTTCTCCGCCATGCAGTACATTCCGTCCGGCTCGACGGGCGAAACGTTCTTCATTCTTCTGAATCAGTACGACGACGCCGGGAGTGCGAATGACTGGTCTATCCAGTTGAAATTCAACCTGGCGACCGGTGTTGTCACCGCAGAGGCGGAAGGTGGCAATGTGACAGCGCAGATCGTTTTCGACCAGTGGGTCGAGCTCAAGTTTGTCGTCGATCTGGATGGCAACACCTGCGACTGGTACTACGGCGGGGCGTTGATCGCATCTCATCCCTGGGATGGCGACGGCCATAACACGCTCCGGGCCATCGACCTGTTCGGCAACGGCGCCTCGTCGGTTTGGTATGACGATATCGTTGTGAAGTAACGGGTCTCGGATCGCGTAC
>CAZDTD010000396.1:0-3207 GCA_964507995.1 uncultured Pirellulales bacterium | reverse complement strand
CGCTCTCTGCTGGACGGTTTCGAACAGCGCCTCGACCCGCAGTGCGATCCGTGCGGAATCGGAAGGCGAGTAGTCCGTCTCGATCCGCAGGTACGGGACGCCGAGTTCCTTCTCCGCCAACTGCTTGACGAAGAACGACTCGACGTCATACGTCAGGCACGCCTGCCAGACGAGGTCGATCACGCACTGGGCGCGGTAGTCCTTCGCGAGGTCCTGCAGGACATTGAGCCGGCGCTCGTTCTTTGTCATCACCGAGCAGGGTAGGCGGAAGTACTTCTGGGCCAGCGCAACAATCGGATCGGCCGCGGTCTCGTCTACGTCGTCGAGGATCGGTTTCAATCCCGTGCAATTGTCGGTGCACACGACGAGTCCGCCGTGTGATTCGACGATCTCCAGCACGCGCTCGGCGCCGTGCGCCATCGGGACCCCTGTCATCAGGACGCGAACCTTCGAGTTTCCGCCGGCGGGCTTCTTCGCTGCGTACATCTCCAGTGCCCGCTCGTACTGTGCGAAATCGGCGCAGAGGCCCGAGATGCTGCTCTTGTACAGGAGCAACTGCAGGCCGGTCAGAGGAGGGTGGTCGGCCTTCATCAATTCCGCCAACTGCCGCCTTAGCGACCGCTCGTGGTTCATCGTTCCAATCGCCTGCCGGATCTTCTCGTCGGTGATGGTGACGCCGAAAACCTCTTCGAGCCGGGCCTTGAGCTTGCGAAGCTCGCTGATCCAGTGCGTCATCGCGTCGGCGTCGTCGGGCTTCTGGGGTAATTCCAGCACGTGCATCGTACGGGTCTGGCCCATCAGCTCGTACATCTTCTTCTTGCCGTCGCAGGTCGTCTCGGCAACGATCATGTCCGCCATCTCCAGGAAGGGATTGGCCTTCTGGATGTGATAGCCGTAGGTGGACTTGATGAGCGGGCAGAGATTCGCCGGCAGATGTTCCTCGGCCGGACCGATCGTCTCGGCCGATCCGCCGCACAGACACACCGGCGCCGCGTCCGCCGCCATGATGAGCTCTCGCGGCGTGTACTCGCACATGATCCCGACGATCCGTTTGCCTTTGGCCTTGGCGTCCTGGGCATATCGCAGACAATTCGGGATCATCTGCTCGAACCACGCCAGTGGACAATCCGCTGCCTGGGCAGCAGTCGTGTTCTTCGATCCGCACGACACCTGCGGCGGGTGACACGGATCGGTCGGTTCGATCTTCGCGTCCCGTTTGTCACAACAGTGTCCCATGATGTTCTTTCTCTCAACAGTTACCCCGGTTTGCACCACAGAGACACAGAGAACACCGAGCCTTTCCTTCATGATCCTGCTCTGTGCCCTCCGTGCCTCTGTGGTGAGTTCTTCTTGTCATTTGTTCTTTCGTGCGACGAACAGGCCCTGGGCGATCTTGCCGGCGTGGGCGAGTTGCTGTGCGAACGCCATCTCCGCCGCCAGGACTGCCATCATTTCCTGATCGAAACCAATAATCTGCAATGCGTCGTACGTCAACTGCAGGCCGAGCATATTCAGATACAGATCAATGCACGGCGCGAACCGGCCGGTGTCCTTGGCGGCGAGGACCTCGCAGCCGCCGGCCTTGAGCAGGTCGCGGTAACCGCCGAGGCTCTGGATGTTCTGGAACTTCATGAATCGCAGGAACCGCTCGGCCTCCGGCTGAGACAACCCTTCGCCTTCGACCCAATCGGTGAACGCGATGACACCGCCTGGCTTGACCAGCCGGATCGCCTCGGCGATCAGCTTGTCCTTGTCCACGACGTAGCACCAGGCGTCCTCGCCCCAGACGAAATCGGCGCTGTCGCCCTCAAGCCCGCTGTCACACACGTCCGACAGGGTGAAGTCGATCCGGTCGGCCAGGCCCGCCTGCCTGCATCGCTGTTTGCCCAGTCCGACGACCGTTGGGGTGGCGTCCACGCCGGTCATATGGGCGACGTTGCGAAAGCGAACGAGGAATCGCATCCCCGCGCCGCTGCAGCAGCACAGATCGACGCCGTGTGTCCCGGCCTGGATCCCCGCCTGCGTGGCCAGATCCATCGACGAGGTAAGGCCCCCGATATGGATCTGCTCTCCCATAATGAGTTCCCACAGCTTTCCCTCGGGTCCGCTGTAGACTCCCTGTACATCCTTTAACCCGATTCCGCAGACACTCTTCATGTCGATCTCCCTTAGAATTCGTACTTGACCTGGATGGCCCACACGTTGTCTTCCTGGTGGTTCAAGATGCGGCCGAAGTTGGCGTATCCGCCCGCGATGGCGATGTGATCGTCGACGAGATAGCCCAAGCAGAGGTCCCACCAATCGTCCTCGGGCTGGACCAGGTCGCCGTAGTCGTCGCACAGGTCGGACTTCTGGCGATACTCCCCTGCGATCAGGAACTTGTCTGTGAGCAGACAAATCGCGCTGCCCTCGAACGTGGTGCGTCGCTCGCCTGCGAAGCCGAGCAGGCCGGTGTGGATGGCGTCGCCGTTGCGAAGGCCCGCCGAGAGGATCAACGGCCGAGGCAGCAGGTTCGCGATTGTCTTGGTGGCGGTGAGGGTGAACTCCACGCCGCTGTCATGGTCCGAGCCCAGTTGATCGCACGTTCCATTCAGTTGCTCGTCGATGTCGTCGTGGTCCTGGTTCCATTTGTAGTGCGCGCCCACGGAGACGGCGGGTACCCACTTGCAGTCGAACGAACCTTCCTTCACGGCCAGCAGCCTGGCGTTGAAGTTGTGCAGGTACGCGTCGTCCTGCACGCGCAGGGTCGTGACGGTCCGCACGTCATCCGGCCAGTCGCCCAACCCGATCCGTTCGAGTCCGTAGCCGAGCTCGATCCGCCCCCAGAGGTTCTCTGTGATGACGAACGCCTCGAAGTCCTTCTGGCCGATGTCGGCGTAGGTGCCCGAGACGCTGGGCAGGCCGAAGACCTGGTTCGGCTCGGCCGGATTGGCGAAATAGGCCGTCGGCGTGATGAATACGCCGCTGTTGCCCTCCACCTGGTGCGTCGGCAGCGGCGGCCCGCCATAGGCCGCTGCGCATAGCAGGGCCAGGGTCATCAGTGCCATCCCCGCGATTCTCTCCCGCTCACGCGATGTCCACATTCTTGTGCCTCCTACAAAACATTCTTGCCAAAAAAAAGGCGGCTTCAGAGACATCTCTGAACCCGCCGGTACACGCTGGGATCGCGATACTTCTACTCGATGGAGTGCCAACTCCTTTCGTGCG
>CAZDTD010000395.1:0-3211 GCA_964507995.1 uncultured Pirellulales bacterium | reverse complement strand
CCCAAGGCGCCAAACTCCCGACGCGAAGCGTCGGAATCCGTATCCGTTCGTCCCCGCAATTCCGTGAAGAACCAAAAAAAAGGACGGACTGCGCACCGACGGTCACAAATGCCGCTCGCTTACGCAGGTCTGTGCCCTCCCGCTTCACACATCACACTTCAGACATCGTCTCGCGTTGTTCTTCAGTCCATCGAGGCCAAGCCGCCTGATGGGGGAGTCGTGAAATTTCGCCTCGAATGCTTCGGGTGTAAGCTCGATCACTTCTCGCAAGTCCAGTCGGGCACGTTCGATGTATCGCTTGAACTCCCGGTTCGCCGATGCGGGGGCTCGCCGCTGATGAGGGCATGCGAGGAGACACTCGTCACATCCGAAGAGCCAATCGCCGGTCCCCGACGACGATTCGTACTGGGTCAGGCAGCTCGTACACAGGCGTGCGTCGAGAAATCCATCAGGCCGCAGAGCGCCCGTTGGACAGGCCCGCAGGCACAGGTCGCAGTCACCGCAGTCGCCTTGCGAGGGGGCGTCTGGTTTCAGAACCGCTGTCGTAAGCAGTTCGCCCAAAAGGACTTGCGGTCCAAGTCGTGGGTGGATGAGCAGGTGGTTTTTTCCGATGAAGCCCAAGCCCGCGCGGGCCGCCAAGGCCTTCTCCGCCAATGGCGTCGAGTCCACGCAGATCTTGAACCGGCAGTTTCCATCCGTTCTGTCGAGGACGAAGTCTGCGAGTTTGCGCAGACGCGGTTTGATGAAGTCGTGGTAATCCTCATATTGGGCGTATTGGGCGACCCTGCCGGTGGGAATGGTGGGCGGAGCCGGAACCCCAAACGCGATATTTCGCGTTTGGGAACCCGGCCACCCTGCCGCGGTCGCCGTGGCGGGTGGCTTGTAGTTCAAAGCGACGATGATCACCGACCGGGCACCGTCCAGCAGCTTCGCGGGATCGAAGCGTTTTTCCACGTTGCGGTGCATATACTGCATCGGACCGGCGCAGCCGGATCGCAGCCAGATATCGAAATGCTCGACGTGCTCGCGCCCGATGGGCGAAGCGTCGGTGATGCCCGCCGCGTCGAACCCGAGTTCCAAGGCCTTTTCCCTAATCTCCTGTTCTATGCTCATGGAAAGGATTATACTATCCCACGCGCGAAGCTGGATAGGCCGGGTAAACTCAGTCTGTCCCACAGGTTCCATTGGATGCTTCGCGAGGGGATTTTTCTGGATGAAATCGGAGGTTTGTCGCGATGTACGTCGACAGGATTATCAACGGATTGCTGACGTTCGCGATGGTTGCGGCCTGCTCGGTCGTCGCCTCGGGCGACGAGGTCGCGGCGTGGGATTTCGCCAAGGACCAGCAGGGCTGGCAAGGCAATCCATACGTGAAGGACCTTGCGGTCTCAGCGGAAGGCCTTGCGTTCACATCGGCCGGCGTCGATCCGTGGATCGAGGGTCCGGCGGTGGACCTGCCCACCAGTGGGATGACGCGGGTCCGAGTGCGGATGAAATCGGATGCCGAACCGTACGCGGAGCTTTTCTACGGTCCGACGTTCCAGGCCGGACGATCCGTGCGGTTCACCGTCCAGAACGATGGCCAGTGGCATGAATACGCCGTGCTGATTGGCGAGCCGCTCGGACCGGGCACGCGTCTGCGGCTCGATCCCACCACCGGCGAGGGGCGGATCGTCGTCGCCTCGATTCGCGTGGAAACGCTCGCACCGCGGGACCCGCCGCAGTTCAAAAAGCCGAAGAAACCGAGCAAAGGCCGGGCCAGGACCACCGCGATAGATTCCGGATCGCTGCGTCTGGAGCACTACCGAAGGGACCTTGGCGATTTCTTGCTCAAGGTGGACGGCAAAGAAATGGCCGCCGGCTACCGTGCGGACCAGATCGGGGTGATGATCGACGGTCGCGTCTGCTGGCTGGCCCTGGAAAAGGCGGACATCTCCCACACCTCGGATCCGAACGGCGGCATCACCATCACGGCGGCCTTGAAGGACGATCACGCCGGGCAATGGAAGGTGACCCGGAGTTTCAAGGCCGGTCCGCAACCCGGATCGATCTGCGTGGAGACGACCTTCGCGGCCGACCGGGACAACGACGTGATCTACTTCCCCTGGTTGACCCTCTTTCCCGGCCTGGGCGCCTTCGGCGAGCGTAAGACGCAGGGGCTTTTCGCCGGTCTGGAATACCTCGAAGACGAACCCAGCAGCAGCGAAGCGGACATCACGACTATCGAGCATGTGCGCCGGACGCCCGATCCAGTCAAGATCACGTTCCCGCTCATGGCGATTGCCCACGATGGCTGCTATATCGGCCTGATCTGGGAACCCTCGGACCTGACCGCGGCGACCTTCGATTCCCCTGACCGGATCTACAATTCGGGCAGCCACGTCATGGCCCTTTCGGCGCCGGCGGTCGGCGATGGACGGTTCGAAAACGCTCTGACCGCGCACAGTCCCTTTGCGATCAAGGCCGGTCAGCCCTTCATGTCGCGAGCCATAATCCTCGGCGGCCCGGGCAACACGGTTGTGCCGGCGGTGCAGAAATATGTGGAGATCCGCGGTTTGCCGCCTGTGCCCCAGTTCAACGGCGGTTTCGATGCGGCCGTCAGGCTCCTGTCTCACGGCTGGCTGGATTCCGCCATCAACGAAGGCGGCCTATTCCGACACGCCGTCTGGGGCGAGAGCTTCAAAGCCGGTCCCGCGGCCGATGCGGTCATGTACATGGACTGGCTTGCAAATCATGCCCGTGAGCCGAACATGGTCGAGCGGCTGACCAGCGCCAGGGATCTGGCCATGACGAAGCTGCCGCAGGGCCAGCCGCTGTTGAGCGGCGTCTCCCACATCCGAACGCCTGCTGCGCCGTTTGTCTTCGGCGGCATCCTGCCCTACGTCGAGCGGCGCAGGGCCGACGCTGAGAGCCTCCTGGCCCGCTTCAACGAGCAGGGCATCAAGCTCTACGTGCCGGCCGAGGTCGATTACGGCAGCACCCATTTCGCCCAGCACGCCAACGGCCACGCCGCGTCAGACGTGGCATATATCCTGGAAACGGCGACCCTGTCTGCGGACCCGCGATTGATCGAGCAGGGGCTTGCCCTGCTGGACAAGCAGACGGCCCTCTACGCCAACTCCGTGCCGCGAGGGGCCCAGGTCTGGGAGGTTCCGTTGCATACGCCCGATATTCTCGCCTGTGCCTATATGGTCCGTGCGTATACGCTCGG
>CAZDTD010000394.1:0-3257 GCA_964507995.1 uncultured Pirellulales bacterium | reverse complement strand
CGTATCGCGATGCAGGCTGTACGTCGTTTGCCGTGGAGTACGACAGCACGGTGAATGAGGGTCCGCTGGAAGGCGCATTCCGGCCGGCGGGGGGCGTGCAGGTGGCCGACACGGGCGAATGGAAAACCGCCGAGTTCAAGCTGCCCGACTGCTATTTCATGAATCGCAACAACGGCGTGGACTTTCGTCTCGCCGTCTTCGGCGGCGATCTCGAGCTGGCGGTCAGCCATGTCGAACTCTGGAAAGATAAGTAATGGTCGCTGACGGGATCAGCGAGGCCCGGCGATCTCGATCTCGACGGGATTGCTGACGACTGCGACGCCCTCGAGGGAGAAGGCAAGCCGGATTGTGTGCGGGCCGGGCGTCAGGACCACACGAGCCTCCGGGGGCAGGGGCGCCGGCATATCCGTGATCTCGGCGCCCGGGCCAAGCGGTCGGACCTTGCCGGCGGCCGGGGATGATGCCGGCCAGGGACGCCAACGGCCATCGATGGAGTATTCCGACAGCGGCGCCGGGCCGCCCGAGCGGAAGGCGAAAATCCGCCCGCCTCGGTTGCGCAGGTCGATGGTGAACGTGGGAGCGTCTCCGACTGCGTACCTGCGTTTGACCGGCCGGGCTCGACATTGCAGTCCTTCCGCGGTTTCGCCCCACATCGGCTCGGCGGATGACGCCGGGGGCATGTACCTGCGTGCGACGGCCGGCTCGCGCGAGCAACCGGCGCCGGCCGCAATGACCGTCAATGCGATGAGGATGCTGTGCTTGAGGGTTCTCACGCGATCTCTCCTTGCCAAGAGCGATGTCCACATACGATTCGCCATTATACCTGGTCGATTTATAGACGCCACGGTTTGTTCTGCACGGCTCCAATTCATGGTTTATCAAGGGGTTATCTGCTGATCGGCGTTGCTTCAGGAGGCCGCATCCCGCAAGTTGTCAACCGTTTTTCCACCAAACTATGCAGCCTGGATATGAAAGTAAGAAATGGGAGCGGTTTTGACGCCGTGTTTTCCCGCATTCCAATACGAGCTGCTCCAGGGTGTTTGGGCGAGTTCATAAAACAAGTTTGTACAAGGACTTATGCTCTGTCTGTTGACGGCAGCCAAGTTGACGGGCCAGTTTGATATGGGTTGGCTGGGCTGGTGGCCGGGATGTTCTCGTGATTTGCGGACCGTCCTGATTGCCACGGTTGAGTTATCCACAAGTTCTCCACAATGGCTGTGACCGTGGTTCGGAGTTGCACCTGATTCGGCGGAACACGCACGCGTTGCGCCCCAGTCGCTCCGGAGGAGCTGGAAAAATCTCGGCGTTCATCGCACCCAGACTGTGACATTGCCCGATAATGGCTTGGTTTGCAGTCCCGCGCGCGGGCGAGGTGAAACAGGTCGGCTCCACACCCATGCCGACGGGCGATTTCCTTGACTTTCGGTCGCCAAACAGGTAGACTACCTTTATCGATTGCCCAACGGGCGGTCGATTCGAAATGGGGGGTGCTCAGCAACTTCCTCTCTTGAGCACCATGTGTAGTTGGGGTACGGCGACGGGGTCGTTCCGCGTTTCGTGATGGGGGACGCTTCGCACCGAGTCGCCGGGGGTGCAGGATAGTGCGATGGCACGACATCGCTATCGGTTCGCGCAGGGGGGGACCGAAGCGGTGGCAGGATCACGGGGGTGTGGTGACATGAGAGACCGAGCGATGAAACGATTCCAGTCGGCCGCGTGCGTGCTGGCCCTGACGCTGATCACAACCGGCGTGACGGGAGCCGACACGGTGGACGTGGTGCACGACGGATTCGGGGCCTGCGATGTCACGTGGTTCTGGGGCGGCGGCTATGACGGATACGACGTCGACGCCGGCGTCTATATGCTGAACAAGACCGGCGACACCGGACTGGGCAGCGCCTGGCGCAACGGCTCGATCCCGGGCTTCTGCATCGAACTCCACGAGCCGGCGCCCGATGTGACGCACACCTACGACGTGATCATGCCGGAGGACATGTACAACAGCTATACGGGCCAGACGCTCGGCACGACGAAAGCCAACTACCTGCGAGAGCTGTGGGCCCGTTATTACGATCCGGCGTGGGCCTCCGGCTCCTACACGACCCAGGACAACCAGGCGGCGGAGGCGTTTGCCGCCGCAGTGTGGGAAATCGTCTACGAAGACCTGCCCGGCTCGGCCGCCGAGTGGGATGTCACCCTCGACGGCACCTCGGGCCTCGGCGGTTTCAATGCCGCGGACCTGGACGGGGAGACCGCGAACGAGTGGCTGCAATCGCTCACGGGCGGTGGGGCCAAGGCGGACCTGCGGGTCCTCGTCTGCGACGGCGTGCAGAACTACTTAGTCGCCGTGCCGGAACCGGCCACCGCGATCCTCCTGGGTTTGGGCGCCCTGTGCGGCGCGGTTCGCGTCAAACGCAATTCGGCGGCGCGAGGGAAATAGAGGAGAACCAACGATGAAGAAAACGCTGACTCTGACAGCCTTGGCGGTGGCGGCTCTGACGGGCCCGGCGCTCGCGGACACAGTGACCCCTCAGCAGGTGCTCACCTTCAGTCCGGCGGACGGCTCCGCCGGCGAATGGCAGTACAACGGCGCCGGTGTCCTGAGCTTCGATCAGGACATCGTGGTCGATAGCGGCCTGGGCAGCAACTACGACGCTCTGGTCGGCGCCCACGTCTATCTGCCCACGTTCCAGGTCAGTGGCATCCCGGGCGAGCCCTACACGCTGACGCCGCTGGGCACCGCCGACATCACGGTCAAAAGCGCCGACAACAGCGTCACCTACATGACCGGCACGTTGGCGATCAGCGACTTGACCACCGCCGGCACCATCGCAGGCGGCTACACCCAGTTCCAGGCGGACATCACCAACCTGTTCATCACGCACGAAGGGTCGGCCCTCGGCTCGGCCGCCCTGGAGATCCTGGAGAATCTCAGCGTGACCGCCCTCGACTTCGACCTCGCCTTCACCGGCGGCAGCGGATCGGGCTACACCAGCTTTGCGGACATGCTCGACCGCGGCGGCCTCGGCAGCGGCGGGTTCAGCGGCTCGATGTCCGTCCCGGAACCCGCGACGATTGCCCTGCTGGGACTGAGCGGCCTGGCGATGATTCGCAGACGACGCTGTTGATACAGACTTGAAGCCCCCCTTACCTTGGATGGACTGGCCGTGGATATGGATCCGCGGCCAGTGCCATTTTATGCGCGCAAAAATAGAGGGAGACAGCGACCCCCCATTGCCTTGAACGGTCTGCCGCCC
>CAZDTD010000393.1:0-3293 GCA_964507995.1 uncultured Pirellulales bacterium | reverse complement strand
ACGGCCAATAACGCGTATCCGGTGGATCTGCTAACTCTCATAGTTTTCTCCTTCCATACACCAGGAACCTGTCAAAATATAAACACGCGATGCGAGTGGTGTATGAACGACTCCGCCCAAGACGGCGTCGTCACCCGCATTGTGCCCGAATTCTCTCGGGGAACCACTGTCACGATCCCTATGCAAAGCGCGGACATCCGTCACCTCGACAGGCGACCCGAGCCGGACAAACACAGGAATTAACCTACGGCGAAACCGACGTATGCGATGAACCCCATACTTCCGTTGCCCGCGGAACGGCGCAATTCAATGCATGCCGCACCACAATTCAGTATTATTATCCATTGTTGACTTCAAATGGCAAGAGTTTTATCCATAAAAATCGGTAATTTATCCAAGAGGACGCGAATGACTGCCGAAATATCGGTGGTTTCTCGCGGCGGGCCAGATCGCTGCGCAAAAGGCTTGACAGGGTCTGTCTCGTCTCTTAGGATGGCCGCAATGCCAATTTGAAGGCTGCTCGGAGATCGTTATGGCTGCTATTCAGCCGCGTATCAGTGTGGAGTATAAAGACGAGGCGACAATCGTCGCTTTCACGGACGAGAAGATCCTGGAAGAAACGGATGTCCGCGCGCTGCGAGAAGCCGTGGAATCTGTGGTCGAACAGGCCCCGGGGATTCATCTTGTGCTGGATTTTCGTCATGTCAAATTTCTTTCATCCGCGGTGCTCGGTCTGTTGATTCGGATCAGCAAGCGGGTCTACGAACGGGAAGGCGAATTGCGGTTGTGCAATATTCATCCCGGGATCCACGAAGTGTTCAAGATCACCCGACTGACCAACGTATTTGAGATCTATGAAGATGTCGAAAACGCGACACGCAGCTTTTCCGAGCACCGATAATCGGGGGAGTTCGTGATGTGCGATTCGAGGTCCGGACCAGGTTGCCCTTCGCGGAGGCCTGCCCCCGGGCGTTCTAATGGGAAGGTGCACGGGGACGGTTTATATGGCGGCTGAGACGCCGGTTAGATGTTCGCTTGTCGTCAAGAGTGAGCCGTCGGCTCTGGGGCGACCCTGTCGGCAGATCCTGGCGGCACTCGACACGAAGGGATTCAGTCAGGACGATATCTTCGCTGTTCATCTGGCCTTGGAGGAGGCCTTTCTCAATGCCGTCAAGCACGGCAACAAGCTGGATTCGACCAAGAAGGTGACGATACACTACGTCATCGACTCCGAGAAGGTGGAAATCAACATCACCGACGAGGGAAATGGGTTCGACCCCGGCGCCATTCCCGATCCTCGCGTCGGCGAGAACCTGTACCGCCCGGAAGGCCGCGGCTTGCTGCTGATGGGCGCGTATATGCACATCGTGGAGTACAACGCGAGAGGAAACAGCCTTCACATGGTTCGCTACAAGGGCCGCCCGGTCGCCGAGCGAGGAAAAGCGTCCGTCGAGTGAGTGTTCCGGCCTGCTGGCCGGGTTTCCGGCCCCAATCGCTCAGAGCCCCATAACTACGTCCTCTCCGGGTTCCCATCGTTCCTCCTGGGCGAAAAACGGCCAATTGTGGCCTTCCAGACCGAGGATCGCAAAGCAGAGGTCTTTTCTTGCCGAAATCCTTCCTGTCAGTTGTTTTTTGTCCGTACTGTGAAGGAGCCGATTCGATGGAGCTTTGCCATACAAAGACACCCAATACACGTGTCCTCAGTGAACAGGTCGCCCGGGAGGTTTTTGACGTGCTCCCGGAGCAGGGGCCGATGCTGCTCATCATGGATCGCGATGGCAGCTATTGGGTCAGTCATCCGGAGGAGTTCGCCGGGATGGGCATAGGCGATGAGTTTCTCCAGGACCTGCGCGCCAAGGTGGACGATGGGGCCGAACCAGTCATCACGCAGGTTGGCGAAACCAGCGTGACCATGGCGCAACTCGCCACCGATCAGACCAACTGCGGATACGCGGTCGTCATCCTCCCACGATACAGTCCGGAATCCACGCTCACCAACATCGACCTCGTCGAGACTCTGCTCAACCAGGTCACCCTGATCGCCAGGCTCGTCGAGAAGACCAGCGTTTTGACGCTTGGATGCGAGAACCACTACCGCGGACTGGCGTTGTCGGTCAACTGAGTGGAAGGTCGGGGCGGGTTTTTGAGTTGGCGTGCAGTCATGTCGCTGCTATAATGCTCCCGTAGCATTTCGCAAGCGTGTGCGGGGTGCGCAGTCAGGATCGGGTTATGGGATCGGGACAGTGGAGTGAAGTTCCAGGTTTTTAGAGACGGCAAGGTAGTAAAAGACTTCACGCCGTCCGGCGCGTATTTGTTCGGCACGGACGGCATTAGCATTCGTCGGGCGAAGATCACGTTCTCCGACGGCTGCGTCGAGTGCGTCAGGCCGAATCCGGAGACCGCCGGACTGGCCCTGCTGTGGCCGATCCAGGATTTCGGCAAAATCCTGCTCCCGACGACCTGTCTGCCCGAACGAGAACGTCCCTACATCCTCAACGTCGAACTGGCCCGCGCCAAGCTCATGCAGATCACGAATCGCCGCGAGGACTGGTCGTTCTTCGACAATCTGGAAGGGCTGGAGGAGATCGCCAAGCAGTCCCAGGACCTTTTTGTTAAAGCGATTCAGTGCATCAAGGATCCGTCCAAGGCCTCTCGGCTGGCCGATGCGTCGTTGCGAAAGGCCACGATTTACTCGGAGAAGCTGGCCGTTCGTCAGGGTAAATCACTGTTCGACAAGCGACGCAAGAGTCCCGGATTCGGCCGGGGCTGCATGGGCTGCCGTGTGGACCCGAACCTCCTGACGAAACCGCAGTACATCGATCGTCTGCTGGGGTCTTTTGCCTCGGTCACCCTGCCGATCAACTGGGCCCGCATCGAGTCTCGTCAGGGACACTTCGATTTCTCGCTGATCGATAGTTGCATGGGGATCCTGAGCCGCAAGAAACTGGTCATCTCCGCGGGACCGCTGTTGCACTTCACGGAGGATCATCTGCCGGAGTGGTTGCTGCGTTCGGGTGTAGGCTTCGAGAAGATGCGGGAGCTGGCCTATCAGTTCATCTCGAAAGTGGTTGCCCGGTACGCCGGGGTCGTCCATCGCTGGTATGTCATCAGCGGTCTGAACGCCTTCAACCAGTTTAACTTCAATTTCGAACAGATCCTGGAAATGACCCGCGCCGCCAACATGGCCGTGCGGGCCGCCGGCAGCCGGGCGGTTCGAATCGTCGAAGTCACCAGCCCGTGGGGCGAGTACTACGCCACGACGCCCAACAGCATCCCGCCGTTCGTCTATATGG
>CAZDTD010000392.1:0-3302 GCA_964507995.1 uncultured Pirellulales bacterium | reverse complement strand
CTGGGCGGGATCGCGGCGTTGGAGCCGGTGGCTTCCTCCATCACAACACACCGCGGCTGCTACGGCGGCTGCTCGTTCTGCTCGATCTATTTCCACCAGGGCAAGGAGATCACCTCTCGCAGCATCGAGTCGCTGCTCGCGGAGGCGGACCGAATCGCGGCCGATCCCCGGTTCCGCGGCACGATCAGCGATCTTGGCGGACCCACGGCCAACATGTACGGCACGAAGTGTGCCGCCGAGCAGGCGTGCTCGCGGGCCAGTTGTGCCTTTCCCTCTTTGTGTACGAATCTGCAACTCGATTTCGGGCCGTTGCTGGAGATGATGGAGGCGTTCGTCCGATGGACGGGGGGCTCGCGGGGCAGGCGGCACGTCTATGTCGCCTCCGGCGTCCGGCACGATCTGGCTCTGCACAGCCGCGAATATCTCGACCTGCTGGTCGGCCACTTCGTGGGTGGGCATCTGAAGGTAGCGCCCGAGCACTACTGCGACCAGGTCCTGCGGCTGATGGGCAAGCCCTCGTTCGAGCTTTTCCGCGAGTTCGAGGACCGGTTCGACGACGCCTGTCGTCGGGCGGGCAGGGAGTACTATCTCGTGCCGTACTTCATCAGCTCGCATCCCGGCTGCACGCTCGACGACGCAGTGAAGCTGACCGAGTACCTTGTCTCCCGCAACTGGCAGCCTCGCCAGGTGCAGGATTTCGTGCCTGTGCCGCTCACGCGTTCGACCGCGATGTACGTCGCCGGCCAGGATGAGAAAGGCCGCTCGATCCACGTCCCCAGCGGCCGCGGCGAGAAACGCATCCAGGCGGCCCTGCTCCAATACTACCGCGACGCCAACGCCAGGCTCATCACGGAGCACCTGCGGACCGGCGACCACGCTCGGCTCTTGAAGGATATGCAGCGGATCTGGTCCGCCAATCGTCGGAGGAAGTAGTACGCCGTCCATGTTGATTGGATGGGCAGATCGGGAAGGTCATGCTTCGTAGGTCGTGCGTCCTCGCACGACTCTCTTTAGGCGAGCGGGGACGCTCGCCCTACGAAGAGGCACGCCTCGTCGTGTGGTCCGGTCGGCCTCACTTCGTACGTTACCCACCATTTTAGGGTGGACGCCGTAGTAGGGTGTGCTATGCACACCATCCGCCTGTACAAGGGTATTGCGGCGACAGGGGGAGGGGAGGTATATTCATAGGGCAAGGTGTAGGTCGTGAATCGTGAATTCTCAACCAGGGAAGTGATGGTATGCCAGCGGGAATTCTCCCCAGAGGGGGAATCGAGGAGTGGGCCGGGCCGGTCGGTCTTGTCGTTCACCATGCGCTCCTGTTGTTTGCGGTGGTCAACCCCATTGGCAATATCCCGGTCTACGCCGATCTGACGCGCGAGCTGGAGATTCGCGAGCGGGGAAACGTCATGAACCTCGCGGTTCTCACGTCGCTTTGTGTCGTGGTCCTCTTTGCCCTGATCGGCGACTGGAGCCTGGCCTACCTGTTCAACGTCACCTTGGGCGAGTTGGGAATCGCAGGTGGGATTCTGCTGTTCATCATTGCCCTTCGCGGCGTCATGGCTCAGGGCTCCGTGTACCAGCATCCCAAAGACAGTCGCATGCTGGCGGTCTTCCCGATTGCCTTTCCCATCATGGTGGGTCCCGGCGCCATTACGATAACGATTATCACCACGGGCGCCATCGGGCAACTTTTAATGGTTATTACAGCGGTGGTCACCTTCTTTTTTGTCTTCTTGGTCGCCCGCAACGCCGACCGCCTGATGCGTCTGGTCGGTCCCTACGCCGGCATGATGATTGCGAGGCTCCTCTACATCTTCCTGGCCGCCAAGGCCGTCGCCATGGTCCTCAACGGAGTGACAGAGTTCATCTACGGCCTCGGCCAGATCCCAGGCGATCCAAATGCGGTTGCGATGTTCTTCTAAGCAACAGGTTTGTCCGGCCGGTTGAGCGAGGGAAACGGTGTGCCTTTGACGAGCTCGACGACTTGGCCGGTGTGGGCCGATACCCAGGGTTCGAGGTAGATGATGACCGAAGTGACTTGGATGCCCTCCGGCAGGATCGACCAGCGGTTGTGGACGCCGCCGATGGCTGCCGGGATGGGGTTGCCCCCAAGCTGCATCCGCAGGGCCGCACGGAATCGTGGCTCGTCATAGGGATAGAACCGCACTGACGTTTTCGGGACGGCCTGTTCCACTCAGTCTTTTTCTGTGTGTTCTGCCATGCTACTCGCTTGACCCATGCGGCCGGCCATGCGAAGATTGTGGTCATGGCGGGGGGAGATCGAATGCAGGGAGTCTATCGGAAGCTGTGAACTGGATCATTCAATATCTCCTGAAACCGTTTGTGACAATCGCTGGCCTTGGGGCGACCGGATTTCTGTACTACCAGGCTATCAACGTTGCGCCGGATGTGACTGCCGCGATTCGGCTCTTTATGGCAGCGGTAGGAGTTCTCTTTCTCTTTACAGGCTCGATCCATGCCCTGGAGTGGATTCGGAATCGGGACGATCCCATGGTCCGGCTCGGGCATTTTACCCACAGTTCCGACTACCGTCGTTCGTCCACGGGCGACGAGTCCTGGAAGGCGAACTTCTCGACGTCGGTCCTGTGGCTTACGCGTCCACGACGGGGAAAGGAGATCCGCCGCGTTCACTGCCACGTGTGCTCCGAGGTTGCCGTGGAGGTCTGGAGCTTCTCGCGAGCCCTCAGAAACAAGGCGATTGTCGTATTGGTCTACTCTGCATACGGATTCTACTGGGTCTTCCTCGTCCACATTTGGCCAGGACTGCGAGAACATGCGCCCTGCCTTGCTCAGGGACTGGTTGGGCTCACGGGATTTGCTGCGGCGTTTCCAGGACTGCTCCTCGCCTTGGCGGGACTTCCCTTTCTGCTGTCATCGTGGGTAGGAACCGAATCCGGCGTCGGCATAAGCCATCTGTTCCTCGGCAGCACGACCCTTGATGAGGAACACAAGGTGTTCCCCCCCTCGTAGCGCCGGCGAGAAGCATTTTGACTTTGAACAGGAAACGACCAGTGAATATCATTCAGGCGACAGTGGCCGATGCGGCCGAGATCCTGCGTCTCCAGAGACTTGCATATCAGAGCGAAGCGAGGCTCTACAACAACGATCACATCCCGCCGCTGACCCAGAGTGCCGCCGAGATCGAAGCGGAATTCGCCGATCATGTTTTCTTGAAGGCGATAACAGACGACCGGATCATCGTGGGTTCGGTGCGGGCCTGCGAGCGGGGAGGAACCTGCTTCATCGGACGGCTGATCGTCCACCCCGACCACCAGGGCAGG
>CAZDTD010000391.1:0-3302 GCA_964507995.1 uncultured Pirellulales bacterium | reverse complement strand
ACCACCTGGGCGAAGGCCGGCGTGATGATCCGCGGGAGCCTGGACCCGGCCTCCTCGTACGCTCTGATGCACCCGACGCCGGACGGCCGACGGGCCTTCCAGAACCGTCCAACCAACGGCGCCAGCGCCGTCTCGGCCCATAGCGACGTCGGCGCGATCACCTTCCCGGTCTGGGTGAAAGTGGAGCGGCAGGGCAATCAGTTCACCGCCTATTACTCGCAGGACGGCGTGACCTGGACCAAGCAGCCCGACACGGAGAACACCGGAACCGACAGTTCGCCCAACCCGCAGACCATCGGCATGACCGACCCGGTCTACATCGGTCTGGCGGTGGCCAGCAACAACGCCGCCGCCGGCTACTGCTTCGGCGAGTTCTCCGACGTGGTCACCACCGGCGGCGTCACCGGCGACTGGACGGTCGCCAACATCGGCGTCAATCCGGGCAACGACGCGGCGACGATGTACGTCACCGTGGAGGACAGCGCCGGCAAGAGCGGCACGGCCTCCAACGCCGACATCGTCACGTCGGCCGACTGGACCCGGTGGGCGATCCCGATGACCGACTTTGCAGGCGTCAATTTCAGCAAGGTCGAGAAGATGACGATCACGATCGGCGACAAGGCCGCCACCACGGCGGGCGGCGTCGGCACGGTCTTCATCGACGACATCGGATATGGCCGCTCGGCTCAGTAATCCGGCAGGCCTGTAACGTATCGCAGCGCCCAGGCGGGGCCCGAGTCCGCAAGACAAGGGCCCCGCTTTTTCCCCTGCCCCGACAGCCAAGGGACAAAACGTATTGCCGTCAGAATCCGTTTGCAGCAGGCTTCCCAATCTGCTATAAGTGACGATATCGGCAGCCAGAATTTTCATCGGTATGCCGTAGTCGAGAAACCAGAGGCGGTTCAGTGCCCTACACGGAGAGAAAGGAGATGAAATAAAGCCCCCACATCCATGAAACATCCAGAAAGCCGAACAAGGCACCTCGACTGTGACACCCGCGGACAACAATTCTTTTGTCTCAGGAGGATCATTATGAAGACTGTGTATTCTGGTATGGTCACACTCGCGGTTCTGTTGAGTCTGACAATGGCAGATCCCGCAAGTGCGGAACTTGTGTCGTGGTATGCGTTTGACGAAGGGACCGGTACGATTGCGGCGGATTCCACAGGCAACGGCCCGGACATCACAGTGGTCGATGCCACGTGGGAAGAGGGCGTGTCGGGCACCGCGGTGCATTTCCACGGCGCAGGCTATGGAAGAGATACGGCTTACAGCTTCACGGACGACGCCATCACGCTGTGCACGTGGGTCTGGCACGATACGTTCCGGACGGGCGTCGAACGATACGTGACGATCGGCGGGGAAGTTGCCGTGATTCGCAGGAACTCGGACGGACGACTGCACTTCTACATGACGACGAGCGGTACGATGCGGCACCTCTATGTTGCCGACGTCCTCACGGAAGGCGAATGGCATCATGTCGCAGGCACGTGGGACGGAACTACCCAGCGGCTGATTCTCGACGGGGTGGAAATCGCCAGCCAGACGCCCGGCGGCACGCTGGCCGACGGGACCATGCTCCGGCTAAGCAGTCCGGATGGAGAGCCCCTGAACGGGAAACTCGACGACGTTCGCATCTACAACCACGCACTGTCGCCACAAGAGATCGCGGTCCTCATGAATCCGACCGCTCTGGCCGAAGCCCGCGAGCCGGTCCCGGCCCACAAGGCGACGGATGTGCCGGCGGATACGGCCTTCGCCTGGACGGCGGGCGAGTTCGCAGCCACGCACGACGTGTATCTCGGAACGAGTTTCGACGACGTCAACAACGCCACCGAACCCGTTGGGAGCGTAACGGGCGCCGCCTTCACCCCGGAAGACGCGCTCGCGTACGGCCAGACCTACTACTGGCGGGTCGACGAGGTCAATGGAGCCCCGGACTACACCGTCTTCCAAGGCGACGTCTGGAACTTCACCGTCGAAACATTCGCCTATCCGATCGCCAATGTCACGGCGGAAGCATCGAGCGCCCAGCCCACCTCGCCTGCGGACAACACCGTCAACCGCTCCGGCCTCGACGACCAGGATCAACACGGCGTCGATCTGAAAACAATGTGGGCCACCCCCGCCGGCAGCCTGCCCGTCTGGATTCAATACACCTTCGACAAGGAGTACAAGCTCGACGAGTTGTGGGTCTGGAACAGCAACTCCGAGCTCGAATCCTACATGGGCTTCGGGGCCAAGGACGTCACGATCGACTATTCCACCGATGGCGAGACCTGGACCACGCTGGAAAACGTGCCGGAATTCGCCAAGGGAACCGGTCAGCCGACCTACACGGCCAACAACATCATCGACTTCGGCGGGGCCATGGCCAAACACGTCAAGTTGACCGTCAACACGACCTGGGGCACCGTCGGGATCGCCAGTCTCAGCGAGGTGCGATTCTTCTACATCCCGACACAGGCCTTCAGGCCCGACCCGGTGGACGGCGCAGCCGAGGTCCGTCTCGACGCCACATTGAACTGGCGACCCGGCCGCGAGGCCACCTCGCACCAGGTCTACTTCGGGACCGACGCCAACGCCGTGGCCGAGGGAACCGTTTCAGCCGAGACCGTAACCAAGCACAGCTACACGCCCCCGGCCATGAACCTCGAAACCGCGTACTACTGGAAAGTCGATGAACTGGGCGATACCGGCACTTATGAAGGCGACGTTTGGAGCTTCACGACCCAGGAATTCCTGGTCGTGGATGACTTCGAAAGCTACACGGACAATATGGACGCCGAAGAGGCCGTCTTCCAGACCTGGATCGACGGCTACGACGACGACACCAATGGCTCGATCGTCGGGATCGATCCCGCGATAAACGGCACATTCTGCGAGACGACCCTCGTACACGGCGGCCGCCAGTCCATGCCGCTCTTCTACGACAACTCCGGCGGGGCCACGTATGCCGAGGCCAAGTGGACCTTCGACTCCGCCCAGGACTGGACCGCCTCCGGCGTCAGGAGCCTCTCGCTCTACTTCCGTGGCGTCGCCGGCAACAGCGGGCAACTCTATGTGAAGATCAACAACACCAAGCTAACCTACACCAGCGACGCGGCCGATCTGGCCCGCGGCGTCTGGCAGGCCTGGAACGTCGATTTGTCCGCGGCTGGCAACATCAGCAGCGTCAAATCCCTGACGATTGGCGTCGACGGTTCCGGAGCCGCCGGCACGCTGTACGTGGACGACATCCGGCTCTACAGCAGGGCCCCCGAGTTCATCACGCCGGTCGATCCGGGCACGACGAATCTGGC
>CAZDTD010000390.1:0-3310 GCA_964507995.1 uncultured Pirellulales bacterium | reverse complement strand
TTAGTTGCAGCAGCCGGGAAACCGAGTGACAGTTGAGAGGGTTCGACGCAGTCCCCAACACCGACAACAATATTTTTTCGCACGTAGATTCAGCAATCTCAAGGGTTAACAAGAAAGCCTCCGGGCGAATAAGAAATTTCTCACTTTTAGACCTTTACACATGCAGGGATTGCCATTACTCTGCCAATACTCGTTGTGGGAACAAGCAACTATATCTGGGACGAGCCCAGATCTTCCTGACTATATGTAGTGGTTATGGTTTGCCGGCATGGAGGCGCGTAATGTCTTACAAGTTCGACCCTGAGAACCCATTCAAGAGCGAGCGTACGCGAGCGAAGAAAGCGGCCCAGCCCGAGAACGCCAAAGGGCTGAGCATCGAGCCGTTCTTTTCGACGCCGGGCGTGCACCCGTTCGAGCAGCTCGAATGGGAGACACGCACCGCCAAGATCTCCAGCGACACCGGCGAGGCCGTCTTCGAGCAGGACAATATCGAGGTCCCGGTCAACTGGAGCCAACTGGCCACCAAGGTCGTGGCAAGCAAATACTTCTACGGCGACCAGGAAGGCGGCCAGCGAGAGCATTCCGTCAAACAGCTCGTACATCGTGTCTGCAAGGCCATCGCCGACCGCGGCCTGCGGGACGGTTATTTCGCCAACCAGCAGCACGCGGAAACCTTCTACAATGAACTGGTCTGGCTGTGCGTGAACCAGGCGGGCTCGTTCAACTCGCCTGTCTGGTTCAACGTCGGTCTTTTCGACGTCTACGGCGTCGCCGGCGGCAAGCACAACTACCACTGGGACCCGCAGACGAAAGACGCGGTGCCCTGCGAGAACAGCTACGAGCACCCCCAGGCCTCCGCCTGTTTCATCCAGTCGGTCAAGGACTCGATGGAGGACATCATGCGTCTGGCAACCTCCGAGGCCATGCTGTTCAAGCACGGCTCGGGGACCGGGACCGACCTTTCGACGCTTCGAAGCAGCCGGGAGAAACTCGCCGGCGGCGGCAGGCCCTCGGGCCCGCTTAGTTTCATGCGAGTGTACGATCAGATCGCGGCGGTCATCAAGTCGGGTGGGAAAACCCGTCGGGCAGCCAAGATGCAGTCGCTCAAGATCGACCACCCCGACATCAAGGAGTTCATCACCTGCAAGACCGTCGAGGAGAAGAAGGCCTGGACGCTCATCGACGCCGGCTACTGCGGCGAACACAACAGCGAAGCCTACGACAGCGTCATGTTCCAGAACTCCAACCTCTCGGTGCGGATCACCGACGAGTTCCTCCAGGCCGTGGAGAAGGACGAAAGCTGGACCACCTACGCCGTCACGACCGGCAAGAAACTGGACAAGTACCCCGCCCGCGAGCTGATGCAACTGATCGCCGAGGGCACGAGGATCTGCGGCGACCCGGGCGTCCAGTACCACAGCACGATCAACCGCTGGCACACGTGCCCGAACTCCGGGCCGATCAACGCGTCGAACCCGTGCAGCGAGTACATGTTCGTCGACGACTCCGCCTGCAACCTGGCCTCCCTGAACCTGATGAAGTTCCGCCGGGAGGACGGCACGTTCGACGTCGCAGCCTTCAAAAAGGCGGTCCGCCTGTTCGTCATCGCCCAGGAGATCCTGGTCGACAACGGGAGCTACCCGGACAAGGCCATCACGATCAACAGCCACCGGTTCCGGCCGCTCGGCCTGGGCTTCGCCAACCTGGGCTCGCTCATCATGAGCCTGGCGCTGCCCTACGATTCCGACCAGGCCCGGTCGCTGGCCTCGGCCGTCAGCGCAATCATGACGGGCGCCGCCTACGCGGCCAGTGCGGAACTCGCCCAGCTCAAGGGCCCGTTCGAGGACTTCGAGAAGAACAAGGAACCCATGCTGAAGGTCGTCAACATGCACCGCCAGCATGCCTACGATTTGCCGGAGACGCACTGCCCGGACTACCTGCGAGACGCGGCCAAGGACGCCTGGGACGAAGCGGTGGACGCCGGAGCGAAGATCGGTTTTCGAAACGCACAGGTGACGGTCCTGGCGCCGACCGGCACGATCGGCTTCATGATGGACTGCGACACGACCGGGGTCGAGCCGGACATTGCGCTCATCAAGTACAAGCTCCTGGCCGGCGGCGGCATGCTCAAGCTCGTCAACAAGACGCTGCCCATGGCCCTCGAACGGCTCGGGTACTCCCCGGAGGACATCAAGGCCATCTGCGACTACGTCGATGAGCAGGAGACCATCGAGGGGGCGCCGAAGCTCTCGGCGGACCATCTGCCGATCTTCGACTGCGCCTTCAAGCCCAGGAACGGCAAGCGGTTCATCCACTACGTGGCGCACCTCAAGATGATGGCGGCGGTCCAGCCCTACATTTCCGGGGCGATCAGCAAGACGATCAACATGCCCAAGGAGAGCACGACCGAGGAGATCCTGGCCGCCTACATGGAAGGCTGGAAGCTCGGTCTCAAAGCAGTCGCAATCTATCGGGACGGCTCCAAGCGGCTCCAGCCCGTCTCGACGGATAAGCACAAGGACGGCAAAGCCAAGAAGGGCGCCGAGGCCGCTCCGGCCGGCCGGCCGTTCCGCAGGAGGCTGCCGGACACGCGGCACAGCATCACGCACAAGTTTTCCGTAGCTGGACATGAAGGCTACCTGACGGTGGGGCTATACGAGGATGGTCAGCCTGGTGAGTTGTTCATCACTATGGCCAAGGAGGGCAGCACCGTCGGGGGCCTTATGGACGTCATCGGAACGTGCACGTCGATGGCCCTGCAATACGGCGTCCCGTTGGTCACGCTGGTGGACAAGTTCCGGCACGCCCGGTTCGAGCCCTCCGGCATGACCAGCAACCGGGACATCCCGTTCGCCAAGAGCCTGATCGACTACATCTACTGCTGGCTGGGCTGCCAGTTCATCCCGGGCTACGCCGACAAGAACCTGCCCAACCGGACCGGCGCCGTCACCGGCAACGGGAACAAGACCGTGGCGACCGCCCGCGAGCTGGTGGAAAAGACCAAGGACCTCGCCCACAAGATCGCAGAGGCCAAGGCCGCCGGCACTCCCGGCAACGGCAAGAGAGCAACCAAGGGCGCCGAAGCCAAGTCGAAGGAGGCCGACGTCCCTGTCAAACAGGCGTCTGTCTCGCCGCTGGACAGGATCGGCGGTCGGCCCAGCCGGATCGGGAGCTTCGCCCCGGTCGTCGCCAACGTAGCCGAGGACGGGACCCAGGCAGAGGCCATGCTCATGCAGGGATTCAACGAGCAGTTCAAGCACTTCGGCGACGACGCCCCGGCCTGCGACATCTGCGGCTCGATCACCGTCCG
>CAZDTD010000389.1:0-3315 GCA_964507995.1 uncultured Pirellulales bacterium | reverse complement strand
GCGTCCCCGCTCGCCTAAAGAGGGTCGCGCGAGGACGCACGACCTACGAAGAATGGTCTTCTCGATCTGCCCACCCAATTAGCATTGACGGCGTAGGGTGCGTACCACGCACCATCTTCATCTCTGCTGTCGTGTGGATGAGACATTCGGATTGACTGACGCAGGACTCGTCGCATACCATTGCCCAAAACGGATTCTATCCCTTGGAGGTATGACGTCATGACGAGATCGAGATGTGTCGTTCTGTGTGCCCTGGCGGTCGCGATTGCCCTGGCTCCGTTGGCGTCGGCGCAGGGACTCCCCAAAGCCTCGCCCAAATCCGTCGGCCTGTCGCAAGACCGGCTGGATCGGATCACCGCCGTGATGCAAAAGCACGTCGATGACGGCCTGCTGGCCGGGGCGGTCGCGATGGTCGCCCGCGAGGGCAAGGTCGCCTACTTCCAGTGCGTCGGCATGCAGGACCGCGAAAAGCAGGTCGAGATGACCCCACAGACGATTTTCCGCATCGCCTCGATGTCCAAGGCGATCACCAGCGTCGCGGCCATGATGCTCTATGAAGAGGGAAAGTTCCAACTCAAGGACCCGGTGTCGGACTTCATCCCGGAATTCGCAGACACGAAGGTCCTCGCGTCGTCGGACGATCCCTCCGCTCAGGACGGGCTCGTCCCCCTGAAGCGTCCGATCACGATCCGCCACCTCCTGACGCACACTTCCGGCCTGACCTACCAGTGGGACAGCCGAGTCGGCGCCAAGTACGCGGAGGCAGGGATCACGCACGGCCTGATCCAGGACGAGGACCTGCTCGCCGACGACATGAAGAGACTGGCCCAGATGCCCCTGGTCCACCAGCCGGGCGAGGCGTTCACCTACAGTCTCTCGGTGGACGTGCTCGGACGCGTGGTCGAGGTCGCCTCCGGCATGCCCTTCGACGAGTTCCTCCAGAAGCGGATCTTCGAGCCGCTCAAGATGAACGACACCGGCTTTCGCCTGTCTGAGAACAAGGTATCACGACTCGCAGCCGTTTATGCACCCGATCCGAACGGCGGTCTGAAGCGACTGCCCAACGGCATTCTCGGCGAGGGGACCATGAAGGCGAGCGTGACCTATCCGTATGAAGGAACGCATCGCTACCGCTCCGGCGGCGGCGGATTGTGCTCCACGGTTCCGGACTACACACGGTTCCTCCAGATGCTTCTCAACGGTGGCCAACTGGATGGTGTCCGCCTGCTCAGCCGCAAGACAGTTGAGCTGATGACCACGGACCATGTCGGTGAACTCAGGAAGGACGGTGGTTTCGGCCTGGGCTTCGGCATTACGCGAAGTCTCCGCGAGGCAGGCGTGCCCACCAGCGTCGGCGCCTATGGTTGGGGCGGGGCCTGGTACACGACCTTCTTCATCGACCCGGCAGAGAAAATGATCGGCGTCTGCATGGCCCAGATCAGTCCGAGCGGCAAGGCCACGCTCAACGATCAGTTCGAGGGCCTCGTCCACCAGGCGATCGTCGACTGACGATGAAGGCCAGTTCGTAGTGACGCCGTAAGGCGTTATCTTCTGTGTCGCGAAGAAATGTCCTTGCGGACGTGCTACAGGCGTCTTTTCGCCTCTGGCGTTTCGCGGGTCTCGTGTTATACTCAGATCGCGTCGGCACGGCGCCGGCAACCTATGGGGTGCGCGCATCTGGATGAGACTGAACTATGCTTGGGATCGCCACCGGAATAACAACACACTATCTGGTCCTGGGAGTCTCGCTCCTGTTGCTCGCCAGCGTCCTGGCGAGCAAGGCATCGGAGCGTCTGGGCGTCCCGGCCCTGTTGATGTTCCTGTTCGTCGGCATGCTGGCAGGTTCCGAAGGTCCCGGCGGCATTCACTTTGACGACCCGCACATCGTCCGTCTGCTGGGCACATTCGCCCTGGCCTATATTCTGTTCGCAGGCGGCCTGGACACCGACTGGCAGAGCGTCCGCCCGGTGTTTCGCAGCGGCATAATCCTCGCCACGGCGGGAGTCCTTCTGACGGCGGCCTTCGTAGCCGCCTTCGCAGTCGGAGTCCTCGGATTCACCTGGCTGCAGGGACTGCTGCTCGGCTCGGTGATCTCCTCGACCGACGCAGCGGCCATCTTCGCCGTGCTGAGATCGCGTCGCGTCAGTCTCAAGGGGCAACTCAAGCCGCTGCTGGAGCTCGAATCCGCCAGCAACGACCCGATGGCCATCTTCCTCACCATCACGATGCTGCATCTCCTGGGCGACCCGACGGCCTCCTGGTGGTCCGCGTTTCCCTCCTTCGTCCGGCAGATGCTCATCGGCGGCGCGATGGGCCTGTTGCTCGGCAAGGCCATCATCTACTTGGTCAATCGAGTCCGCCTGGAATACGAGGGACTCTATCCGGTCCTGACCATGGCCATGGTGCTGTTGATCTTCGGGACAACGGAGACCGTCGGCGGCAACGGCTTTCTCGCGGTCTACCTCGCAGGCGTGGTCCTCGGCAACGCCGATTTCATCCACAAACGGAGCCTGGAACGATTCCACGACGGGCTCTCCTGGCTGATGCAGATCGCCATGTTCATGACTCTCGGATTGCAGGTCTTCCCGTCGCATCTGGCGCCGGTGATCGGGTCCGGACTCCTGCTGTCCGCGTTCCTCATGCTGGCGGCCCGGCCCCTGGCCGTCATGATCTGCCTCGTCCGCAGCGGACTGACTTTCCGCGAGAAACTGCTGACCTCGTGGGCGGGACTTCGCGGCGCCGTCCCCATCGTGCTGGCGACGTTCCCGCTGACGGCCGGCGTGCCGCAGGCCGAGAGGATCTTCAACCTGGTGTTTTTTGTGGTCATCACGACCGTGCTCCTGCAGGGTCGGTCATTAACGCGTGTAGCCCGGTGGCTGAGACTGGACCGGCCCATTCGGCTCAGGCCGCGCATGCCCCTGGAATTCGAACGAACCGCAGGGTCCTTGCGCACCTCCATGATAGAGGTGGTCGTCACGCCTGATTCTCAGGCGGCAGGCCGGCCGATCATCCACCTGGGCCTGCCGCCCGGCGCGCTCGTAGCCATGATCCAGCGCAACGGCGAGTACCTCGTGCCCAACGGGGGAACCGAGTTCCAGCCGGGCGACGTGGTACTCGTCCTCGGGGAAAGGAAAGTTCTGGAATCGACGAAGCAACTGCTGACGACCTGACCGCAGCTCGTCCCGCCGACACGCAAAGACAGGCCGCCGAGCAAAGAACCTCCAAAAAACGGTTCTTCACGGGATAATGAGGATCATCGGAACCATCGGAGCAGCACGCCCGAAGCGGTCGCGCTGGGTGAGTTTATCGCTTTGT
>CAZDTD010000388.1:0-3348 GCA_964507995.1 uncultured Pirellulales bacterium | reverse complement strand
CAATAGCATGGTAGAAGTGTGGGTCCGAGATTCGGACGGTTGCATCGAGGAACGCCGGATCTCCATACAGCCAGGTAGTGCGGCCGCACGAATGGTCCGAGCTTGTCCCTCATTTCATGCTGCTGGCTCAAGGCGGAAAATGCCGGGGGACTGGGGGCGGAGCCCCCAGAGGCGGCGTCAGGACTTGCGACGATCGCTGTGTTCTGTTTGGCGTTCACAGTGTGTTCTCACAATATCGTCGCGCCAGCAAGGCGGCGCCCAGCGCGCCGGTCATTTGCGGCTCGGGCGCGATCGCGACGGATTGGCCCAGGGCATTCTGTAGAGCGGTTTCCATGCCCGAGATTCTCGCGACGCCGCCGGTGAAGAGGATGGGCGGCTCGACGCTCCGACCCGCCATGGCGACGATCCGCGAGGCGATGGCGTTCTGGACGCCGGCGACGATGTCCTCGCCGGGTCGTCCACCGGCGAGCAGGCCGATGATCTCCGTCTCCGCGAAGACGACGCACATGCTGCTGATCGCGGCGGGGTTACAGCTCCTGGACGCCATTGCTCCCAGGCCGCGGACGGGAACCCCCAGTCGGTCGGCGACGACTTCGAGGAATCGGCCGGTGCCTGCGGCGCAGCGGTCGTTCATGGCGAAATCCCGCACCTTGCCGCGGTTGTCCAGGCGAATCAGCTTGCTGTCCTGGCCGCCGATGTCGATCACGGTCTTTGCGCCGGGGACGAGGTGCCGCACGCCCACCGCATGGCAGGTGATCTCGGTGATCGTCGTATCGGCCACGTGGATCGCGCCTCGGCCGTAGCCTGTCGCGACGATGCGCCGGACATCGGATCGTCCGATTCCATGCTCCGCGAGCGTCTTGTCGAACAGCTCGCAGGCGAGCCGATCCTGCTCGATGCCCTGATCGGCCTGGCCCTTCGCGACAATCCCCGAGCCGTTGGCGTCCATCAGGACGACCTTGATCGCCCGCGAGCCCGCGTCAATTCCTGCGTAAACCGTCATGTCATACTCCAGAAACACGAATCTCGAAATCCGAAGTTCGAAACCCGAAACAAGCACGAATGATCGAAATCAGAATGTCCCAAACGGAAATCCCGGCCGGCGACAGCGTTTTCGTCATTGGGATTTTGGCCCTTTGGATTTGTTTCGGATTTCGATATTCGGATTTCGGATTGTTTTTCATTTCTTTCTATCCTTGACCATCTCCACGAGCGCCTCCAGGCGGGTGTGCAGGGTCGCCTGGGTCGCGTCCGTGATGGAGGGCACCTCGATCTGGAGAACGGGCAGGTCGCACTGCTCTCGAACGATCTGGCCGATGATCTCGCCCTCCAGGGCGCAGTGACTGGCGCCGGGGATGCGCGAGACGAGCACGGCCTCGGCGCCGAATCGGCGGATGTCCGCTACGATCCTCGCGGCCCGGTCGATTGCCGAGCCGACCATTGGATCGGCCAGCGCCATCCGGGCCAGCGCCTCCATCGGGGGCAGCGCCGTCGGGATCGGGTCGAGCGCGTGGGCGAAAAGGTAGTCCGTGCCGCAGATCCGCCCGCCGCAATCCTCCAACAGGTTCATCACCTGCAAGTCCGCGACCGGGTTCACCCAGAAGATTCGGGCCGCATCGAGCGAGAGGTGTCCCAGCCCCGCCGCAACGCGTCGGTTGACTTCGTCCAGCAGCTCTTCGAGGACGAGGATTGTTTCGTCGCGATCCGAGCAGAAGTGAATCGCGAGCATCTCGGCAATCAGCATCTCGAGGGCGGGCATCGGGCACAGCGGGGCCGTGAAGGCCTGGCGCCGGAGCCGATCGAGCAATTGACGGACACGGTTGGCCTTCGCGATTCCGTTCGCGAGCATCTCGTCGTCGAGCGGCCGACCCGCCGTCTCTTCCAGTGCGGCTCGGATTCGATTCAGCTCCGACTGGACGAATTCGATCTGGCTCTTCGGCGCCGAGAAGCCGCCGGGGAGCGTCACGGCCTCTTCGTCCGGCTCGGGGGCCCTGCGATGCGGGATCTCCCACCAGAGGATGGGGTGGCCCAGGCCGTTGAGACGCTGGGCGATGGCGGAGAAATCGTCGCACGTTGCGCCCACGCTGCACGTCAGCAGGTCGGGGATGGGGAAATGGGCCTGTGTGACGAACGCGCCGAGCATCGCGCGGACCGGGCAGAACGATTCGTCGATGCCGAGCGAATCGGCGATTCCGAGCAGGCCGGCGTTCAGCTCCATCACGCAGGGAATCCACCAGGCGCCGTCGGGGTAGAATGCCACGAGGTTGTCGAGGCTGTACGCCATGACAGGCACGGTGCCGAGGTCCTTCATCGTGCCGACAAGCTTCTTGCCGCTGTCGCGTGCGGCCTGGAGCCGGTCTTCCTCGGTCAGGAGGAAGTTCCACAGTCGCAGGGCCGCCGGTGAGTTGTCGTAGCGGAGCTTGAGCAGCCGGGTGTCGCCGTCGGCTACGTGCCGTCGGAGCGGCCCGCCGTAGGCCGGTTCGCTGAGACCTGCCGCGTGGAGGCGGTCGTACTCGCGATCCCACTGGTCCAACGTGATCTGTCTGGGCGTGTCGGTCACTGCAACATCTCCAGAAAGGCCCGGATGCGATTCTGCGAGCGGGCCAGGCTCGTCTCGCTGTGGCCGTCGCTGTCGAGCCCGAGCACAGGCAGGCCGACCCATTCCTTCAATCGCGCCAACTCCGCCCGCCAGGCGTCGCACCATACATAGTGATGAAAGACGATGCCGCGAGCGCCTGTTTGCATCAGCTCCGCCTTGAGCCATTCGTACAACTGGCTGTTCGGCCTGCGGGACGCGTCGGGAATGCTGAAGTACGCGTCGGCAAGCTCCATCAGCGGGTCCTCAATGAGTCGTCTGCGGTCGAACGGGCGTCGTTGGCCTCGCTGGCCCGTTTCGGTGGCGTCGAGCACGATCCGTCCGCCGGCCTCTTCGATGAGATCGAACAGGATGCAATCTCGCTGCATCAAGGGTCCGCCGATCACCGCGACGGGTATGCCATCTTTCCGAGGCATGGGAGAGACGGTGTGCACAGCACACCCTACCACGCTGCCCACGATAGAACAGTGGGTGGTTTGCCTGTTTGGAGTTCCGCGTTCACGCGGTCTTAACCCGCCTGAAGGCGGAACTCCAAACGGTGTCCGCGACTTTCGCCCGCCATCCTGGGATGGACGGTGTCCTGCGTATTCGATCATCGTTTTCGCGAGGTCTTCGTGGGAGGGCGCCCGGCCGCCGAGTCGAACCAGAAAACGACCCAGACGCTTCAACTCGTCCACGTAGAGTCTCTGGGCCGCGACCGTCTGCCAGGTCTTGGGCACGTTGAGCAGAAACGCCGGCTTGTCGCTGCCGCG
>CAZDTD010000387.1:0-3363 GCA_964507995.1 uncultured Pirellulales bacterium | reverse complement strand
CACTTCGAACCGGCCGGTTTCGTCCGTCACGCCGTGGTTCACCGTCGCCCCGCCGACGGGGTGTCCGGTTTCGTCCACGACCACCCCGGAGACCTTTCGATATCGCCGCAGGACCACACTGACCTTCTCTGTCTCGCCCGCGCTCACGACGACTTGTCCCTCATATTGCCAGGGAGAATACCCGTCGAGCCTTGTGTTGAATTTGCACAGGCTGGCCGGCGATTGAAAGCGGGCAATGCCATCGCAGCCAGTCACAACGTACTTGCAGAAGCTGGACCGTTCGTCCTGGGCGGCTTCCCAGAAGTAAACAGGCAGATTGGGAATCGGCTCGTTCGTCCGTTCCTCGCGTGCTTCGAGTTCGATTGTCCCGCCCTTGCGCAGACTGGTCGCAAACTCTTCGGTCTCCCGGCCGGGCCGTACTTCGAATCGCACGCTCTCATCCACGAGTCCCGTCTCAAAGGGCGCCGAGACATCGATATAGTGCCAGCCCGGCGGAACTCCCTTGAGCGTAAATCGGCCGTCTTCGTCCGTGACCGCCGACTCGGGGAGGTAGGGGTTTGCGTGATCGTGGCGAACCATATCGGCCTGGATGACGACGCGAGCGTCTGCGACGGCCCTGCCGCTCTCGGCGTCGACCACGCGGCCACGGACCGCGACCTCATCGGGCAGGATCAACCGAAGATCCTCCCGGCCGGCTTCGAAGCCGCAGGCGGTCAGCCGGTGAGGTGAACACGTGTAGACCACGCCGCGATCCGGGACCTCAATCCAGAAATCCGAACTGACGTCGGCGCTGAAGCAATCGAAAAGGAAATGCCCCTGGCTGTCCGTCAATGCCGTGAGCCACGGTTTCGGCCCGAGAATGGGACACTGCAACAGGCGAAACAGGTAACTGGTCTTGGGAACCGCGTGCACCTTCGCTCCCGTCACGACCTGCCCCTCCGCGTCGACGACAACGCCGCCCAGGACACAGGGTTTCTCCAGAAGAAGCACAATATCCGCGGGCTGTATCAGAATGTCCCAGCCGAGAGCCAGGCCCTGCTTGCGGGCAACGATGAAGACTTGATACGAAGGAGCCGCTGTGGTTTTGAGGACAAATCGGCCTTGGACATCCGTTCGCACAATCTCGCCCCGCACGCGAACGAGATCGCGATCCGTCTCGAAGTCATGGACTTTCTCGTAGACGGCCACTTCGGCCCCCTCAACGGGCCAGGCCAGGTAGTCCACGACCCGTCCGGAAACAGCCCCTTCCTCCGCGGCCCGCGCCAGTCCACCGACACAAACCGACAACGCAACTGCAAATAGGGAGATCGTCGTTTCCATCCGTTCACTCCCGACAGGCTCGATAGTTCCCTACCTCAGATCACTCCACGATGACCGTGACCGTCGGGAGCGGTCCGTCGAGAAACAACGAGCTCCCATCCGTGATCATGTTGGGCCATTCCCCATCCACCAGGAACAGCATCTCCGATCCGGTCGCATGGGTGATCGTGTCGGCCGGAATCTCTGTCGGAGTCTCCGGTTCTGAACTGCTTGATCGGCGGTGATGACCGTGGTCCTTCTCCAACTCGTCCACCAGCTCGTCCACCATGCGATAGGCAAGGAACGTCGAGCCGCCCAGTTCGAGGACCGAGCCGATCACCCCCTTGTCCTGGAATGCTGTTTTGTAGTCATCCATATTGGCGATGCCCTTCATCTGGGCGGAGTTCGTGAGGAACTCCAGGGGGACCAAGAGGACCCAGTCCATCACGCGCTCCGTGCCCTCCTTCTTGCCGGCAACCAGTTCGACGGGAGCTCGGACCAGATTCGTGGCAGCCTGCCCCACGTGTTTGAGCAGTTCCATGATATCCTCGATCACGAGGCCAACGCAGCCTGTGACATTGTCGAAGTAGCCCCAAGTCACGGCGTTGCCAACCTCCTCGGTGGTCTTCCAAACCCCGCCAATCGTCCGGCCTGTGAAGATCAACGGACGAACGAGCGGGTTGTTGTCCTTGTAGACCTCCTTGAGTGGATCGGGCAAAGCATCGAGCGTAATCAAGTCGGCGAGCGAGTACACGCCGTCGGTAAAGCTGATCGCGGTCGTTCCGGCGCGCAGCGGCACGTTGCCCGGCTCGTCGAGCAGTCCCTTGCCGTCGTTGGCCCGGAACGCCTTGGCTCGATCCGAGCCGTATCCGAGGATAAACAGGTTGACGCCGTCGCCCACGGCCAAACCGGCCTTTTCAAGGGCCTTTCTCAGACTCTCGCCGGAATCCCGCGTCCCTTCCTTGACGGCGTGCGCCCGGTACTTGTCCAAGTCCGAGCCCAGCGACCAAGGCGCCTGCGTCTCCGATGCATTCGGGTCGCCCGTCGCGGCATTCGGTTCCTTTGCCATGACGGACGCGTCAATAAGAGCCTTCTCCACAAGATTGGCCGGACTCGGCGTCGCCCACAAAGTCAGCCCGGGCTTGGCCGACATGAGCGTCTGATTGAGGTTGAGCGGACTGACCGCTTCTGCGTTCTGACCGGCGGCCGCCGCCTGCGTTGTCTGAGTCTCAGGCGTCAAATCGCCTTTGTTGTCCGCGCCCCTCAACGACACGATCGACGTCTTCGCTGCGTGCGACGCCTCCAGATGTTCGATTGCCCGCTGCGCAGCACGGTTCTCCGCCGACAGCCCGTTCCAGACCATCAACGTGGGAACCTCGGCGACCGGCTCCTTTTTCGTAACCTGGGTCTTCTGTTGGCCGACTTGTGCGTCGATGGCTTTTGCCGACTTCCCGGCCGACGTCGCGGACACACCCGATTTCGCATGCGCAGGGTTTGCGACCCCGAAACCGGGTTTTTGCGGCTTCTGCTTGGGCATCCCCTTGATAAGAAGGTCCTTCGTGTCCGAACCCTGGAGCCGGGATGCAAGGTCCGCCATATACGCCTCAGGATTGAGCGGGTTCCGGATCGGACCGGTTGTATATCCGACACGGGTCCCAGGTTCCCCGTCCCCAGGATCGGGAGCCCCCGCGGCCGTACAGACGTTGGCCACGCCGGCAAACAGCAACAGGCCAACGAGTCTGATAACACACAGACCCCTCACCTGACGGCTGAGCCTCAAAGGATCGCCGATATCGGCGACGATTCTCGCGACTGTGTCGGTGCGGCAAGGTCCGGTTTGCCGTATTGTCTGTCTCTTGTTCATCCACCCCCCTGCGATGTCAGTCCGCCAGAAATACACGTACTCCCGGAAGTCCCTGACAAGCCATATGTTCGCCACGGTAGGCTTTGGCGATCCACCCCAATTCGATGTGCGTATTCTACCACTTCAACAATCACAAGTCAAGCACAAACTGGAGTGAGGATATAGGAATCAGGCTGTGCGTCGTGTTTCCGGTTTGCCTT
>CAZDTD010000386.1:0-3369 GCA_964507995.1 uncultured Pirellulales bacterium | reverse complement strand
GGCAACCTGATCAATGCCCGTCTGCTGCGAGATGAATACGAGGCCTACGGCAGCATCTTCAAGTGCACCAGCGACAGCGAGATCATCGTACACCTGATGGCCAAGCCGACGCACCAGAACAAGCCGGACCCGCTCGGCCACGTGCTGAACCATTTGCAGGGGGCCTATTCCCTGATCTTCCTGTTTTCCGACCACATCGAGGCGGCCCGGGACCCCTTCGGGATTCGACCGCTCTGCATCGGGCGGACCGAAGCGGGCGCTTACGTCGTCGCCAGCGAGACCTGTGCGTTCGACGTGATCGGAGCCAAGTTCATCCGTGAGATCGAACCGGGCGAGATCGTCCGCCTGGACAAGAACGGGATGCACAGCCGGTTCTTCGTCAAGCGAAACGACATCAAGCCCGCCCACTGCATCTTCGAGCACGTCTACTTCTCGAAGCAAAACTCGTGCATCTTCGGCGAGAACGTACACGAGATCCGTAAGAAGTTCGGCCGGCAACTCGCCCGCGAGTATCCGGTTCAGGCGGACGTGGTCATCCCCATACCAGACAGTGGCACGGCTGCCGCGATTGGGTACTCGCTGGAAAGCGGAATCCCGTTCGATATGGGCCTGGTCCGAAGCCACTACGTGGGCCGGACGTTCATCTCGCCCGACCAGAAACTCCGCGAGCTGGCGGTGAAGCTCAAGCTCGCCGTCGTGCCTGAGGTGGTCCGCGACAAACGGGTCATTGTCGTGGACGACTCCATCGTTCGCGGCACCACCACCCGCGGCAAGATCCGCGCCCTTCGCGAGGCCGGGGCGAAAGAGATTCACATGATGGCGAGCTGCCCGCCCGTCCGGTTCCCCTGCTACTACGGCGTGGACTTCCCGACGAAAGAGGAACTGCTCGCCAACGGACGCACGTTGCAGGACATCAAGAACTTCCTCGAAGTGGACAGCATCGGGTACCTGTCACTCGAGGGAATGCTCTCCTGCGCCGCGTTGCCCGCGGATCACTACTGCACCGCCTGCTGGAGCGGCAAGTACCCGATTCCGGCCAACATTGCGATGAGCAAGTTCGCCATGGAAAGATACCAACTGCACATGTTCGAGGGATTGTCAAGCGCCAATGAGTAAATACGTCAGCTATGCCCAGTCCGGCGTGGACATCGACGCGAACGATGTCATGGTCGACAACATCCAATCCCATCTGGCCAGCACCTACGGACCGCGGGTCGTCAATGTCCCCTGGGGCTTCGCCGGCCTGTTCCGACTCGACTACGATGAGAAGCTCTTCAAGAAGAACTACCGCAACCCCGTGCTCGTCGCCTGCACCGACGGCGTCGGCAGCAAGGTCCAGGTAGCCGCAAAGGCCAGGAAGTTCGACACGGTTGGCATCGACCTGGTCGCGATGAGCGTCAACGACATGCTCGTCATGGGCGCCGAGCCGCTGTTCTTCTTAGACTACGTGGCATTGCACAAGCTCGAACCCGCCCTCGTGGCGCAGATGGTCAAGGGCGTCGCTGCAGGATGCCGCCAGGCGGATTGCGCCCTGCTGGGCGGTGAGACCGCCGAGATGCCCGACACCTACCGCAAGGGCGATTTCGACATGGCCGGCTTCGCGGTCGGCGTCGTCGAGAAGAACAAGATCATCACAGGCAAACAGGTCCGACCGGGCGACGTGATCCTGGGCCTCGGCTCCTCCGGCCTGCACAGCAACGGCTACGCGCTGGCTCGGAACATCTGCTTCAAGCGGGCCAGGCTCAAAGTCACCGACACCATCGACGAACTGAGCGGCGCGACGCTGGGCGAGGCCCTGCTGGCGCCGACGAAGATCTACGTCCGGCCCATCCTCAAGCTGGTGAACAAGTACCGGGTCAAGCGGGTTGTCCACGCGATGGCGCACATCACCGGCGCGGGACTGCCCGGCAATATCCCTCGCGTCCTGCCGACGGACTGCAACGCGGCGATCAGGAAGTCGGGCTGGCCGAGGCCGAAGATCTTCGACTTCCTCCAGAAGACGGGTCCCGTCGAAGAGAAAGAGATGTTCGACGTCTTCAACATGGGCATCGGCTACGTCGTGATCGTCGCGGAAGATTTCGCCGACGCGGCGGCCCGCCTGCTCATCGCGGAAGGCGAGAAGGTCTACAACATCGGCCGGATCACGAAGGGAACCGGGAAAGTCGTGCTCAAGAACTGATCCCTGCTGCGCAGAAAATCCGAAATTCGAAGCCCGAAATCCGAAACAAGCACGAATGACCGAAATCCAAAATCCCAAACGGACCATTCGATGGGCGACAGCGTTTCGGTCATTGGGATTTCAGTGTTTTGAATTTGTTTCGGATTTCGAGCTTCGATATTCGTGCTTTTCTTCCGAGGGTTGGAGCAACTCCCAAGAATGAACCCAGACCCGCGTAGCCTACTCCGCCACCTCGTCGCGGCAGCCTTGTACGTTGCCTTCGCCGTCTATCTGTACCAGCCGCGATTCGGCGTGTTCACCGGCTGGCAGTGGCTCGTGCCGGTCAATGCGTGCGTCGCCGCGATGGGGGTCTATGCCTTGAGCCGCCGGTGGGTGCCTGGGTTCAGCGGGGCGCTGCTGGCCGGACTGGTCTACGGTTTCGGTCCCTTCTTCCTGGGCATGGCCCGCGTCCATCCCAGCGCGGGATTCCTGGCCGCGTGCATTCCGTGGCTCTTCATCCCGGCCACCGCTCTGGAGAAGCGGTTCGGCAAAACGCTGGGCATCCCGATGCTGTTGGCGCCCTTCGTCGTGATCGTCCTGTTCTCGCATCTTTCCGCGGGCCAGCGTCTCTTCGCGGCTCCACTGCACGCGAACGTCCGCCCATCGGACCTGGTCGGCTTCGTCGCTCCGCTGGCGATGATCGGTCGCAGCACCGCGTTGCTGGGGCTCTACCATGTCCCCATGGCGGCGCTGGCCCTGGGCCTGGCGATGATGTGGAAGGCCAGGCGGTACAGTATCTTCTTCGTCCTGCTGGCGGGCTTCCTCCTGGCCTTCTGCAACTGCTTCCTCAACCCCGCGCAGATCGCCCGCCTGGCGGTCAGTCCCATCCTGTGGATGAGCATTCCGATGGCCTGGTGCGCGGTCCTGTGCGGCATCGGCCTTCACGGCCTGATCGGCGCGGGCTTCGCCGACCGAGGCTGGATTCTGGCCGCGGCCATCACGCTCGGCGTCCTCGCAATCACGGCCCTGCTGCTGGCGGCCCACTGCTTCCAGGTCCTCCTGGGCCTGGGCGACGGCTACGCGCGTCTCTTTCTCCAGGCCGCGATGATCTACCTGCTCGGCGCCCTGGCCGCCGGCATCATCTTCCTCCTGACGAAAATGAAGCTCCGCGTCCACTGGCTCCGCTGGGCCATCCTCTGCACGGCCCTGGC
>CAZDTD010000385.1:0-3388 GCA_964507995.1 uncultured Pirellulales bacterium | reverse complement strand
CGCGAAGCGCCGCGATGCACAACGGCAGCGTATTGCCGAGCGTTCCATCCAAATCGAAAAGTACAGTCTTCATGCAAATCCAATCTATCCGGTGTCTCCCTCACGAGACCCCCAGTGCCATCGCTGGAATCCTCGGAGGCAGTATACGAACCTCGGCCCGAATAGTCCAGTGGGGGCGACACGGAGAAGACATCTCTTCGTGAAGCGTGGTTCGCGAAACGTGAAGCGACGGACGCACGCCGTGGATCGAGACGACCGCCACGCGCCGGAAGCTGCAATCCACGGTAGAGCCCAAGTGGCGACTCGGAGAGAATGCCCGACACCGTTAATTCCCTCTGTCAGACTTCGCCGCTTCCTGACGGTCGTGTGCAGGTTGTATCACCTCATGGCATCTTCCTGATGTGTCGCGATGGGCACGTAGCCAACCTCCAACCCATCGGGCGGTGTCATGAGCAGGGCGGGGTCGAGGGTCGCGAGAGTCCCGCGACCGGGCGGCGCCATGTAGTCTCTGTCAATCGGCCAGTTGGCATGGATCTTCTCGACGAAGGACTGGAGCCTGGCCTTCTTGTCGGCGCTCCAGTTGTATTGCTGGAACGATGGTTGATCCACAAAGCGATACCAGGAGTACGTGACCGCGGATCCATCGGCGAGAGTGACCGTGTAGGGCCCGCGCACGGGGCCTGGCTTGCTCCAGGCGCCGGTTGTCGGCGAGGTGTAGGGTGCGCCGCGTCCCGCCGGTTTGAATTCCTGCGTCAACAAGCGAGTCTCCCGAGGGACCTCCACGGCCGCCACTGCGACGCGTTCCTCTCCCACGTGTTTGAAGTACTGGGGAAACAAGCCTTTGACGCTGATGTCGCTGTCGAACCACTCCAGCCCCCACACGTTGTTCTCGAATACTTTGGTGTTGAAGGCTTGCTCCACGCCGCTGACCTTCATGCCGGCCTGGTCGTAGCGTGTGGACCGCGTCGTCAACTCGGATCTCCAGGCGCCCCTTTCGTCGAAGCGGCCGGAACAAGCCGGGCCGCCATCCCGCCAGGCCTTGAAGGCGTCGTACAGAGCCGCCTTCGAATAGTAGGTCACGTCCTGCACGAGAAACGTCCTTCCCTGGTCGTCTACTGGAAACCGCAACCTCGGGATCTTGGAGTAGACGACGCGGTGCGCGTCCCGGGCGTCGAAACATGGCACCGTGTTGATCTCCATGGCGCCGCCGCCCATGTTGCCCGGGCGGGCATCGAGTCCCCGGCCATAAAGGAAGGGATCGTGGAACAACTTCCCGATCTTGCTCCAGGTCTCCGGAATGTAATAGGCGATCGGCCCCTTGAAATTGGCCGCACTCAGAAAGCAGGTCCAACTCTGGTCGCCGGTCGGCGGATCGCCTGTGGTCGAGTCCGTGAAGGGCAAGGCCATCCAGGTGTAGCCCAAGAACTGGCCGTTGGGATTCCCGCGGAACGGCAGGCCATCGGGGGGAATCAGCAGCCGGTTGCTCAGTTGAGCGATGCCCAGTCGATTGTCCGGCAGGGCCTCGTTGCTGTAGAAGAAGGACCACCCCGGCGATCCGATTTCATAATCATAACACTGCGGCGTGGCGTTCATGCTGAACTTCGGTGGGCCGTAGCGAAAGTGATTGCCCGCCCAATAGCCCAGTCCGCCTTCCACGGTCTGGAACACGCTCTCCCACGTGGGACCGCGTTCCGCCCAGTTCCTCGCCAGCGTGCCCTCCGGGGCCAGGGGTTTGTCCTTGTTGTCGGAGTTGTCCGGCGTGATCCAGGAGCCGGCCAGACCGATCTGGAAATTGGCCAGCGGCTCATCGATCAGCGGCCAGACCGCCGAATAGAACCCCATGCCTGCACTGTATTCAGACCGCGCGGGCGGACGCGTCGCGCTGAAGCCGATGTACCCGTGCAGGCCGCGAGAATGCGCCGTAACATTGCCGGCTTCCGTCTTCCCTGCGTCTTGCGCCTGGCGTTCTTGTCCGGCGCACGTGCAGGACAACAGGGCAGTGGCGACGATGCTCAGGAGTGTGATTCTCATGTTTCTTTCCTGTTCGCTATGATCCTGACTGCAGATGCCTCCTCCAAAGACTCCACCTATTGGATTGTAGGGTCCCCGATCGTTTGGTGCAAGCCTTCGACCCGAAGCGACCTAAACTCGTCAGGTACGGCTGCTCTTGGCAGTGTGGAGCGTCGTTCGTGAAGCGTGAAGCGATTGGCTCGTGCGCGGACCGAGGCGACAGCCACGTGTCCGAAACTTCAATCCACGCTAAGGCCCGGAGGAAACACCCGACACCTTAAGTTTCCCCGGTGCAACCCATGTTGCCTACCTGATGTTTCCACCTAACGCGCAGGCCTTCCATCAACTCGGAGGGTGACGTTGCGTCGATCGTCTCGGGGGCCGGGCCCAGAATCAGTTGACCTTCTTCGTTCGAGTGTGGTGCGGAGGCGAGCCATTGCCGCCATCGCGAACGGGCGGCGTCGAGAACGGAGCCCCATTGGCCGTCATCGGTCGGGAACTTACGGACCATCATGCATTGATGGTCGCAGTTTGTGGCCGGATCGATCGTCCCCTTCGCCGAGAGGGTGGATGGAGCCCCCGGCATCTCGGTGAGCGACAAGTACGGCACACCACCGGCGGCCATGGGTCTCCCGTCGGCAAGTTCCTTGCTTTCATACTTCGGCGGAACGATCGCGACGTTCACCTGATACTCATTGGGCCAAGGCGACTTGCACATACTCGACTCGATCGGATACCAACCGAACTGAGGCACGTAGGCCTCGACGATGTAGTGCGTTTGCAGCGGGCCGGACCAACTCGGATACCCCGCCACGACTCGGGCCGGGATATGGCTCGCTCGCAACAGGGCGGCCACCACGTTGGCGGAACTGGTGCACGATCCACGACCGGTCAATGCCTCGACGGCCGTCAGGTCCCTGGTCTGGCCTTGAGCGTTCGAGAAGATCTCGCTGGCCTGCTCCTGGACGGCGGCAATCAGGGTCATCACATCATCGGTCTTTTTCCGGATCTCCTTGCTCAGCGTCTGGATCTTCTCGTGCTGCGAGTCGACACACCAGGTGGACTCAAGCCACGGTTGACATTCCTCGGGCCATCGGTTGGGGATGTCCACCCGGTCCGGGACGTCGCTGAAGTCTGACGGGCCCACGAGAACGAGGGAGCGGAATCTGATGGCGACCTTATCGCGTTTTGGGCTGAGCGAGACCGACACCTTCGCAACATGGTTCTGCGGCGTGTCTTGATAGATCGTGACACTGGTCGCGGCCTCGGGAGGGTCCACGGTCAGTTCGTAGGTCACGGGAACCTGCTGCCGATAGGCCAATGGAACAGGGATCAAGACGTTGGCGTCTTGTTCCTGCTCATCGTCAGCCTTCTTGGC
>CAZDTD010000384.1:0-3406 GCA_964507995.1 uncultured Pirellulales bacterium | reverse complement strand
GGCAGCGTCTTGTGCTGGACTCCCATGACGACGCCCTCGAACGAGCCGGTGACTTCCAGGCAGTCGGGGAGCCGGTCGGCCGTGAGGCTGTGGTATCGGCCCACCTGCAGCGGATTCTCGATGCCCTGGAAAAGGCCTTTGCCGTTGTGGGTGATCCGTGAGGGTTTGCCGTGCATGGGCTGTGGCGCGTGACGGATAATCCCGCCGAAGCACTGCACGATCACCTGGTGGCCCAGGCACACGCCGAAGATGGGCAGTCTGCCCTTGAAGGCATCCACCGCCTTGAGCGACACGCCTGCGGTGTCCGGATTGCCCGGTCCCGGCGAGATCACGAGCAGGTCCGGATCGAACTCGTCCACCACCGCCTGGAGGTCACAGAGGCTCGTATCCGCCCGGTAGACCCGGGTCCGACACTGGCGTTTGGCGAAGTCGTCCACCAGGTTGTAGGTGAACGAGTCGAAGTTGTCGATGAACAAGACTCTACCGCCGTCTGATTCCATCATAGTTCCTTTCGAAATCCAAATCCGAAATCCAAATGACCGAAACGCTGCCGCCACGTCGGAGGGTACGTTTTGAAATTTCTTGGCTTTGGGTCATTTGTGCTTGTTTCGGATTTCGACATTCGAGTTTCGGATTTGGCTCTGCTCTTCAGCTATTTTCCTCGGATTGCCCTGACGCACGATCCTGCCTTGTGTTCGGTCTCCTCGAACTCGGTCTTTGGGACGCTGTCATGTACGATGCCGGCGCCGACGCGAATGTAGGCCATGTGGTCGCGGACCTGGAGGCTGCGGATCGTGATGCAACTGTCGAATTGGCCGTCCACGGTCAGGTACATCACGGCGCCGCCGTAATAGCCGCGTTTGTTCTTTTCGAGCTGTCGGATGATCTTCATCGCCTCGATCTTGGGCGCCCCGGTGAGCGTGCCCATGTTCATCGTCGCCAGGTACGCGCTCAGCGCGTCGAGGTCGGGCCTCAGCGTCCCCTTGACGTTGCTCACGAGGTGCTGGACCGATTCATACTTTTCCACGGTTAGCAGCTCGTTGACAACCCGACTACCGGGATTCGCCACGCGGGCGATGTCGTTGCGGGCCAGGTCCACCAGCATCATGTGCTCGGCCAGCTCCTTGCGGTCGAGTTTGAGTTCCGCTTCGTAGCGGAAGTCGGTGTCGGTGTCGATCTGTCCGTCGATCCGGCCGCGAGGTTTCGTCCCTGCGATCGGGCGGATTTCTACGCATCGCGGTCCCGTCCCGCTGACCCGCAGGTTCAACTCGGGACTGGAGCCCATCAGGATCGTGTTGGGCGTGTTCAGATAGAACATGTATGGCGAGGGGTTCAGCTCTCGCAGCCTCTTATACACATCGAGCGGCTCATCGGGACACGGTTCGGTCAACGTCCGGCTCAGGACCACCTGGAAGATGTCCCCGTCGAGAATGTGTCGCTTGGCCCGCTCGACCATGTTCTCGTATTCCTGCTGGATGGTGTCGGTCGATGCGGCCGGCAGGGGGACGCTGTGCTTGTGTCCCTTGGGCGGGTCGAAACGGGCCATGTTGAAGTAATAATCGAACGAGTTCTGCGCCTCCGCGATCACCGCTTGGCGGTCGCCGTTGGTGATGACGCAGTTGACGACGATGTAGCCCTGGTTGCTCTCGTGGTCCATCAGAAAGATGTTGTCGGCGAAGTACAGCTCGTAGTCGGGATTGCCGAGCTGGTCCTGTTTGCTCGGGGGGAGTTTCTCGAACTGGTCCACGAAGTCATAGCTGAGTGCCCCGAACAGGCCGCAGGTGACGCGGAAGGGCTTGCTCGCCAGATGGAAGGCAAATGCCACCGCGCGCAGCACGTCCATCTGGTTCGTCGCGCCCAGGCGGGTCTGCTCATCGACCGTTCCCTCACAGCATCTGATTCGTCCGGTGATGGCATCCGCTGCGAAGTGGATGGCTTCGCAGAAGGCGAATCGCTCCGGGTGGGCGGCCAGGTAGCTCAACATGCGTGTGCCGGTCTTGGTGAGGGCCTTGACCGTGAACTCGGCGCCGGTCCCGGTCAGGTACAGGGCAGGTCGGGCCGTGCCGAAGCTCAAGGCGGTCGTGCCTGCCAGATACTCGCGGGACTCCAGCAGACAGCAATTCCTCGCCCGGCCGTAATCGGTGAGTTTGGCGAAGAATTCGAGCGGATCATCCACGTCGATCCGTTTGACGATCGGGACGATCTGGCCCGGTTCGGCGTTCTCTATGATCTGGCGATAATCTTCCATAGTCCGTTTCTTACCTCAAGGCCTCACTCACATACGTATTCGGCCGAAAACGCCCATAAAAAAAAAGCAGCCTGCCGATTCCGACAGGCTGCTTTGAGAACTCTGGTTGCTGCGATTATTTCTTAGTGCAAAGTCTTCGCTTGCCTGCCGGAATTATCCTGCAGGCCACCAATACCCGAAAAAGCCGAAGTTGATTCCCATACTCTGCACCATAATCACTATATTAGATCGACTGGACTCGACTTTGTCAAGAGCAAAATTCGGAATTTTCTCACCACTGGGCCTCGTCAAACGGCCCTCTGGGGCCCTCGATCTTCGGTTTGGGCTTCGATTTGAGGATCGCCTCTGCGATCGGCAGGTCGCTCGGACGCGTGATTTTGAGGTTCGAGGAGTCCGATTCCACGATAGCGACCTTGTGCCCGATTGCCTCCACGAGAAAGGCGTCGTCCGTGACAACTGCTTTATCGACGTTCCCGAGGTTGGCGTAAGCTTTCTTCAGAAGGGCCAGATCGAAGACCTGCGGCGTCTGGGCCTCGAACAGGTTCGCCCGGTCCACGGTTCGGACGATCACGCCGTCCTGGACCTGTTTGATCGTCGCGGTCACCGGAGCGCCGGGGATGGCGGCTCCCGTCTCGGCGGCCTTGGCGATCACGTTCGTGACGAGTTGCTCCGTCGCGCAGCATCGGCAGGCGTCATGCACCGCGACCAGGTCGATCCCGTCCTTGACGAGGTCCAGGGCGTTGAGGATCGTCTCGAACCGCTCGGCCCCGCCGAAGAAGGTTTGGACTCCGAAGAAGGACAGCTTCTCGCCCCAGTTGACCTTGAGGGTCTCCAGGTCGTCCTTGGAGATCCCGAGAAGGACCTGCTTGACGTCGTCCCGATTGGCGAACAACTCCAGACTCCGCAGGAAGACGGCCCGGCCGGCGACCTCGACGAACTGTTTCTTTCTCTTGCCCCCGAACCGGCTCCCCGGCCCGGCTGCACAAATAATCGCTGCTACCTTCTTGGACACTTGTCACTCCTTAGTCTGCCCCCCGCCATAAGCGGGAAAATCCGAAATTCGAAGCACGAAATCCGAAACAAATCCCAATGGCCCAAATTCCAATGACGAAAACGCTGTCGCCCTTCGGAGACCCTGTTTCGAATTTTGAATTTCGA
>CAZDTD010000383.1:0-3407 GCA_964507995.1 uncultured Pirellulales bacterium | reverse complement strand
GTAGGATACGATCTCCGTATCCCACCAGAAGCCGTCGTCGAACGCGAAGTAACTCATGACCATGATGTTATTGGCGTCATCGAGATAGCTGCCACTCGGCCCATACACGCTATCGATGAGGATCTGACTTCTAATCGCCACGATGTACAACTCGTAGCTGCTGCCGTCCGTAAACGTCCCAGTCTGCCCCGAGGTCGAGGCGCCCAGCTTTGTCAGCACGCCGGGCTGCTGGTCCAAGTGGTGCATGAAGTCCAACGTCATGAACTCCACACCTTCGATAAGATTGGGGTCCGGCACGCCATAGACTTCATAGCCCGTACCCAGCCAATCCTGCTGGGTCAACCCCGGCGTGATGCCGCCGAGAGTCGGATCATCACCCACGCCGTGCCCCATCGTTCCCGCGACAGGCGTGTTGGCGTCGAACTGGGGCAGGATGTCCCTCAGACTGACGGAGCCCGCAAAGAGCGGATTCGGATTGAACTGCACATTCGTCGGATCGTTGCCTGTCCGTTGCGCCGACAAGCCACTGATCGTACCTGACGACCACCAGTTCCAGTAGGTAAGAGACAGGTTCGTAATCTGGCTTCCGTCGTTCGAAATGGTTCCGGTGAACCAGGCCCAATAGGGGTACCCAACCCCTGAGATTCCTTCGGCATCTCCCTCAATCCCTCCGTTGGCGATATCGAAGTACTCGATGTCCCAGCATTCCGGCAACTCGCCCGCGTCCGACAGATACATGTAGCCATGCTCGTCCGAGCCCAGGAACCCGCACGACAGAGCCATCTCGCCGAAAGGCTCCGCGCCCAGACGGATCGCATACGTCTGCCTGGATTCGACCGTGTATGTTCCTGCCGTGTTGTTCTGCAGCGAAGTGAGGAACTTGTTCAATTCGGTCCTGATTGTCTGATAGTCGGATTCCTCGGTCTCGATGTAGAGCAGATCGTTTTCCTGTTCGTCTGTCTCCCCCTCAATGAAGTTCAGGGCCGCATTCACCGCCGTAAGAGTCGTGATCAAATTCGTCTTGGCCTGCGCCAGGTTGGTCACTCCCGTCCCCGACAGAATCTCGAGCAGATTGGGATAGGCGTCGAGAACCTCGTCGATTGTCGTGCTCGACGTCAAATCCTCGCACTGCCAGCCCGCAAACAAGGGATCGTTCAGGTCAATCGCAAGATTGTACCCCGGACTCGCCACAGAATGGATCAGGGTCTTGGCCCCCAGCAAGCCCGCCTTCAACATGAGCACATCACCGTAATCCACTTCGGTAGCCGATGCGCCACCCGTCTCGGCCGTCGTCAAGGTCATGGCAAACGCCGGCGAATTGGTGACCTGGTTCAACTCGCTGAGAATGCTGCCGAGCTCGGGGAGGATCGCCGTGTTGATCGCGACGGCCGCCGCATCTACGTCCGCATCGGGCGGGAACCGCACGCAGTTCGGGTCATTGGGATCGATCGGCCAATGAATCTCGACCCGGGCTGGATCACAGGGATCATCGGAGAACAGGTCGTCCCCCGTCACGGAGATCCCAAAGGGCTCCGCGACCTCCAGCAGGCTCGTGTTGACCGCGACGTTCTCCCGGTCGAAAACGAGCATGCCGGCCCGGGCCACGACGTGCAGGAGGATCAGTTCTCTTTTATCCCCCGTTACGCTCGCATCATTCATCCCGTTTTCCAGGACCTGGTATGCCTCGGCCAAACCGGAGAGCGTTCCCGTAAAGAGATACTCCCGGGCCGGAATTGTGTACGCGCTCGGGGTCGCTCCCTGAACGCGTGTGAACAAACTCATGCCCCCAAGAACCACTACCGCCAGAACGAAGTTTTGCCGGTCCATCTGTTTTCCCCTTCTTTGCTGTATCTGTCCTGTGTGAGGGCGACGTTGAGACGATGGTCACAAAGGAGCCCCCGCCCCCCAATCGGAACGCCCTCCCGGTCTAAGACGTATGTGCCCGGGACGGAGAACCGGTCCTTCTCCACGTCCCACACCATGAAATTGCTCATCAGCCTGTCGCCGTCGGCCGCACACACGGCGACGCCACCCCGAAGGAGGATCTCCGTGCCGGATGTGGACGCGACGGCGTAACGACACTGGACGCTCAACTGGAGTCGACTATCGCGAAAGAGACGATACTTCAGGCTCTGGACAATCACCCTGGTGGCCCTGTTGGCCTCGCCCAGGGGCCCGCCAATCGTCAGTCTCTTGTCCGCGTCAGCGAACTGGCTCCCCAGTTCCCCGACGTCCTGCATAAGTTCCGCCAAGTGATCCTGAACCTCGGTCAGTCCGAAACCATCCGCCCAACCTGGTGATTCTTCTCCGATAGTCGAAGAACCCACTGCAACCGGCGAACCGTTCCGCTCCTGATACCAGGCGATTCCCTCGTAGGCCCACACGTCGGAATGGCCCTCGATCAGCCTGTTCTTGTCGCACTCGCTGGTCGTGAAGAAATGGCGACGATGCGGGGTGGACCAGAAACGATAGACCGGGACCGTCCCCTCCGGCTGCGAACCGGCCGGATAGGCATGGAAGAAGACCCCTTCATAGGTCCAGACATCGGGCCAGTTGCGTAGTAAGGCGGCCCGCTCCGTTTCATCGAGCGTATAGAAATGACTTGCGAGCACGGGCGACCAGAAGCGATGGACGGGCTGGCCTCTCGCAGAGACCGGTGTGCTTCTGGCGCCTGTTTCGCAGACAGCTCCGCCGACCGCGTCGGGCACGGCAGCAGCGGCATCACGAGCCCCTGCCGCCAAAGGAACACCGACCCTGTCCGCCGGCAGACTCCATACGTCCTCCCTGTCGTTCCCGTGCGAATAGCGATAGAAGTCTATCGCCAAATGCTCGATCGTGATGGTCTTGTGCAACGGCGTCTTAAAGATGCCGAGTCGGCCGTTCTCGGCGCGCAGATTCCGCCAACCCACGTTGACAACCGGCCTGTATCCGTTGACCGCATCCCACCGGCGCATATGGCATACTCCGGTTCCTTCCTGCGAGACAACCGCAGACATTGGGCTGTAAACTCTTTCCACGGCAGGATTAACGACGACATCGCCACGGCTGAAAAGAACGACCCAGAGAACAGCCCCCCACAGCCAACAGACCATCAGCATCGCCAATGGCCGCTGCCGCCAGCGGCAGAGCTCCTCGCACGCAGATCTCCATCGTCCGCAATCCAACGCGCTCTCCTCGCATACGGTAACGTATCGCCTCACGACAGACCATCAGATGGCAGCACGGACGATATCCTACGTGCACTCCCCCCTCTTAACAATTGTGATAACTACGTATTTTTCGGCTTTTGTTCCGACCCACGGCGCCCAGGCCCGCCCGCACATTCTCGCGGGCAGGGCCCGCCGACAGGTCGCTTATTCCGGGCAGTTGTTGAAGTAGACGCACTGCACAAAGCACGGCACATCGCC
>CAZDTD010000382.1:0-3410 GCA_964507995.1 uncultured Pirellulales bacterium | reverse complement strand
TCTTGAAGCCCTCGCGGTCGATCCAGCCGAGGATTGTCGCGTCGCAGCGGTCGGTCTGGTACTTGTGCAGGTCCTCGGTGGCAGGCACGTCGCTGTCGACCAGGCCTGCCAAGAGGGAATCGGTCTTCTGGGCGGCGCGGGCCCGCTCTTTCTGCTCCTGCATCAATTCGTCGAAGCGTTTGACGTCGACGGTGAGGCCCTTCTCGCGGGCCATGAGCTGTGTCAGGTCCGGCGGGAAGCCGAACGTGTCGTAGAGCTGGAAGGCGTCGTCGCCGCTGAGGACCTTTTTCTCCGTGCCGGCCGCACGGTCGGCGGCGGTGTTGAAGATTTCCAGCCCGCGGTCGAGCGTCCGGCCGAAACCGGCCTCTTCCGACTGGATCACCGTCGCGACATAGTCGGCCCGCTCGCGGATCTCGGGGAAGGCCTCGCCGAGGCAGTCCGCGACGACCGGGACGAGCTTATAGAGGAACGGCTCGCGCAGGTCGAGTTCGCGGCCGAACCGGGCGGCCCGGCGGAGGATGCGTCGGATCACGTAGCCGCGGCCGTCGTTCGAAGGCGTCGCGCCGTCGGTGATTGCGAAGACCAGCGTCCGACTGTGGTCCGCGATGACGCGGAACGCGTTGTCGGTCTTGTTGCCGAGCTGCGAGGTGTACTGGTGACCGCTCATCTGGGCGGTCCGCTCGATGATCGGCATGAACAGGTCCGTGTCGTAGTTGCTCTCTTTGTTCTGGAGGACGCGGACGACCCGCTCCAGACCGGCGCCGGTGTCGATGTACCGCGCCGCAAGCGGCACGAGCTGGCCCGAGGGCTGGCGGTTGTACTGGATGAACACGAGGTTCCACAGCTCGATGAACCGGGCGCAGTCGCCGTTGACGCGGCACTTGTGACCCGGGACGTCCTTCATGTCGCAGCGGTCCGGCCCGAGGTCGATGTGGATCTCGCTGCACGGGCCGCACGGGCCGGTCTCGCCCATCTCCCAGAAGTTGTCCTTCTTGCCGAACGCCATGATCCGCTCGGCGGGGAGGGGCGTCAGTTTCGTCCAAAGCTGGGCGGCCTCATCGTCGCGAGGGATGCCGTCCTTGTCGTCGCCCATGAAGATGGTGGCGTAGAGCTGGTCCGGATTGATGCCCCAGACCTTCGTGAGCAGTTCCCAGGCCCAGGAGATCGCCTCGGCCTTGAAGTAGTCGTTGAACGACCAGTTGCCGAGCATTTCGAAGAACGTGTGGTGGTAGGTGTCCTTGCCGACTTCCTCCAGGTCGTTGTGTTTGCCGCTGACGCGAAGGCACTTCTGGCTGTTGACCGCCCGCGGGCAGTCGGGCGTGCGCAGTCCGAGAAAAATGTCCTTGAACTGGTTCATCCCCGCGTTGGCGAACAGCAACGTGTCGTCGCCATGCGGCACGATGGGGGAGCTGGGCACGAAGGTGTGCTCTTTCCCGAGGAAGAAATCGATGAAGCCCTGTCGGATCTCGCGAGCGGTTAACACGGTTCTGTACCTCTTTTCAACTGCACCTATGCACATGCTGTCAAATTCGAAATTCGAAGCACGAAACTCGGAACAAATTCAAAACACGAAACCCAAATGACCGAAACGCGGCTGCCCGTCGGGCGCTCTGTTTTGAATTTTGAGCTTGGGTCATTCGAAGTTGTTTCGGATTTCAAGTTTCGGATTTTCTTACCTTACCGGTTGCACCCAGGCGGATTCATATTCGTCCGGGACATGCGACTTTTCGTTCCTGCGCGACGAGATGACCTTGGCCCGCACGTACAATTCGTCGCCCTTGAGCGTGTAATCGGCGGTTGTGCCCTGGCTCTCGGCCAGCACCACGCCGATCTCGGGGCTGTACCGACGCGTCGTATGGACGGCCTTGCCCTCGGCGTCAACCACTTCGCGGCTGGTCGGATCGAAACCGCGAGGCGTGCCGAGGAAACGGATCGTGTATGTCACGCCGGGGTCCGGATCGACCTGCACCGTCAACGTATCGTCGCGAAACGCCACGTCCTTTAACCTCACGCCGGTGGAACAGTAGAAATCGCCGGCGTTCATCGCCTGGATCAGCGATTCCGGCGTCAGCCGGGCCGCCCGGACGACGATCCAGGCCTGGCCGGGGTTGGCGGCGCGGGGATCGAACTTGTGGTAGTTGTGGGTGTCGTCGTTGGCGACTCCGTACAGGATTTCGCCGCCGGCCTGTGTCAATCGATTGGCCAGGACGATGTCCCACATGCGTTCGGTACTCGCCCGAAGGTGGTCCCCCTCGTTGTTCACGGAGCCGTGAGCGTTGTAGACCTCGAAGAACCGGGCGCCCTTGACCGGTATCATGTCCTCGGCCGTCAAGGCCCATACGAAATTGGGATGGTTGATGTGGACCAGCATGGCCTGTCCAGTCTTCTCCTGCTGGGCCAGGACCTCGCTGACGTCGTTCTGGAGGAGGTCCGTCATGGTCGCTCCACCCTGCGGCGGGATCACTTCCAGGAGGTTGATGACGTTGAGGTGGGCCTTCTCGGTGATTTCCTCGCCCTGGATGAGCAGGAAGCGGCCGGGTTCTTCCACGAGGCAGCGGTATTCGCAGAGCGGTTTGAGACGAACCAGCGTGCGGCCCTCGTTGTCCGTGCGGGTTTCCACCCAGGAGGCGCCGAACTGAGCTTTGTATGCCTCGAACGCGGCCCGTTGCTTTTCCGTCACGATCATCCACTGCTGTCCCTGCGACAGCCGGTTGTGGTCGGACAGGCTCAGGAAATGGTATCCGTGGTCCTTGTACCACTGCGCCGCCGGCTCGGGGAACTGATCGCCGTCGCTCCAGAAGGTGTGCGTATGCAGGTTGCCCTTCCACCAGTGCGACTGCGCCGGGTCGGCGCCGGCCCACGTCAGCCCGGCGGTCGTCAGACAAATGGACAGCAGCAACCATCGCATCGTTCTGCCAAACTGCATTTGCGAACCTCCCAGGAGCCTTCTCTCGAACCTACTTCGACTCTTCCTGCGCCGGGGCTTCCAGCAGTCCCTTGGCGATCAGGATCTTGTTCTTGATCTCGGCGGTCAGCTCGGGATTGTCCACGAGATACTTCTTGGCGTTCTCGCGGCCCTGGCCAAGGCGGACGCTGCCGTAGTTGAGCCAGGCGCCGCTCTTTTCCACGATCTCCGCGGCGACTCCGAGGTCCAGCAGATCGCCCTCGTAGCTGATGCCACTGTCGAACATGATGTCGAACTCCGTATCGCGGAAAGGCGGGGCGATCTTGTTCTTCACGATGCGTCCGCGGACCCGCGAGCCGATCGCGCCGGTGCTGTCCGTCAGGGTGCTGATCCTTCGCAGGTCCACGCGGACCGAGCTGTAGAACTTCAGGGCCTTGCCGCCGGTGGTGGTCTCGGGATTGCCGAACATGACGCCGATCTTCATGCGGATCTGGTTGATGAAGAT
>CAZDTD010000381.1:0-3446 GCA_964507995.1 uncultured Pirellulales bacterium | reverse complement strand
CGACGCCGGCCTGGCCTTCTGAAGAACCCGAGTCCGCACATCCGGTGGAAATGGCGCCAGCCAGGGACATCGGGGACGCAGCCGCCATACCGGGAACCGCCTACTGAGAACTCGCGGGAAAAGTACCTGATACTTTCATCTCCCCTCGGCGGAAAAATTCGAATTGCGATTGATCTGTTGCCCCCTGATACGATACAATAGGGACGTTGTAGAGATGGCTCTATTGGGAAAGCTCGCAGGGGTTTTCCACGCGAGAGAGGTGGGTGAAGGAATTGGTTTAGCCATAGATCAGAGTATTCCATCGTTCTTCTGATTCCCCCCCAAGAAGCAAACCGCTGAGTGTCTTGCTCGCACAAACGTGCATGGGACATCAGCTTAAAGTGTATTTTGAAGGAGAATTGTAATGTTAAGAAAGTCCATTCTTGGAATGTTCCTTTTGGCCGTGCTGGGACCGGTGGGATCGGCCTTCGCGGGCGAGCAGGATCTCGTCGCATGGTATAAATTTGACGGCAACGCCCGGGACAGTTCCGGAAACGGCTTGGATGGCACAGAGCATGGCGCCCCCGTCTATGCGGAGGGCCGCTACGGAATGGCCATCGACATGGACGGCGTGGACGACTACATCGACTGTGGAAATGACAGCAAGTTCAACATCACCAAGGCAATTACCATTTCCTATTGGTTTACGGTCGAGGCCTTCGACCGCGGGTGGAACACCATCATCGCGAAAGGCGAAGGTTCCTGGCGATCCTCGAGAGCGGGCGAGAACAATTACATGGAATGCGCCCTCAGCGGTACTTCCGGAGATTCTCTCTTCAGTTCCACGCCGGTGGATGACGGCTTGTGGCACCATGCCGCCGTCACCTTTGATGGGATCACCACCAAGACCTATATCGACGGCGTTCTGGACACTACCGAGGCCTCCACGGGGACCATTTCGATCAGCGGTTCCAACGTCTTTATCGGGGACAACTCCGGGGCGACGGGCAGATACTGGAACGGCATGATCGACGACCTTCGGATCTACAGTCGAGCGCTCCCCCAGGACGAAATCCTCGAGGTCATGGCGGGGAGAACCCCGGAACAGGCTCAGAATCCCAGCCCGGAAAAAGAAGCCACAGACGTCCCTCGGGATGTGGTGCTGAGTTGGACCACAGGCGATTGCGCCGCCACGCATAACGTGTACTTCGGGACGAACTTCGACAGCGTCAACGACGGCAGCGACGACGTTCTCGTCAGCGAGGGTCAGACGGATGCCGTTTACGATCCAGACGGCCTGCTTGAATACGGACAAACCTACTACTGGAGGATCGACGAGGTCAACGCCGCTCCCGACTACACCGTTTTCGAGAGCAGAACCTGGAGTTTCACCACCGAGACATATAGCTATCCGATCACGAATCTGACGGCCACGGCTTCTGCGGAGCAAGGCAACTCCCTCGCGAGTTACACGATTGATAACTCCGGCCTCAATGAGCACGATCAGCACGGCGTGGATCTGTCGACCATGTGGTGCACTCCCAGCGGGGGTTTGCCCGCCTGGATCCAATACGAATTCGACAAGCAATACAACCTCTACGAGTTGTGGGTGTGGAACAGCAACTCGCAGATTGAGGGCGTCATGGGCTTGGGAGCCAAGGACGTCGTGATCGAGTACTCCACCGACGGCGAAACCTGGACCGAGCTTGAGAACGTGCCGGAATTTGCGCAGGGAACCGGTGCGGCCACTTACACAGCGAACACGATCATCGATTTCGGCGGCGTCGCGGCCAGGTACGTCAAACTGACGATCAATAGCAACTGGGGCGCCACGGCAATGGCCAGCCTCAGCGAGGTTCGGTTCTACCACGTGCCGCTCCAGGCGTTCGAGCCCGATCCAGCCGACGGTGACACAGAGGTCCCCATTGACGCCGCGTTGAGTTGGCGGCCGGGCCGCGAGGCGACCTCCCATACGGTGTACATCGACACCGACGCCAGCGCCGTGGCCGAGGGGCTGGTCTCGGGCAGCGTCGTGACGGACCACAGCTATACGCCTGAACTGGACTTCTCGACGACCTATTACTGGAAAGTCGATGAGGTCGGCGACGCCGATACCTACGCAGGCAACCTCTGGAGCTTCACCACCGAGGAATTCAGCCCGGTGGATGACTTCGAGAGCTATGACGATGATATCGACGCCAAGACGACGATCTGGCAGACCTGGACTGACGGCCTGACCGACGGCGAGAGCGGCTCGCAGGTCGGATACGACGAATCCCCGTTTGCGGAGCAGAGCATCGTTCACGGCGGCAACCAGTCCATGCCGTTGACCTACGACAACTCGTCATCTCCGTACTACTCCCAAGCCGAGCGGACCTTCGACGCCCCGCAAGACTGGACCGCCCATGGGGCTGACACCCTGAGCCTGTACTTCCGCGGCGTCCCGCGGGCCTTTGAGGAAACCTCCTCCGGCACCGTTTTGATGAACGCCATCGGATCGGATATTTGGGGTTCGGCGGACTACTTCCGCTTCGCCTATAAGAGTCTCAGCGGCAACGGCACAATCGTCGCCCGCGTTGACAGTCTCTACGCCGCCGATGGATACACCAAGGGCGGCGTCATGATCCGCCAGAACACCAACAGCGGGTCGATCAATGCGTTCATGGCGATGATTCCGGGCACCAACTGCAATGGTGCACAGTGGCAGTACCGACTGACGAGCGGCAATAGCTCCGACAGCAACCATGCCCCCCAACTCGTGAAGGTTCCATATTGGGTGAAGATCGAGCGTACGGGATCCGCCTTCTCCGGCTACATTTCCCCGGACGGCGCCACCTGGACCCAGATGGGCACGCCCCAGACGATCTCCATGAGCGACCCGGTCCTGATCGGCCTGGCCTTGACCAGCCACAATTCCGCGGCCCTGACGGGCGCGGAGTTCTCCAACATCGAGACTGCCGGCGCCGTTACCGGCAGTTGGCAGATCGCGGAGATCGGCGCTACACAACAGGAAGGCAACTCGGCCGAGCCCGTCTACCTGACGGTCAAGGACAGTTCGGGCAAAAGCGCGACCATCGTGAACTCCGATTCGTATGCCACCGCACGAATTGAGTGGCAACACTGGCAGATCCCACTGAGCGATTTCACCTCGGCCGGTGTGAAGGTCACCGCCATCAAGTCACTGGTCATCGGCACGGGCAGCAAGACCAGCCCCAGCGCCGGCGGCACCGGGACGATCTACATCGATGACATTGGAGTCGGTTGTCCGCTGGAGTAACCGGCGCGATTCCGGCAGAAACGGCCGGGAGATGCAACTTGTACTAAGATCGGGCCTGTGTCCTCGTGGCACAGGCCCTCTTTGTCACGGCGGCAATTTGTACCCTTTCCTGATTCTCACGGGCTCAACAACACTCTGCCGAAGTGCATCAGGTTGTACGCCAGCGCAGACCACAGCACCACGCACCGGA